>CANMDT010000174.1 GCA_947496715.1 Myxococcales bacterium
AGTTCACGGTGCCAAGCCAGCTGGTGGGATCGACCACACCGTTCGTGGTGAGGGAGAGGCGGTCGCATCAGCTCTCGGTGCTGGCCTTGACCCAGAAGCGAAGCTGGCCGGCTGCGCGGAGGTTGACCGCCAGCGTGGCGGTGCTGGTCTGCGAATTGCCGATGTTGCCGGAGCGGAGCGCGCCGG
This sequence comes from Myxococcales bacterium, assembly GCA_947496715.1. Lineage (GTDB taxonomy): Bacteria > Myxococcota_A > Bradymonadia > REDH01 > REDH01 > CAIWGR01. The sequence goes on from CANMDT010000174.1 coordinate 187, forward strand.
TGCCGGTGTGGTCGGTGGTGGTGTCGATGCGCCAGGGCTGGTTGCCGGTCATGGCAAAGGCGGCCGCGTCGGTGGCGCTCTCGAAGGTGTAGGCGGGGGTCTGCGGCAGGCCGCCGCACTCGCCGCCGGCGCAGAAGCCGCCGCCCGCGCAGGCGGTGCAGTCAGGCTGGGCCACGCCGTCGCAGGCGCCGGTGCCGGGGTTGCAGATGCCGGTGCTGCAGCCGCCGCCGCTGTCGGCGCAGACGACCGGAGCGCCCGCGCAGAGGCCGGCGGTGCAGCGGTCGCCCGTGGTGCAGAGGTTGCCGTCGCTGCAGGTGGCGCCGTCGGCATCGTCGCGCACCTCGCAGAGGCCGGTGGCGGGGTTGCAGGTCGCCACTTCGCAGCTGCCGGCAAGACCGCCGCAGCTCACGCCGGCGCAGAGGTTGATGACGCAGAGGCTGGGCGAGCCCGAGCAGGCGTAGCGGGCCTCCACGACGCAGAGGTCGGAGCAGCCGTCGCCGCCGGTGAGGTTACCGTCGTCGCAGCCCTCGCCGAAGCCCACGACGCCGTCGCCGCAGACGGGGGGCGGGGTGGTATCGGGCGTGGTATCGACGGTCGTGTCGGGCGTGGTATCGACGGTGGTGTCGGGCGTGGTGTCGACGGTGGTGTCGGGCGTGGTGTCGACGGTGGTGTCGGGCGCGGTGTCGTCGACCGTCGTGTCGGTGGTGTCGACGGTGGTGTCGGGCGTGGTATCGACGGTGGTGTCGGGCGCGGTGTCTGCAGTGGTATCAGCAGCGGTGTCTGAAGTGGTGTCAGCGGCGGTGTCATCTACGGTGGTGTCGTCGATGGTGGTGTCCGTCCCCGTGTCTGCGCCCGTATCAAAAGAGGTGTCGCCCGTGCCCGTGTCGCCGCTCAGATCGACGCAGCTGCTCGGCACGCCCGTGCACTCAAAGTTCCGCTCGATTTCACAGATGTCGTTGCAGCCGTCGCCCGGGGCGGTGTTGGCGTCGTCGCACTCTTCCGTCAGCGTCACGAGGCCGTCGCCGCAGGTGGGCGCGGTCGTGTCGGTCGTGGTCTCGCCGCCTGCGCAGGCTGCCAGCAGCGTGAGGGCGAGGAGGGCGGCAGCGGTGCGGCCCGGCAGGAGGAGGGAGGCGAGAGTGGACTTCATGCGCGGAGCTCCGGCGTGTTACCCCGTGACGACGACATCGTGACGCGGGCAGCTGCAATTCCTCCGCTGCCTAGAGGAAATGGAGGCGGGCTGCGAGAGGCGGTGCCTGCCAGACCGTCGGATCGGCAGGGTTCCTCCGATCTTTTGGTTGCGTTATCGGGCAGGTCGCGGCGGCAGCGCCGGCAGTGCCTGCTGCTCGGCCAGCGTGGTGGCCACGCAGCCGGCCACCGCAGTGGCGATGCGGGTGCAGAAGGCGCGACGGTCGGGGCCTGTGAAGTCGCCGAACTGGCCTGTGAGGTCGTTGCAGACCACGGTGGTGGCAGCGCCGCGATCGACAGCCTGTTGCCAGAGCTCGCGGTAGCGGAAGGCTGCCGTCCGGAGCGCGGGCGTGACGGTCCCGGTCGGGTCGGGGTCTCCGAGCAGCTCTCCGAGCACGAGCTCGCCGGCGCGGATGGCGCCGCACTCGCCGCAGCCGGTGATGCCGCCCCGCCTGAGCGCCTGGTAGGGCGCGGTCGCGCGGCCGAAGGTCTCCGCGATGGTGATGCCGCAGGAGCGGTGGGCCACCTCGGTCCCTTCAAAGAGGAGGTGGGCCCGCTCCGCTGCGGCGGCGATGAGCTGGTCGAGGGTGAGTTCGCTCACGCCCGGCGGCGGCGGGCCAGCAGGGCCAGGACGAGGAGGCCGAGCAGCGAGGCGCTGCCGTTGCCGGCCGCGGAGCAGCCGTCGTCGCTGGCCTTCTTGGCGTCGTCGGTGGCGCTGGTGCTGCCGGTGTCGGCAGCGGCGTCTTCGGTGCCGGAGTCGGGTGCAACGGTGGTGTCAGGATCGACGGTGGTGTCGGGCTCTACGGTGGTGTCGGGGTCGACGGTGGTGTCGGGCTCAACCGCGGTGTCGGCGCCGGAGTCTTCCGTCGCGTCGGTGCCGGCATCTGCGCCCGTGTCGGAGCCGACGTCAGGGTCGGTTACGGGGGGGAAGCTGGTCGCGTTGCCGGGGTTGGTGGCGTCGAAGGTGGGGTTCGGGTCGCCGACGGTCCAGCTGCCATTGGGGTCGCCGAGCTCCTGGCCATTGGTGAAGCCGTCGCCGTCGGAGTCGAGTCCGGCGAGGACCGGGCCCCAACCCGCGGGCGCGGTGAAGACGCTGGTGGTGATGCCGTCGGATACGGCTGTGCCGAAGCTGTTGCGGGCGCCGCCGGACGGCGTCGTGTGGCAGGTGGCGCAGTTGAAGGCTCCGCCGTTGGGGAGCTGCGTCACGCGGAAGGCGCGGGCCTCTGCGCCAGCGGCGGCGAGGGTGGTGAGTGCAACGGTGGCGCCGGCGAGGAGGAGCCGGTTGATGGCAGACATGGCGGCTCCAAAGAGAAGCGTGGAGGAAGACGGCGTGCAGTAGGCCACGTAACGCGCGCGGAGGCAAGCAGATTTGGCCAGCGCCCGGTCATGGCGCGGTGCGCCGTCGGCGGGTTTGGTGACCCCGCGCGAACTGTGATAGGCAGGCCGCAACCTCGTCCTGCTCGAAGGAATCGCCGATGCGTCACTGGTACATTGCCTCGCTCCTGCTCTTTGCCGCCTGTAGCTCCGACGACAAGGAGACGTCGACCGCCGACACTTCGGGTTCGGGCGCCGATACCACCGACACGAGCGACACCACCGGCTCCGGCGACACGACCGAGGCCTCCGGCGACACCACCGGCTCCGGCGACACGGGCAGCGGCGACACCGGCCCCACCTTCGACCTGACCGCTCCGCTGAGCTGGCCCGTCGGCGAGGCAGGCCCCTTTGTGGTCGGCTACCGCCACTGGGAGGTCACCTACACCTCGCCCGGCAACGGCGAGCAGCGGACCATCGGCATCAACATCTGGTACCCCGCGACCGAGAAGACGGCCACCTCGCCCAACTACCTCAACCTGGCGCTCTTCCGCGACACCGACGTCTATGTGGATGCGCCGCCTGCGCCGCCCGTCTACCCGAGCGGCAAGTACCCCGTCTGGGCCCACTCGCACGGCTCGCAGGCCTACGGCGGAAGCTCCTCCGACCTCATGCGCCACCTCGCCTCGCACGGCTGGGTGGCCGTGGCCCCCGACCACACCAACAACCTCTTCAACCAGGATGTGAACCCGCGCCCGCTCGCCTTCTACGCGGAGCGGCCCACCGACGTTATCGTCGCCATCGACCAGCTCGAGGCGCTCCCCGACGCCACCTGGCTCGCCGGCATCGCCGACACCTCGCGGGTTGTCATCTCGGGCCACAGCTTCGGCTCCTTCGATGCCTGGGCCCTGGCCGGCGGCACCTACGACACCACGCTCATCCAGCAGAAGTGCGAAAACGGCGAGTTTCCCGACTGCACGCCTGAGCGTGTCGCCCTCTTCGAGAACGGCTTCCCCGAGCCCCGCGCCATCGCGGTTGTGCCCATGGCTGGCCGGATGGGCGCCGATTGGCGCAGTGACGACGGCCTGCTCTCCGTCAACATCCCCGTACTGCTCATGAGCGGCTCCAACGACGACGTGGGCCACGCCGCAACCTTTGCCCAGATGCCGGGCAAGCCGGTCACCTGGGTCGATTTCGCAGGCGGCTGCCACGAGACCTTCGCGCTGGGAATCTGCTCCACGCTCAACAAGGCGAGGGGCTACGGTCTGGTCAACACCTACGCGCTCTCCTTCGGCCGCCAGCAGATGTTCGCCGACAGCTCCGTGGATGCCATCCTCGATGGCACGCAGGTGGTGAGCGACCTCGTCACGCTCCAGAAGCAGCCCTAACCACGATGAGCGCGGTCCCCTCGGGCATCCCCGCTCGCGTCTCCCTCGTGGAGGTGGGCCCGCGTGACGGCCTGCAGAACGAGCGTGTGCGGCTGACGACCGACCAGAAGGTCGACCTCGTCCACCGCCTCGTGGATGCCGGCCTGCGCGACGTGGAGGTGGGGAGCTTCGTGCACCCCAAGTGGATCCCGCAGATGGCCGACACCGCAGAGGTGCTCCGCCGCATCCGCAAGGTGGAGGGGGTGCGCTACTGGACGCTGGTGCCCAACCAGAAGGGGTTCGAGGCGGCCTGTGAGGCAGGCGCCCGCGACATCGCGGTCTTCCTCTCGTCGAGCGAGACCCACAACCAGAAGAACCTCAACCGGAGCATCGGCGAGAGCCTCGCCGGCATCCGCGAGATCGTGGCGCCGGCACTGGCCGACGGCATGCAGGTGCGGGGCTACATTTCGACCGTCTTCGGCTGCCCCTACGAGGGCCGCGTCTCCTTCGACCGAGTGCTCGAGACGGCCGCGTCGCTGCTCGAGATGGGCTGCATGCAGGTGAGCTTCGGCGACACGACCGGCATGGGAACCCCCTTTCAGGTGCGGGCCGGCGCGGCGCGGGCGCTCGCCCAGTTCGGCACCGAACGGATCGCGCTGCATCTTCACGACACGCGTGGCACGGGGCTGGCCAACGCGCTGGCGGGGCTCGAGGTGGGTGTGACCACCTTCGACAGCTCCATCGGCGGCATGGGGGGCTGCCCCTACGCGCCGGGCGCCTCAGGCAACCTCGGCACCGAAGACCTGCTCTATGTGCTGGACGACGCGGGCATCGAGACGGGGGTGAGTCTGGAGGCGCTGCTGCGCATCTCGGGCCGGCTCGAGAATGACTTCGGCGCGACGCTTAACTCACGGCTGTATCGCTACAGCCAGTCCGGGAAGTCGGGGACATGGAAGACGCTCTGATGCAGCCTGCCGTCCTGGTGGAGCGGCGTGGCGGCACGCTGCTCCTCACGCTCAACCGGCCCGACCGGCTTAACGCGCTCTCGCTCGAGCTTGTGCAGGCCTTCGAGGCTGCGCTGACGGCTGCTGCAGCCGACCCTTCGTGGCGGGTCTGCCTGCTGGCGGCCGCGGGCGACAAGGGCTTCTGCGCGGGCGCCGACCTCAAGGAGCGGGCCACCATGAGCGAGGAGCAGGTGCGGCAGTTTGTGCCGCGGCTGCAGGCGCTGGCCTCGCAGCTGTCGTCGCTCGACCGGCCGACCATCGCGCTGGTGCAGGGCGCCGCACTGGGCGGCGGGCTGGAGCTGGCGCTGGCCTGCGACCTGCGCATCGCCGCCGTGGAGGCGACGCTGGGGCTCACGGAGGTGCAGCTCGGCATCATCCCGGGCGCCGGCGGTACGCAGCGGCTCACGCGGCTGGTGGGCGTGGCGAAGGCCAAGGAGCTCATCTTCATGGCGCGGCGGCTG
>CANMDT010000175.1 GCA_947496715.1 Myxococcales bacterium
GCCTTCTTCAACCGCGGGGTGCGCGTTCCCGACTGCCCTGGGGGAGATGCGGGAAGCTGCATGTCGCAGCTGATGTCGAACTGCATGGGCGACGAGGGCGACATGCCCATGTGCATGCAGGCTGTGCAGGGCATCTGCCGTGCGGCGTGCGACCCGAACACCGACTGGAGCCAGTTCTCGCAGTGCGAGATTGATCAGGCCATGTGCCTTGCGAACGGCGGCGGCCGCTTGCGGTGTGGGCGAATCTGCGACTGAGCGCCGAGGGGCGACGGCTCATCGGCACCCCTTCGTGCTGACGCGTGGTCAACCAGCGCAGGCGCTCCCGTAGAAGAGCGCTGCAGGCTCAGGCGTCAGCGTCCGTGGCCCGGGCTGAGGTCCGACAGGCGCACAAGACGAGCGAGGTGCGAAGGATAGAGTGAGGTCAGGTTCCGACGGCGAACGAAGAATTCGCCTTCGTGCTCGCGCAATTGCGATTGCGCCTGCTCCTGGTTCAGTCTTCCGGCAAGCACGCCTCCCACAAGCAGGTGCGAGAAGGCCCGCTGCGCAGCCTGTGCGTCTCCCACCAGATGGAGCCCTATCTGGTCGCAGGTGTACTCCATCGAGCGTCGGTGCCAGAAGCCAACGAGAACGAACCAACCCCCGACGGCCTTGAAGCGATGTTTCAGGCTCAAATGTCCTGCCGCGATATGTCCGAGTTCGTGTCCGATAACAAAGTCGAGGTCGCGCGGAGTCTCGCTGCGATACATGCTGTCGATAAGGCCAGAGTAGAGAATGATGACGCTCTTGCCCGCTAGGCGAGCAGCGAAGGCATTAAGCATGTTTTCTTGCACAATGTAGACATCCGGCTTTGCAATGCCGAGTCGCGCAGACATGCGGGTCGTCGTTTCGTGGATCTCAGAGAACTGCTGGGGGCCCACACGAATGCTGTTCGTCTTGAAGTAGGCCAACGCCATCAAGTGCGTGATTCGAGCGATGATAAACAGGGCAGCGGGATAGAGGCCCATGCTGATGATGGAGATGTAGGCTGCCAAGAGCAGAATGGGGATTGCCAGTATCCACATCCAGATGCCAGAGACATGCTCATCCGGGTGTCGGAGTCGCTCAACGTCGAGGACAGCGTTATCAATCGATTGGTTCACGGGTGACTCGACAATTTCCTGGCTCATGTTCCCTCCTTTGAATATGTGGGTGATTTTCAATTGGTGTAAATCTTGCAGGGATGTCTATCGCCTTCGGTCGCGCGCGATTGGCGCAAATGTCTCGCGAGGCGAATGTCGAACTGCATGGGCGACGGGGGCGACATGTTTATCTGCATGCAGGCTATGCAGGGCATCTGCCCTGCTGCGTGAGACCCGAACACCGACTGGAATCAATGTTCCCAGTGTGAGCTCAACGAGGTGATGTGCCTCGCCAACGGTGGCGGCAGGCTGCGATGAGAGCTGCCTTGCAGGTAGGGCGCTGCGCTCAGCGCCGGTCGTGGAGGTAGGCGTTCCCCTCACGGCGGACATCGAAGATTTTGTAGGCGGCATAGCCCACGAACAGGATGATGAGGATGCCGATGATCGCACCAACACAGCCACAGCCGCTCGACTTTTCCTTCTCCATGATTCCCCCAGATTTTTTTCAACGCCACCGTCCCTGTTGGCCTAGCCAGAGAGGTGGGAGTTTGTCGAGCAGCATTCCATCTCCGGTGTCATCGTAGGAACCGCGACCGCCCACAGCGCTCGACGCGCCCCATCGAATCGTGTAGGCGCTCAGCAACATCCTCGGGGGAAACCATGTTTGAGCAGGCCTATGGGCGGCTCGTCTGTTTTGCAGATGGGCAGCGCGAGATCATCGCAATGCAATGGAAGCAGGGCGCAACCTGCGCCATTCACGACCATGGCGCGACAGCCTCCGGGCGCGTCCACCTCGTCATCGGCGAACTCGTCGAAGAGCGGTTCAGCTTCGACGGCCAGGGCCTCTGCCACACCACGACCCTGCACCACGCCGCGCCCTGCACCATTGAGGTCCCGCCCGGCCTCATCCACCGCATGACCGCCTCGCCCGATGCGGCGCTCACCCTCTCCATCCATCACTACGAACCCTGCATCGCCAGCATGCGCATCTACGACCCCGACGGCCGGCGCACCGTCATCGTCCCCGACGACTGCGGCGCCTGGATCCCCGAAGATGCAGCTGCCATCGTTGCCATCGAACCCTGGAGCGCCCTATGACCACCCACTGGATTGGCTACACCACCCGCTACCGTGACGGCGGCCCGGAGCTCAGGCGGGCCGCGGAAGGCAGTGCCGAGCGCCTACGGGCTGCGGGCCACGATGTGCGCTGCGTCGCTATCGAGTCCAAGGCCGAGTTCCTCGACGAGATGCAGCTGCTGGTCGACGCCGGCACCCTGCTCACCGAGCTCCACTTCTTCGGCCACTCCGGGCTCTATGGCCCCATGTTCAACACCACCGCGCTGCCCGAGCAGTTCAGCCCCCACGAGTGGCGCTCGCTCTCGCCGCAGACCGAGCTCGCCCATCCGCGCGGCCTTAAGCTGCCGCTCGGCGCCGGCTCGCAGGCCTTCTTCCATGCCTGCCGCACCGCCCGCTGGTTCGCCCCCTTCTTCGCCCGTACCTTCGGCGTCACGGCCTGGGGCTACCACTTCTACACCACCTTCACCCTCCGCGAAGACCGCTTCGTCTGGCCCGGGCTCGGCAGCGCAGAGGCGCCGCTCTACCTGGTCGGCTGTCGCGGCAAGAAGTCCGACGGGCTCATCGGCAGCGCCCGCAAGTATGCGGGTCTGATGGCCACCGAACCGATGAAGCGGTTCGAGCCCGCCGAGATTGGGGAGGCGGCCAGCTACGACGGCGTGGCGGCGCGGTACGACGCGGTCTTCGAAGACATCCGGGTGCGGCGCGATGAGTGGCGTTGGCTGAATGCCCATCTCGATGGAACCGGTGCGCCGCGGGTGCTCGACATCGGCTGCGGCAACGGCGCGCTGCTGCGGGCGCTCGAGGGTCGCATCGCCTCGGGCGTGGGGGTGGATGCCTCCGCGGGGATGCTGGCGATGGCTCGGCGCCGCACCGAGGGGTCGTCCAAGCTGCAGTTCGTGCAGGTAGATGGCCCCACGCTCCCCTTCGCGGACGGCTCCTTCGATGTGGTCACCAGCCTGCTCTCCTTCCGCTATCTCGACTGGGACCCGCTGATGGCCGAGGTGCGGCGGGTGCTTGCGCCGGGCGGGCGGCTGCTCATCGTCGATATGGTGGCGTCGCCCGTGGGGCTGCGCGAGACGCCCCGGTTTGGTCTGGATGCGGCGCGGGCGCTGGCGGAGCGGGCACGCAACCGGCCCTTCCGCGAGGCGCTCAAGCGGCTCACCGCCGACCCGCAGTGGCAGGAGATGATCCGCTACAACCCCATCCGGGCCCAGCATGAGTTCGTCTGGTATCTCGAGAGCCGCTTCCCCGGGCAGAAGGTGGAGGTGCTCAATGTGGGCTGGCAGAGCCGCGTGCTGGCCTTCGACTCGGGGCCGCTGCAGCCGGGTCAGGTTGCGCCGCAGACCTACCCATGAGCGCGCTGCCGCGTGTTGTGGTCATGGACTGGGGCATCGGCGGCGTCGATACGCTGCAGCGGCTGCAGGCGCGGGTTGGGGCGGAGTGGCTCTACCTCTCCGACAGCGGGCAGCCGCCCTATGGGCTGCTCGACGACGCGGCGCTGCAGGCCCGCATCCGGGCGGTGGCGGCGACCTTTGCGCCCGACCTGCTGGTGGTGGCCTGCAACGCGGCGAGCGCTGCGCTGGTGCCCAACCTCTGCGCCTGCCGCCTGGTTGGCGTGATCGAGCCGGGCATCGCGCTCACGCTCCGTCAGACCGCGCCAGGCGACCTCGTCGGGCTGCTCGGCGGGCGGCGGACCATCGAGGCGGGGCTGCATGCGCGGGCGCTCGAGGCTGCAGGGCGACGCACGCGGGGCCTTGTCGCGCAGCCGCTCTCGGCCCATGTGGAGGCGGGGCGGCTCGCAGGCCCGGAGCTCGATGCCGACCTGCTGCCGCTCGAAGCGGCGCTCGCCGACTGCGACGCGGTGCTGCTGGCCTGCACCCACTACCCTGCGCTGCTCCCCCGTCTGGCGGAGCTGCTGCCGGCGATGCGGTGGCTCGACCCTGTGGAGGAGTTGGTCGAGCAACTGGCTACCGGACTGCCGGCGCTCGGGGAGGATGATGTTCGGCGCCCGCCGCGGATGATGACGACGGGTGATGCGCAGGCGAGCGAACTGGCGGCAAAGCTGGCCTTCGGCGCGGCCTTTGGGCCGTGGGAGCGGGTCGTGCTCCGGGGCTAAGGCGGAAAGAATCGGACGAGGCAATGCAGATATTTGCAACCTTTTGGGCCGCTGGCGTGTCTTAGAAGAAGAGGCCATCTGCCGCGTCCTGTTGGAGCGACGAGCGATGCCTCGTTCCAACCAGGAGGGTGAGATGGCTGAGCAGAACGACTCTGATCACACGGAATTGCGCGCAATGTTGACGCCGGATGCGGCAGCGTTCCGTCGGGCGCGCCGTCGGCGCAACGCGGCCCGCAGGGCCCATGAAAAGGCGGTCGACGCGGCATTCCAGCCACTGTTGGAGCAGTGGTGCGACGACCAGATTCCTGACGACCCGTCGATGCAGGAAGACTGGTATGCGCGGTACGGGGGCCTCGATGAAGAGGAGCTTGCCGAGGTCGAGGCGGAGGAACAGGAGCAATTCTGGCGCGACGTTGAAAGCGAGCGGGACGACCGCGAATTCGACCCTGAACGAGACCTTCCGCCCGGCGTCTATGAGAGACTTCGGGCAGAGGCGGCCCGCGCGGATGCGGTCGAACCGGCGGCGCGGAAGCTCTGCATTGCGGAGCTCGAACTCAGTACCCTCCTGGCAATGGCGCGGCTCCGAGACCTCCTCGGACTGTGACAGTCGCCGCGCGGGTGGCATCGCGTGAAAGAGCCCAAGCTTCGGCGCCTTCGTGCTACTTCGCGATTCCGGCCATCGCCGCTGCGAGGATGGCAGACGGATCGCGCTTCAACCGGAGCGCCTCGATGGTCTCGGGCGGCAGGTAGGCTGCGGCCGCTGCGAGAAGCTCTTCAACGCCCTCTGCCTTGCCCTCCGCCTTGCCCTCCGCCTTGCCCTCCGCCTTCAGGCGCTTCGCCTCTTTCGCTTTCCAGGTTTTAAACTGGTCCAGCAGGCTGCGGGCCTCGCGGCGGGCTTTGCTGACAACGGTTGGATCGGTGCGATCGCTGCTCAACATCTGTTCCTCCATCAAGATGGTGTTGCGTAGTTTGTCCGACAATGTCGGATCGTTCAAGAGGTCATCATAACGTTGAAAATACTCGGCTTGCGAGGTTTTTGGGGCGGTGAAGCGGAGCGCGGCTGTGCCCGGCTGGACGGGCAGTTCGGTGGCCACCGCGATGATGACCTGGCCGGCCGGGCCGAGGTCGAGAAACCAGGAGCCGGCGACGGGGCCGGGGGTCACAAAGCGCGCGAGTTCTTTGAGTCGGGCCTTTG
>CANMDT010000176.1 GCA_947496715.1 Myxococcales bacterium
GCAACATGGGGTCGGTCTACCGTAACGACTTCATCGAGCTCCACAACCGGGGCACCACCAGCGTGAACCTAAACGGCTGGTCGGTGCAATACGCGAGCTTCGCCGGCACCTCGTGGGCCGTCACGCCGCTCGGCAATGTGACCATCGCCGCGGGCGGTTACCTGTTGATTCAGGAAGCCGCTGGCGCGGGCGGGACAACGAGCCTTCCGACAGCCGATGTCACCGGGGTGATTGCGATGAGCGCCACAGCGGGCAAAGTGATCTTGGTCAGCAGCACCACGGCAGCGGGACTTATTGCTTGTCCGACCGGTGCGACGATCCGCGACCATCTCTCCTACGGTTCGAGCACGGCCTGCGACGGCGCGACAGCGCCGACGCTGAGCGCTGCCAGTGCAGCCAAGCGGAACGAGATCTGCGCCTCGCCCGCCTTCGACGACACCAACAACAACAGCGCCGACTTTGTGGCGTCAGCCCCCGCCCCGCGCAACAGCGCCACCCCGGCGTCGAGCTGCAGCTGCACCGGGCCGTAGAGGGCGGAGGCTCCCGACGGCGATGCAGCAAGGTGACGCCTGAGGTGGTGCGCATGGATGGCCAAAACATCCTCGACGATGAGGAGGTCGTCCTGACTTACTTCGCGGGCTTCTCGAAGGCGCTGGCATGCTGTTCCGCAACCCGCAGCGCAGCCGCGCGTACCCGCTCGGCCTGGGCATCGCGGAGCGAACCGCGGATGATGAACCCTTTTGCGAAACCCAGGGCGCGGAAGAAGTTGGTCTTGCCCGACGCGTTGCCGCCGTAGATGGCGGCGATGGGGAGGAGCCGCGTCTGGTACTTGGCAACCCTGGGCAGGCGCGCGCCGTGCTGTCGCTCCTTGCTTGCGACCATGGAGAAGGTCACGGGCGCCCGAAACGACATCCAGTTTTCCAGCGTGAAGCGAACCAGCATCCACGAACCTCGCAGGTGAAATTTCCTCTCTAGCAATGGCAAACAAGGTCTCGATTTCCCGCACGGTCAACCTGTGCGAGAAAAAATCTCGTTACACACCGCTCCATCAGGCCGGCCCGCTGCTTCCGGACAGGCAGTTGCAGTTATGAAGCGTCGCTAGGCGGCGCTTTGCGCCACGCTCCACCCTACCCCTGATTCGTGCAGACGCTGATGCTGTAGGTGATGCACTCCGCAGCACCCTCGGCGTTGGTGCGGAGGATGAACGAGCCGCCCACAATTGCGGTGGGGATGTAGTTGAGTTCGACGAAGCCGGGCGAGCTACCTGATGCGACGCCAGCCTGGATGATGGTGCCAGCCGAGTCGAGGAGGTCGAAGGAGACGCCCTCAGCACCAGCCTGAAGGAAAGAGATGAGCGCCGAAGCCCTAGTCGGCGCCGACGCCCTTGCGACCGGCGCGGCAAGAATTTGAAGAGCGTTCGAGAGACATGCGAGCCAGCCACACAGCGGCGGCGAACGTTACGGATACCCGAGGAGGCTGCCTGACTTCGACAAGAGGTCGTTGGCCGTGGACAGAGTTTGCCCTGAGACCCGATATTGACCAACGCGTTCGTAGCTGCTAGCCGGAGCGAGACCCAATAGGGGGTCGTATCTGCGATGGGGTAAGAACATGTTCAGAAAGTTCGAACGTTTGGCGATTGCTGTTTTGGGTTTCGTTACTGCAGCTTCTTCGATGGTTGGCTGTATCGAATCTGGGACGGCGCAGTGCAAGGAAGAGTGCACCAAGGATGAGGACTGCATGGATGGGCTCGCATGCATTGACACTTCGACTTACGGACTGGCCTGCATCCCAGAGCGCTGCAACGCGTGCTACGACGATGGAAACTCGTGCTACTTTGACGAAGAGGCACTCGACGACTTCGGCGCGATTGAGTGCACGTTCGACCAGTGCGGGTAGATTTTTTGTTGTCGACAGGAACAACATCATCCGTAACTGAGCGAGGATTACAAAAATGAAGACGATATGCATGACAAATCAAACGCCGTTTCGTCAGATGCGATCGGCAACCGTGTTGGGCGTCCTGGCGATTTCCCTTCTGAGTGCCTGCGCAACGCGAGCGAAGTTTAACGTGGTTCGTCCGCCAGATATCGCCACGTCGAGGATCGAAAACGGCACTCGAATCATGGTCCTACCGGTTCGAACGCAAGGGGGCGGCGGTGGCGCGTACGCAGCCGCAAACTTTCTAACGCAGGAACTGCGTTCGGCAGTGGTGAGTTCTCCTGGCAAGGGAGTTGTCCTGACGGAACAGTCGCCTGGCTTGGTCGTGCGTGCCCAGATCACCGACTGGCAGTTGGTGCGAGAGCGGAAGGACAACGCAGACAAGTGCACGGTGTACCGAAATGGCCGCAAGCTTGAGTTTCAATGCACCTACGTTCGCATCGAAAGCATCGGTACGCTGCGAACCTACGTCGAGGTTCTCGACGCGTCCGGCCAAGTCTTGCATGCCAAAGAGTACAAGTCGGATGCAACAGAGTCTGTCACGGGTGTGATCTCCAGCGAGTCGTCGGTGAACGACCCTCCGACACCTGCCCCAGAAGAAGATCTCGTTCGAAGCGCTGCCAACAGCCAACTGTTCCAGATTGCATCCACCTTCGTACCCCTTTCGATGGAAGTGGAAGAAGAGTTCTCGAGTTGTCACGGAGACATGAGATGTGACAGGGCGATCGCACTGGTGCAGCGCGGAGAACTTGTCGAGGCGAGCGCACTGCTCGATGAGGTAGGCCAAGACGTTGAGTCGAATCCGGCGGCAAGCGCCTTTCGCGATCCGGCAGACCAAGCACACTTTTTTCGAAATCGCGCGATTGTGCGCCGCTACTCAGGCGATAAGGCTGGAGCATTGGCGGACATGACACTTGCTGTCCGCCTGAATCCGCAGGACGAGGACTGGCTCAATGAACTCAAAGAGATTCGAAACGAAGCTGCAAACGCAGGAAACTGAGCATAGCCGCCATGGATGGCGGCCAGGTTGGATTGCGCTGCTGACCACGGGGCTGCTCGCACTGTTGCCCTCCCGCGGAGCGGCTGAAGATCTGGAACATCGCGCATTTGTTGTGGCGACGCAGGAGTCTGGGCCGACTGCGGACAGATGCAAGCGCGCGTTTTCAGCCCCGATGACCCGCTCTCAGCTGTACGTGGAGCGAAGTGACGAGTTGATCAGCGGCGGGCTATGTGAGCTGGTCGACGCCGTTTCAAACCCAACGTCTGCGCGTCAGTGCGCGCTCTCAGCGGCAGCGGGCGGAGTTGACTATGTCGCGTTCATCGGAATGCAGCGTGATGAAGAGAGTCTCTTCTTTGACCTGAGACTCGTCAGCGTATCTGGGAACGTCGTATGGAGCGCCTCGCGCTCCATCGACCGCTCGTCCGGGTTGGATGGCATTCAAGGAGCGTGCGAGGAACTTGGGGCCGAAGTCGTCTCGCATGAAATGAAATCCCGAGACAGCAGCGATACCGCCGATCTCAAGTTGGCATCTCTTCGAGTTCATGACGTCGACCCTGCACCGGCCACACTTTGGTGCGGTGGCCGGGAGGTTGGGCCGATACCGGCAACCTTTGCGCGACTCGCTCCGGGCCCGCGACGCTGCGAGGTCCGAGCTCCGGGGTATCAGCCGCAGGCGTTCGACATTGTGCTTGAACCAAATCGAGAACTCCCCGTCCCAGCAATCCGACTGCGGCCACTGCCGGCGGTACTCAGAATCCGGTCCAACACGGTTGGGGCAATTGTGGAAATTGATGGAGAGCGCGCAGGGGTCATTGCTGCGGACGGCACCTCGGTCCTCAACGTTACTCACACCGCGCGCATCGTGAAGGTTTCGAAGAACGGCTTCTCGCCATTTGCCGCAAAGCTCGAACTCTTTCCGGGCGCAGAGGCAAACATCATCGCACAACTTGCGGCGGGCTCAGGAGGCACGTTGGCGAGCGGCGACGAAGCATTCGTGCGTTGCGATGAGGCCACGGTAAGTTGCATCGAAGTGTCGGGGATCTCCGACATCAGCAACCAGACAGCAACCGGCCTTGCTGGGGGCGGCCAGTCGGGTCCAAGTAACTGCCCGGGATGGTACCCCTCATCACCCCAGCATGTTGTAATGTTGCAGTCAGGTCTCCGTGATGTTGACCTGCGCGTTCACCGCGCCGATGGCGATACCATGCTCTGGGTAGAGGGGCCGGCGGGTCACGTCTGCATTGACGATACCATTGGCAGTAACCCTGTAGTCCGCAGCGGTTTTTGGCAGCCTGGCGAGTATCGAGTCTTTGTTGGCAGCTTCGGGCAGCGACAGTTCTACAAGTACGAGCTTCGCTTCAGCGGTCGCTCGTCGCTCTAAACTTCGTAACCTACTGAGTTCGAGCCGAGGAGAGGTTACATGCTTTGGCGCTCCGCATTCGTGTAAAGGCGCGAATCGGCTCAGGAGCGCAGCCTCGGAGCGCCCTCTTCACGGGTCGCTTACACGACGGCCGCGCAGCTACGCTCCGCCGACCGCCGCCCGAAGTGAGGAGGTCGATGCAGATGAAGGCGAGCCTCCGCCACTGCAGCCCGAAGGTGTGCTGTCCATCGGGCGCCGCCGTTCCGCCTCCCCTTCCTGCGCGTGCGCCCGCCCGACACTCCTCGTCGGCTACCGGAATCTTGACGGCATCATTGCAGTCATCCGCGATGAAGGTCGCCGAGAGGAAGTCGCTCGTCCGCTGGAAGGCGAAGGTCGACGGCGCGAGGCTCAGATGGGCGTGAGCTGTCGGCGGCTCGAACGCAGCGCGGCGCTTTGCGCCACGCACCGCCCTACCCCTGATTCGAGCAGACGCTGATGCTGTAGGTGATGCACTCCGCGGCACCCTCGGCATTGGCGCGGAGGATGAACGAGCCGCCCGCGATTTCGAAGGGAATGTAGTTGAGCTCGACAAGGCCGGGCGTGGTGCCAGAGGCGACTCCAGCCTGGATGATGGTGCCAGCCGAATCGAGGAGGTCGAAGGAGACGCCCTCCGCGTCAGACTGGAGGCTCGACACGATCGAGGTGCCGGCGCCGGCAACGAAGGTGAAGTAGTCGGCGTTGCTAGACTGCGCGACGAGACCATCAAGGGTCAGCGAGCCATCGAAGCAGGAGGGGGGCTCGATGTTGCGGGCGTTGAGGAGGCCGTCGGTTTCGCCCGAATCGTCGGTGCAGATGCCGCAAATGCTGCTGCAACCGTCGCCATCGTTGCGGTTGCCGTCGTCGCACGCCTCTCCGGAATCGCGCGTTCCATTCCCGCAGCCAGGACCGGCGTCTGGCACACCCGTGTCGCTCGCATCGGTGTCGGTGGTGCCTGTATCACCCGGGTCGGGACCTACCGTTCCCGTGCAGGCGTTGAAGTCGTCGATGCAGTTGGCGGCCTGGCATTCGCCGCAGGCGCGCGAGTCGGGGTCGGCGGCGCAGGGGGCGAGGCAGTTCGTGATCGAGCAGACTACCACGCCAGCGTAGCAGCCGGCGCACCCGTTGCTCAGGCCTGTTT
>CANMDT010000177.1 GCA_947496715.1 Myxococcales bacterium
CGGTCGTATCGGTCGCAGAGATCTTGGAGGCGTCGTCCGAGCAGCCCGCCGCGAGCAGCAGCGCCAGAATCGTGAAAGGGCGGAGGAGGGCATGCATGGGTCGAGTCTCCGTTGGAATGGCGTCATGATAGGTTCACCCATGGCGAGGAGGGAAGGGCAGGCAGCAATTGCCTTCTTGCTCTCCGCCATGCCGCGATCTAGGCCTCCCCTGTTGTCCCGAAATCCAACCATCGTCGGAGTCGCCATGTCTCGTCGTACCGCTGCCCTGCTTGCCGCCCTCTGCCTCGTCTCCACGCTTCCCGCCGCTGCACGCGCCGGCGAAGACTGCTGCCCGAAGGAGGGTGAAGCGGCCGTCGCAGAACCCGCCGTCTCCACGCCCGACGAGGTGAAGGCCGCCCTTGCCGACAATAAGGTGACCCCCGTTGATGCCAACGGCCCCGAGACCCGCGCCGCCTTCGGCACGCTCCCCGGCGCGCTCCTCCTCGGCGAGGCCGGCGTCACCGCCGACCTGCTCGGCGCCGACAAGTCCCGCGCCCTGGTCTTCTACTGCAGCAGCGAGCGTTGCAGCGCCGCGCCCGGCGCCGCGAAGGAGGCCATGGAGCTCGGCTACACCGAGGTCCGCGTCATGAAGGCGGGCATCAAGGGCTGGGTTGACGCCGGCTTCGAAGTCTCGAAGTAGGAAACGCCTGCATCGAAGCGGCCGGCATTGCAGCCCTAGCGCTCGTTGAATCCGCGCCCTTCAAGCACAAAGGCCACGCAGCCCTCCGCCCGCCGCACCCGCGTCTCTACCTGTTTTGCACCGCTGACATGGAGCAGGTGGCTCCGGCGGCGACCGGGCGTCAGCGCCTCCCACGCCGCACGCACCGTTGCGTCGGCTCTGAGCAGCGCGCCGAGTTCGTCTGGCATGGCCATTTTGGGCGTCGCTACCCGCTTGCGGGCACCTCCCCGCTCGAGCTTCAAGGCCTCCTCCAAGAGCGTCACCAACACGCCCCGCTGCGCCTGCACCTCCTGCAGCGACCGGAACCGGAACTGTTTGGAGGTCTGTGAATTCTCGCCGGCGCTCTCAAGAAGCCCCTCCGCTGCCTTGAGCTCGGCACCTCGGAAGAAGGAGACGCCGCAGTGGTCCTTGAGCGCCAGCAGCATCGCCACGTTCTTGCCGCCCAGGGTGTAGCAGGGGAAGCCCCACTTCATCTCCTCGGTCAGTCCCGATGCGAGCAGCGTCGCGCGAAGCGCCACCAGCGGCGCGTTCCAGTGGAGCGCCTTGCAGGCCGGCGTCCGAAACTTGGCACAACGGCCGCAGCCTTCGGTCAGAAAGGAATCCACGTTGGTGTTGTTCATCGTTCGTCTCGCGCTTGGGACGGTTTGTGGCGCGGTTAGGCCAGTCAGATTGGCGCGGCAACTCCGGAGCGGAACTCAGCCGCCGAAGAGGCCGGCACCCCATTCGTAGAGCCGCCGGAGCAGCTCAAACGCGGCAAAGCCGACCGCGCCGAGGTAGACGATGCTCGCGATGAGCGCGACGACAGCGCCCACCATGAAGAGGCCATCCTCCTCCATCTCGGCGATGGCCACCATGGCCACCGCGAGGGCCGGGAGCGAGTTGCTAAAGGGGATGCCAGGGAAGGGGGCAACGATGAGCAGGCCGCCGGCTGCCACGATCGCTCCGGCGAACCGCCGAGCATTTCGGCCCCGAACCCAGCCCGTGAGCCGCGGCTTCGCGATGCGCCCCGTCATCGTGAGCAGCTTGGTGCAGGTCTGAAGCAGCACCCGCCCGACGCGTGGCGAGAGGTCAAGCGAGGCCATCTTGGCGGGGAGCCAGGGCTGCGTGCGTCCCTGGACCATCTGCCAGCCCAGCATCGTCAGCGCTGAGCCACCGATGATGCTGACCGGACCGAGCGAGAGCGGCTGCAGGAAGGGCAGCGTGAGGACGAGCGAGACGAGCGATAGGCCGCCTCCTTGGAGGTTGCCAACCACCTCCCCGACCGTCAGCGGTCGTGTCTCGGACTGCTCGATGGCTTCGCGCAGTGTGTCGATGAGTTGCTGGTGTCGATGAGGGGTGCTGGTCACAAACCGCCCGTGGTGTTGCGTGCGCCCGGGTGAAAGGGCCGCATAAGACAGCGAACGAAAGTGCGACGCGAAGGACGATTATTCCATCATCTCGCGCAGAATGTTGAGCGTGTCGACTGCCGCCTGCTCCGGCTTGAGCGCCGTGTCTGCCACGCCTGCGATGACGCGGGTGATGTCGTGGTCAATACCACCCTTCGCCCAGGCCGCGACAGTCGGAGCCGTGAGGTAGATGGAGAAGGTGTGGTGGCGCGGACTCCCCGCCGTTTTGACCGCGGCAGGGGTTACTGGCTCCGGCGGCCCGTTCTCCAGAGGGAGAAGCCTACAGCCAAGGTCACAAGCCCAATTCCGAGAGCGCTCGGGCCGTCGATGAAGCCCTCGTTGAACTTGAAGATGGTCATCACGACCCCGAGGACGACCCCCACGCTGCTGAAGAGCATGAGGGCGAGACCCACCTGCCTATGCGGGTCAGAGGAGTTATCTTCCGGGGTCATGCTGGGCTCCCGTAGCCTAGCGAGTCGCCTTGGCAAAGGCGGGGTCTGCCGACTCACCGGCAGCCTCCATCCGAGCCTTGGCGATGGCGTAGATCATCAGACCATAGCCGCACTTGGCGGCGATGTCGGCGATGCTGTATCCGACCTGTAGGGAGACCAAAGCGTCAGCGCCGCTGACCAAACCAAGCGACTCGATGCCCAGAATGTAGGTGATCGGGTAGAAGCCCCAGGTGCCAAGAAGCAGAAGCTTCGTGTTCCGAAGAAGGACGGTGACCTCGGGCGACTCGCCCGCGGTCGACTTGGAGAGCTCGCCCCAGAGCACGTAGAGGATGTAGGCAAAGGGGATGCTCGAGAGCGTGCCCCAGACCAAAGCCGTGGTCATGTCGTTGGTGACTTCGCCGGGGTAGCCAAGGGCGATCATCAGGGCAGAGGCGAGGATAAGCTTGCCCATCATCGGGCCGCTCTTTCCCTTGGGGAGCGTCATGACCGCAATCAGCTCTGCCACGAGCAGCGGTACCGTCAGGAGCCAGTCAACGTAACGATAGGCGTCATTGAAGGGCTTGCCGGTTGCCACATAGGCGGTCCCGGCGGCATTGATTTCGTAGGCTCCGTCCCACGAGTTGAAAATGCGCCAGTAGTGGTAGCCGGCGATGCCCACCACCAGGGCCGACATCACAAGCGCTGGACGAAAGCGGAACGATACCTGCGAACGCCCCAAAATGAAGAAGATGAAGGAGCCGAACATGGCCGCGGTTGCGAGCGACAACATGTTGTATACGAGCCCAAATTGACCGAGACTAAGTTCCTGCATGATCCCTCTCAAAGCTTTGCTTCGAGGAATGCTCGAAGCCCGCGGCGGTTAGTGTCGATGCTTTGACTGTCAAGCCTCGAAAGTTGTTTTTGCGTGACAGCGACGACTTCCACCCGAGCCCGCAGCGCATGTCTCACCGCCTCGCTGCGCTGCCGGCCGGCACCGCTCCATCTGCTGTATGTGGGTGGCAAGCACCTGCCGCCCCGCGTGCGCGCCTTCAACGACTTTGTGCAGCCTCGGATGACTGCGGCGCTGCGGGAGCTTCAGGCAGGGTAGGGCGGGAGAGCGAAGGCTCGTTCTAACGCCTCTTTGTTTCACCACGGCCGCTACGACCACGTTGCTGCTGCTGGACTTTGAAGCCCGCCCGCCGCTGCCTGCTGCGACGGTGCTTGCTCGCCCGTGGCGGCTGTGTCACAGATGGTGGCCTCTCGGAGGTCATTCATGCGGATGCTGCAACTTGTCTGGGTTGTGTTCGTGTTTGTCTGTTCGCAGGGCTGCGTTGCTGCGGGTGGCGGCGCGACCGCCGACGTTGCGCGCGGTGGTGTTGACACCGGCCGGGCCAGTCTGGGCGGTGAAGATACCGGCGAGGTGGATGCTGACGTGGAGCCCGGTCCTCTCGACACCGAGTCGGCCGATGCCGCGGTGGACGCTGAACCGGCCGATACGGAGAACGACGCAACGGCCGACATCGAGCCGGCCGATACGGAGCCTGCCACGGACACGGCTGAGCCGCCGGTCGACGACAACTGCGAGCAGCTCACGGCCGTAGCGGAGCGCACCTATGCGCCGGTCGATATCATCTGGGCCATCGACACCTCGGGGAGCATGGGCGAGGAGGCCGCGATTCTGCAATCGCAGATGAACGCGTTTGCGGCCTACTTCGAGACCGTCTCGCTCGACTACCGGGTCATTGTGATCGCCGATGTGGAGGGCGGCACGGGTATCGATGTCTGCGTGCCGCCACCGCTTTCGGGTTCGCCGAGCTGCCCTGAGTCGGACGGTCCGCGGTACCGCCGCATCCGGCACTGGGTCGGTTCCACCGACGCCCTCGAGGTTATCGACGCGGAGTGGAACAACTTTGCAGACTTCCTGCGGCCAGATGCGGAGACCCATTTCATCGTGGTCTCGGACGACGAGTCGCAGAGGGATGCGGCCTGGTTCCGGGTCCAGATGGCACCGCGGCTGCCCGACGGCTTCACCTTCCACAGCATCGTCTCGCTGACGGAGACCGAAGAGTGCTTCCTCTTCATCTGCGACACGATCGGTTGCAATGGCCCCAACGGCAGCGCAGAGGCGCGCGGCTCCACCTACATCCGCCTGTCGGAACTTTCGGGCGGCGTGGCTGCCAGCATCTGCGACGCGGAGTGGACGCCCATCTTCGCGCAGATTGCCGAGGGCGTGGTGCGGGGCGCAGGGCTCGCCTGCTCCTACGCCATCCCCGCTGCTCCATTCGGCGAGATTGTCTACGAGTCGGTCCGGGTGGAGTTCCTGAGCGCAGACGGCACCACGCGCGTAGCCGGCGCGCAGGTGGCCGGCGTCTCAGCCTGCTCGTCTGGCGACCAGTGGTACTACGACAACAATACGGCACCCACCACAATCGAACTCTGCCCGAACGCCTGCGGCGACCGGGCCGGCTCCATCGAAATCTTCTTCGACTGCATCAAGGTCTGATGACGAGGGGCAGCGCAGGGTAGGGCACGCCGCCTCGGACGAGACGGCTGCTGACCGCCTACCCGCGCCGCTTGTCTTCGCGCCGTTCCTGCTCCATGCTGCGGCCCCGTCTTCGTGCGTGACGAACGCGCTGCGCCGCGCTCCGAAACGCCTGCTCACCGAGGCCCTCTTGAACCATCGCAACCTCGTCGCCTCGCTGCTCCTTCCATTGCTGCTGGTCGCCTGCAGCTCCTCCAAGAAGGAGACCGACTCCACGGTGGATGTCCCAACCGACGGCTCCGCGGAGGGTTCTGCCTCCGACGTAACCGACGGCTCCGGCAGCGGCTCGGGTGACACCAGCACCGAGGGCTCGGCAGACGCCTCCGCCGACACCACGCCGGAGCCCGAGCCGACCTATGCCGACAGCTTTCGCATCGTCCGTATCGCCGCC
>CANMDT010000178.1 GCA_947496715.1 Myxococcales bacterium
CCGCGCGCTCACCCCGCTGCTCGTAGCCCGCGTTCCCCGTGAGCGGCTCGAGTCGCTGCTGCTCGAGCGCCCCGACCTGGCGCTTCGGCTCACCCGAAAGCTCGCTGTCCGTGTTGCGCATGGGCAGTTCCGGAACGCGGTGTTTTCCCTCCGCAGCCTGAGCGGTAGGCTCCTCCTCCAACTCCAATCGGAGGCGGAGCGGGCCTCGGAACAGCCGGCCGACGGCCTTCACCAGCTCCCCTCCGACCTCCCCGAGGCGCTCGGCGCCGAATCGGCCCTGGTCGATTCCAACCTCCGGCTGCTCGCCGCCGATGGGCTCATCGCGCTCGACGGTCAGGGCCGTTTCCGCATCGCCGACCGCGCCGCCTTTGAGCGCCGCCTTGCCTTCGTCGAACTCAAGGACAGGTTCGAGCCATGACCGCGGCGGTCGACGCAGCACGCTGCGACGCGCTCCTGCTCGAACTCTTCGGTCAAGACCAGTTCGCCATCAAGCTCGGCCTCGACGCCATGGCGGAGGCCGCCCGCATCGAGGGGCTTGGTCGTTGCGCGCGCGTCACCGTCCACATCGCCGGCACCAACGGAAAGGGCACCACCTCGTCTGCGCTGACGGCCCTCTGCCATGCCGCTGGCCTCCGGACCGGGCTCTATACCTCGCCCCACCTGGTCTCGTTTCATGAGCGGATCCGCATCGCGACGCGGGCACTCTCCGATGGTGAGCTCGCTGCGCTGCTCGACCCCATCCTGTTGCGACACGGGGGGCGTCGCGCGCCGGCTGTCGGGTTGCGCCCGCTCACCTACTTTGAGATCGCCACCCTCGCCGCCTGGCGCTGCTTTGCAGAGAGCGACCTCGACGTCGCCATCATCGAGACGGGGCTGGGCGGCCGGCTCGATGCAACCAACACCCTCCCCAAAGATATCACTGCCATCACCAACATCGCGCTCGACCACGAGGCCTTCCTCGGCAACACCGTTACAGACATCGCGCGCGAGAAGTTCGGCATCTGCCGTCAAGGACTTCCGCTCCTCATCCATGCTGACGCCGCCGGTGCCAGCGAGGTTGCCGCCCTCGCAGGAGGGCATGGGGTTCCGCTGGAGCGCGTTCAGGGCGGAGTCACGGCGCGGGAGCAGAACCTCGCGCTGGCGCATCGGCTCTTCGAGCAGGTTGCAGACCGGCTCGGGCTCCCTTCCGGGGCGCGTCAGACGGCTGTTGCGCGGGCTGCCCGTGCGCTCCGCTGGCCGGGCAGGCAGGAGGCGCTGGAGCAGGTCGGCAGGACACTGCTGGTGGATGGCGCCCACAACCGGAACGGCGTGGAGGCCTCAGCGGCCTGGCTCCGCAGCCTTGGCTGGAGTGAAGAGCGAAAGGTGACGGCGATCGTCGGGCTCACCGCAGACCGCGACCCTGCGGCGATTCTGGCTCCGCTGCAGCCTCTGGTCGTTCGCTGGGTTGCAGTCTCTGCCGACAACCCCAAGTCGATGGCTGCCTCCACGCTGGCCGAGCGGCTCGCCGGCTTTGGCGACGTATCGGCCGAGGAGGGCGGTATCGCCGCTGCGCTTGATGCCACGGGGGGCGACCCTGTGCTCGTTGTCGGCAGCCTCTACCTTGTGGGCGACCTCTTTGTGGCGCTGGGCAAGAGCGCGGCAGACCTCGCCATCTTCGACGAGGCCTGAACGGCTCGGCGGGCTACTGCCCGTCGCCGCAGATACCGCGGGCGGTCTGGCTGATGCGGGTGCCGTAGAAGGCGCCAGGCACGGCCTGCGGGGTGGTGCCAGCGCCGAAGCGGCTGTCCCAGACGCAACGGTCTGCGCCGATGCCACCGATGGACTCGGCCGTGAAGTCGCGGTCCGAGAGCTGCAGCTGGCAGGGGCCCCAGGTGACGCCCGAGAGGAGCTCCACATCAGCAGGCTGAACGGTGCCCTCGACGGGCGTGGCGAGCTGGAACAGGGAGTCGAGGCTGGCGGTCTGGCTGATGAGGAAGTCGCGGACAAAGGCGGCCAGCGCGTCACGGAAGCCGTTGCAGATACCCTCGATGGGGGCCCAACCGACATCCACAGCAATCTGGTTGCAGTCGATGACCGAAGAGACGAAGTCCTCGAGGCTGCGAATGTCGGGGCCGAGCACCTCGGGGAAGACCACCTGCTCGAGGATGAAGACGATGATCTGCCCGTAGTTCAGCGTTAGGCCGAAGCTCTCTACGTTCAGGTAGTAGCCCACCCCCGCGCTCTCGGAGGCCTGCACAGAGCCGGTCCAGACGCCGTAGGCTGCCTGATAGCCGTAACTCTCGAGGTTAAAGGGGGGGGTCTCGAAGCTGTCGAAGGTAACGATGATCTCGTTCAGCACCATCTCGTTGCAGCTGCCGAGCCGACCGCTGACGTCGGGCTCGTCGAAGATGGAGAGGTCGCCGGCCAACTTGAATTGAGAGAGCGTGGCGTAGATGTCTCCGCCGACCGAGAAAATCTGCTGGACCTCCGCGGGCGCGAAGGCCTCGATGAGGCCGTTGATGACGCCCGGGAGCGAGGCCGTGACGAAGCTCGGCAGGTCGGCGAGCGGACAACCGAGCGGGTCGCACATGGGCGGGGTCGCGAGGAGGTCGAGGAGTGTCTGGCCGGGGTCGGTGAGGAAGTCGCCGACGGTGCGGACGATGGTCTGCACGCCGGGCGGCAGGAACTCGAAGACGTCGAACTCGTTGGTCACACGGTAGACGCCCGCGACCGAGGGGTAGAGCGGGTTGAGGACCACCTCGACGGTGATGGCGGAGCCGGGTTCAAGATCGGCGGGGAGCGGGGCGACGCAGCCGACGGCGACCGGCTGGTCCTCTTTGGAGCCGATGGCGACGATGGTCCGGAGCGGCATGTCGAGCAGGTCGACCTCGAGCGGGTACTGGTCGAAGATGCCGCTGGCGTCGGGGTAGATGTCGAAGCTCTGGAGCGCGCCCACGATGAGGTTGGGGTCGCTCGGGAGCTCCGCGCAGGTGATGGCCTCGTTGAAGACAAAGGTCTCGGCCTTCTGCAGGCGGAGCGGCGAGGCGTTGACGATCTGGATGAAGTAGTCCGAGATGTCTTTGGGGCGAACGGTGACGCGGAAGACGGCGGGCAGCACGTCGTTGCCGCGCACGGTCACCGTCACATCGAACTCAGCGGGAATGGCGCCGGCGACGATGCCGACGCTGGCGATGCCCTCTGCATCGGTCCGCGTGGTCTGGGTGCGGAGGCGGGTGTCAGCGGCGAAGGCCTCGTCGATGTCGAAGTTCAGCGTTGCATCTGCGATGGGCTGGTCGTTGAAGTCGACATAGCGGACCGTGAGTTCGGCCGTGCCCGCGAAGGGCATGTAGACATCCTGCGAACTGACAAACTCGAGCCGGGTCTGGCTCGTCGGCGGGACGAATGTGTCGGTGGTGCCGGTGTCGCCGGCGTCAGCCCTGGTGCGGCCGTCGTCGGTGACGCTGCCGCTGCCGGGATCACCTGCGCAGGCCGCGAGGCCGAGCAGCGCCACAAGCGGGAGAAGGGCGCTACGGAGCTGGCGGAGAGAGGCGAAGGACCGAAGGCTCATTGAGCACCCATGCGAGGTGGCGGACACCCGCCATTGTCAGTGATCGCGGCCCGTTGTGCAAGTGGGCGATGGCCGCTGATGCAGGCTTTCCACTGTGCGACAATTCACGCCGCACAGGCCCATCAGACTGTGCCATCACCTCTCACGTATGGGCCCGACCTCGGGCGCGCCGTTACGATTCGCGGTTGCGCCCGAAGGCTCGCATCGGATACCTTCGGACAGTCTCGCTGTGGAGCCTGCCGTGTCGCGTCTGTCCATGCTCTCTCGTTCTTTCGCTGCGCTCGCGCTCGTTCTTCTGGGAGCCTGCAGCTCCGACTCCGCCGACCAGACCGCCGACAGCGGAGAGGGCTCCGGACCCACCTACTATGCGGCCATCAAGCCCATCGTCGATGCCCACTGCATTGCCTGTCATGTGGAGGGCGGAAGCGGGCCCTTCCCGCTCATCACGGAGGCGCAGGTGACCGCGCGGGCAGGCGCGATCGCGACCGCCACCGCCTCACGGGTGATGCCTCCCTATCCCGCGGCGCCGGCTGTCCGCCCCTATCTTTACGACATCAGCCTGACAGACGAGCAGATCGCCTCCATCTCGGCCTGGGCTGCTGCCGGCGCCCCCGTCGGCGCGCCAGCCTCGGAGGGCTCCGCGCTGGAGATCGACTTCGGCCTGCTCGAGAACCCCAACCTCACGCTCAGCATGGCAACCGCCTTCACCCCGACCGAGCGGCCCGACCACTACCGCTGCTTCACGCTCCCCTGGCCCTACGACACCGACAAGTTCATCACCGGCTTCAACGTCCGGGCGGGCAATGTGCCGCTTGTCCATCACGCCGTGCTCTACCTGGTCGATGCCGGTCAGGCCGGCATTGTGGATGCCGCCGATGGCGCAGACGGTAAAACGGGTTACTCTTGCTTTGGTGGTGCAAGTCCCTCAAATGTTGATTCTTTCCCGACACGTCAGGTGGGTGGTTGGGCGCCCGGGTCTGAAGGGACGAACTACGCGACCGGCACCGGAGTCCGCGTCTCTGCCGGCGCCCGCGTCGTCCTCCAGATGCACTACAACCTCATCGGCTCGGCGACTCCTGAACCCGACCTCTCCGTCGTCGAGTTCCGCGTAGAAGACAGCGTCACCTTCGAGGGTGGCAACATGCCCTGGCTCGACCTCAACTGGCCCGAGACGGAAGGAGCCATGCGGATCCCCGCCGGAGCCCCCTCCACCAAATACAGCTACGAGGACGACCCGACAGTCGCCTCGCTGGCCCCCATGTTCATCCCCGGCGTCGATGTCGCCCGCGGCATGCGCATCTTCTCCATCTATCCCCACATGCACCAGCTTGGCCGAACCATCTCGGCAAGCGTCATCCGCGCCAACGGAGAGATCGTCCCGCTGGTCGCCATCGAGGACTGGGATTTCCACTGGCAGCGCGACTACACGCTCGCCGAGCCGGTCGATGTCTTTGCCGGCGACAAGCTCCGCGTCGACTGTGACTTCGACAACAGCCCCGCCAACCAAGCCGTTATCAACGGCGTCCGGCAGGAGCCCCGCGACCTCGACTTCGGCGAAGGCAGCTTCGATGAGATGTGTGTCGCGGCCTTCTATGTGACCCAGCTCGACCAGACCGTCGAACCCTCCTTCTGCGACACCGCCGGCAGCACGGCCGCCGCCTCGGGCCGCCTCAACATCATCTTCGACGCGGCGCCTACCGTCCGCTCGAGCGGAAACCTCGAGGGCTCCCTCCTCGGTGCCGTCTACGGCTCCATCTTCCGGGCCGCCGACGTCACCATCGTGGGGCCCAACGCCGGCGCGCAGCCCGTTGCCAGCTTCCAGTTCGATGCGGTCGATGTCCGCACCGCGCCCGATGGCCCCTACGTCATCGACACGCTGCTCCC
>CANMDT010000179.1 GCA_947496715.1 Myxococcales bacterium
GCGCCTTTGTGATGGGCTCCCCCGCGTACGAGACAGGTCGTTCAACCGACGAACCCCAGTCACTGGTCACCCTGACAGGGAACTACTGGCTC
The DNA here is from genome assembly GCA_947496715.1 of Myxococcales bacterium. Classification (GTDB taxonomy): domain Bacteria; phylum Myxococcota_A; class Bradymonadia; order REDH01; family REDH01; genus CAIWGR01. The sequence goes on from CANMDT010000179.1 coordinate 93, forward strand.
GCGACCCATGAGGTCACCCAGGAGCTCTGGACCAGGGTGATGGGTTCCAACCCCTCCTACTTCGCCAACTGCGGCTCGCAGTGCCCCGTCGAGCGGGTGAGCTGGTTCGACACCATCGAGTTCATGAACAGGCTCTCCCTGAGCGAGGGCCGAAGCGCCTGCTACGCGACCCACAACTGCACAGGAACCCCGGGCTCAGGGACTGTCGTCGGCAAGCAAGCCCCCGTCTGGGGACGCGGCGACTACGAGTGCTCCCGCGTAGATGCCATCGCGAACTGTACCGGCTATCGATTCCCCACAGAGGCCGAATGGGAGTTCGCCGCCCGCGCCAATACCACCACCGCGACCTACAACGGAAACCTCGACAACCTTGGCAGGCGAAACGCGCCCAACCTCGGTCGGATTGCCTGGTATGCGGGCAATGCCGTCGTTGACTATGAGCCGCAGTATCCATGCGCAGACTGGACCGAACGCGAGGTCTACGGCGTCGGCTGCGGCCCCAAATCGGTCGGACTTCTCCCAGCCAACACCCTCGGTCTCTACGACACAATGGGCAATGTCTGGGAGTGGACCAGCGACTGGTGGGGAACCTATCGCCCCGGCTCAGAGGTCGACCCGAAGGGTCCGACTACGGGGGAGATTCGGGTCTTCAAGGGCGGCTCTTGGCGCGACGAGGCTGCCCTCTCGCGCTCCGCAAGTCGACGGGGCAGCAAACCCCAGTATCGCTACGGTAGCCTCGGCATCCGGCTCGCGCGAAACCAGCCCTAGCCGGCAGCTACGCTACCCACCCAACGCGAGCTGCAACTTTGCGCGGCGCTGATCTGCGACCAGCGTTCCCACTGCATCGTCGATGAGGGAGAGCCCCGGCCGCCGGAGAAGCGGCAGGAGCGAGGCAGCGAGCAGGACGAGACCCGCGTAGTAGGGGAGCCACAAGATGCAGAAGGGGAACACCGCGCGGGCGATGGAGAGGAAGGTGCCCGCGCGGCTGCCATCGTCAACCCGCAGCAGCACCAAGCCTACGAACAACTGTCCCAAGGTCTGCGCGCTCCGCGCCAGCGTCACGCCGTTCATGACGAGAAGGCCGAAGAGCAGCATCGACCCCATGCTGGCGGCATCGGGCGCATCAGATGCGTAGATTGCGGCACAGGCGCCAACAAGCAACAGGTCAAGGCCGCCGGCAAGCAGCCGCCGACCCACGGTCGCCGAACTGGCCAGATATACCTCCCGTTCTTCCGGCGTTAGCGCCTGAATCGACGGGATGAGCGGTTGAGGCGCGGGACGGTCAAACGAGGGCGCAGACGCTGACTCCGGCGCAAACTCCGGCGCAAACTCCGGCCCAACTTCAGCCGAGAGCGGGCCGCGAATGAAGGGATCGTAGGCGGGCTCATTCGTTGCCACTGCTGAGGAGTCGACAGAGGAGTACGGGGAGGATGAGGTCGCGGTGCGCACGACCCCTCCATCACCGACAAGCGCGCGGAGGGCGGCGACACTCTGCGGCCGCTGCTTCGGCTCCACCGCTACGCAGGCGATGAGCGCGGAGGCCCAGGCGTGCGGCACGCCCGCCGCAACGAGACTTCGCTCCAAATCCTTACCGTAGAGATCTGCGGAGGCGGCATGACGCAGCAGCGTCTCGCGCATCCGCGCCTCCACGGGGTGCCCATCCAGACCGGGATGCGTGATGAAGAGCCCCATCACGGTCATCCCCATCGAATAGAGGTCACTCCACGCCCCGACCTCGCCCGCGCGCTCCTTGATTTCCAACTCTGGCGCCGCATAGCCGGGGGTGAAGGCCACGCTCGTGAGATGCGTCTTCCGGAGGTCCTCAGAGGTGCGGGCCGTCCCAAAGTCGATCAGCACCGGCTGACCGGTCGGACGCACGAGGATGTTGCTCGGCTTGATATCGCTGTGCACCAGACCGGTGGCATGGATGGCGTCGAGGGCGTCGTAGAGCTTCGTGATGACAGACGACCAGACCGCCCAGTCCCAGCCTGCTCGGGGACGGGCAATCAGCTCCTCTCCCTCCACGAAATCCATGGCATAGAAGGCCGTGCCCCGCTCCGCCCAGGCAGCACGCACCGTGACCACGCCCTCGTGGCGGATGCGGTTCAACAGGCGTGCCTCGCGCACCACCTTGTCGACCCAGTAGGCAACATCTCGCTCACGCCCGGAAATCGGCACGAGGGTACCGCTCGTGGTGTCCCGCCCGACGATCTCGCCCAGCGCGAGCTCCTTGACCACGCAGAGGTCCTCAAACTGCAGGTCGCGGCACTTGTAGGTGATGCCGAACCCACCCGCAGACAGCGCCTGCTCGATCATAAACCGAGCACCGCCATTCTGCGTGCCATCGGGCAACAGCCCGGTCCCAACTGACAATGGAATGACGCCCATGATTACTCCGACAACGGTCCGGAAGGCTCAGCCTTGAGAGCCCCCTTCGTTAGTGCTGCCCAGTCCCTTCTGACAACCACGGTTCCGGCGATCAGATCTTGAAGACCTCGAGAACCGTGTTTGATTCGCGCCGCCACCTCCCCCGCGAGCAGGCCCCAATAGAGAGCAAAGGCGAGCCAATCCGAGTTCCCTGCAGCCAAGCCCAAGAGTATCGGAACAAGTAAGAATCCGAGCAAGACACTCTGCCGAGCGAGGAGCCGACGTGGACCTGCCAAGGAGCCTCCAATCACGCGGGTCTCCAGCCCGAAGAACCGCTGAGCGGCCGTTTGCCCCTCCCTGCCGAGAATCAGATTACTGAGATAAACTGGAATGGGGCCAAGCAGGAGGCCCAGCGGATTGCCCGTCAGACCGACCACAACCGAAACACACCCCGTCGTTGAAAACAGCATGACGAGGAAATCGACAACCGCAGCCGACGCGCGCCGATTCAGGAAGCGATGGTCAACCCATGGCAGCCGTGTTCGAGCCGTCGCCCACACATCCGCAATGCCCCGTCGTGGTGGCTCCCAAACGTCGTAAAGCCACAACCAAACTGGGTCTCCTGCGGCTTCCGCCAACGGTCGATACGCTGCAAGCGCCTCTTGAAACTCCTGTCGGCGCACCTCCTGCACGCTCAATACCCGTTCCGATGGAGGGACAGCAACCGCAACAGCGGCAGCAGCCACCGGCGCCATGGCAATGCGACGCCCCTCCAAGCGCTCAACGCAGGCAGCCACGCTGCGCGGCCGGCGCGACGGATCAACCGCAACGCAGTCCATCACCATCTCCACCCACACATGCGGCATGCCCGCCGCCCGGAGCTGGCTCTTCAACGCCTCGTTGTAGGGATCGGCCCCCGCTGAATGACGGGCGAGCGTCTCCCGCATCCGGCTCTCGAGCGGAGAACCCTCGAGCCCCGGATGGATGGCGAAGAGGCCAATGAAGACCATCGCCAGTGAGTAGAGGTCGCTCCACGGCCCAACCTCTTTGCCCCGGTCTCGCGACTCGAGCTCCGGTGGCGCATAACCGGGCGTGAAAGCCACGGTCGTCAGCTTTGTCTTGCCCATCTCTTCGCCCGTCCGCGCCGTGCCGAAGTCGATGAAGACCGGCTGCCCGCTCCGGCTGATGAGGATGTTTGACGGCTTGATGTCGCTGTGGACGAGCCCCGACGCATGGATCGCTTCGAGCCCTTCGAGCATCTTCCGGAACACCGGTTCGCAGGTCTTCCAGTCCCAGCCCGCCCCTGGCTTCGACGGAAACTCCACGCCATCGATGTGGTCCATGGCGTAGTAGGCGGTTCCGCGCTCTTGCCAGACAGCGCGAACCGTCACGATTGCCTCGTGCCGAATGCGGTTCAGCAGGCGGGCCTCGCGAACCACCTTGTCTACCCAATAGGCGACATCCGCCGTCCGGCCGGGGAGCGGGACGAGCGTTCCCGCGGTCATGTCGCGGGCAACAATCTCGGTCAGCGCAAGCTCCTTGACCACGCAGAGGTCGTCGAACTGCCGATCATGGGCGAGGTAGGCGATGCCGAACCCGCCGGCACTCAAGGTGCGCGCGACCTCAAAGCGGCTCCCGGTCGGAACCGTCACATCGGGGAGCAGGCCAGTGCCCGCGGCGAGCGGGATTACAGCCATCGGCTGCCCCCGATTCGAACCATTGAACGACGCTTCGAAACGCTCACGGCGCGCCCATCAATCTTTCTTCGAAACATAGGTGCCCGCGATCACGTCTTGCAGGCCGCGGCCGCGATTGAAGAGATACATGCAGATATTCAGAATCGAGAGGATGGCACTCAGCCCCGCGGCAAACTCGCGCTGCGAGCGCTTTCCCTCCTCCTGCATGAACGCGAGAAATCCGAACACCATCCCCACCGATACAAGCCGCCAGAACATCGTACCGCCAGAGGCTAACCGACCGTCCTTCGTCCGCACTTCGATGCCGACGAACTTCTTTCCGAGCGTTTGCCCTTTCGACATGGCTTCGATCTGCTTGATGACGAAGTAACCAACCCCGAACAACGCTGCGAGCGCTGCAACGAACTTAGTGCCATCAGAGGGTCCCCCATCGAATGTACCGTAATACCGCTCGATCTCTTTGTGGGGGCCGACGGCCATCACCAAGGCCGCGGGCAAAACCGACACGACGCCCAGAACCGCGTCCACCACGTGCGCGAAGAATCGATTCGGGAGAAGTTCCATGAGCGACGCCTCTTCTACGCCCCGACGCGGTGCCGGCGGCTGATAGGCAGGCGCGTAGCTAGGTTCTGGAAGCCCGAAAGTGTCGTTTATGGATGCCGTGCGATTCGCAGTGAGCCATTCCGAATTCGCTGCGGAAATCCCAAAAGAACTGGCTCCCGCAGTCGCGGCGCCGATTGCGCCGGACATGGGACCACCTGGACCCAAGCGCTCGAACACCTGTTGCACGCTCTGGGGGCGCCCTGCCGGCTCAACCGAAATGCAGGCCATCAGCAGGTCTGCCCAAAGCGGCGACATCCCGTTCGATACCATCGACGCGCGAAGGCCCGCATTGTAGGGATCGGCACCGGCAGCGTGACGCGCGAGCGTCTCCCGCATCCGACTCTCCAACGGGTTCCCCTCAAGCCCCGGGTGGGTCACAAACATGCCGATGAAGACCATCGCCAGCGAATAGAGGTCGCTCCAAGGACCCACCTCTTTGCCCCTGTCCTTGGATTCAAGCTCCGGCGGCGCGTAGCCAGGCGTGAAGGCCACGGTGGTGAGCTTCGTCTTGCCCATCTCCTCGCCCGTCCGAGCGGTCCCGAAGTCGATGAAGACAGGCTGACCGTTCCGCTTCACAAGGATGTTCGAAGGCTTGATGTCGCTGTGAACC
>CANMDT010000180.1 GCA_947496715.1 Myxococcales bacterium
CGCTCCACAGTCTGCTGAGCCGCACAAGCGGGCAGAGCAGGCTCCGCACCCTCCCCGGCCGCCCCACACTCGTCGTCTGGGACGAGTGCCACTGGGCCGACAGCGCCGCCTCCAGCGACCTCATCCGCAAGCTCGCCGCCAGCCGTCACATCACCCTGCTTGGCCTCACGGGAACCCCCAAGAGCTCAACCCTCGACATCTTCAGGCCCACCACTCCGTGGAGCTACCGGACCCTCGCAGACCGCGGCGTCCTCGCACGCCTCGAGGAGGTCATCTCCATCCCCACCGGCGTCACCTGGACCCCAACCGCCGGCGCCTCCAGCGGCGACTTCTCCCTCGAGTCCATCGCCCAGCTTGGCGGCATCAAACCCCGTAACAGCCTCATCGTCGACACCTACTGCGCCGATCCCGCCAGCTTCGGAAAGACCCTCCTCTTCGCCTGCAGCATCGAGCAGGCCAACGCCCTCTGCAAAGAGTTCTCACGCCGCGGAGCCAGCGCTGTCGCCTTCCACGCCGGCCTCTCCGAAGCCGACAACCAGCTCGCGCTAGCCCGCTTCCGAAGCGGCTCCGCGCAGCTCCTCGTCAACGTCGCCAAGTTCACCCACGGCGTCGACGTCCCCGACATCCAGACCCTCTTCCTCTGCCGCCCCACGATGAGCGATGTCCTCTTCGCACAGATGGTCGGTCGCGCGGTCCGCAAGGCGCCCGGCAAGGACTCCTTCCGCATCGTCGAGTTCACAGACAATGTGGCCCGCTTCGCTGGCAACCTCCACGCGGCGGAACAGTACTTCAGCGGCGCAGGCTCCGGCGGCGCGACCACGCCCCGTACCCGTCCCGCCACAGCCCGCGAACGCGCCCAGCGATACGACCACACCGGCACGCTCCTCTGGCTCCCCGACGCACCCTCTATCCCCGAGCCACTCCGCGGCATCCCCTTCCGTCACGGCCAGACCTTTGGCATCGAGTTCGAACTCACCACCCCCGACGGCGTTATCCCGGAGGCCCACAGCGCTGCCTGGATGATCCGTGCAGAGTCACTCCGGCGGGCGCTCGCCAAGGCCCTTCCCGGCCGCGTCTGCCCCGTCGTCACGCCTGAGTACCAGGGCGCGAACGGCGACAAGGATGTCTCCGTCTGGAATGTCGAGCGCGACAGCACCTGCGGCTGGGAGGTGACCTCACCTGTGCTTCAGGGCGAGCGCGGCATGCTCGAAGTATGGACCGCCTGCCAGGCGCTCGAGGCCACCGCGGCCCAGCTCGGGCTCGTCGTGAACTGGAACACCGGTACCCACATCCACCTCGGCTGGCTCGGCGAACAACATGGCGCAGAGATCGTCCGGGCACTCCGCATCGCACGGCTGGTCGAGCCGGTCCTCGCCACGCTCGTGGCACCGTCGCGCATCGCGGCATCTCGCACCGGCGGCTACGACATCGACCTGCCGAACGGCTACTGCCGGCCCGTGGCCACGGTCTTCCCCGAGTCCTTCCTCGGTAGCTCGCCGACCACCGAGGAGATCCTCGCCCGCGCCGATTCTGCAGACGGCCGCTACCTGACCGTCAACGTCCGCCCGCTCTCGAGCATCGGAACGGTCGAAGTCCGCATGCACAGCGGCACGCTCGACGCCGCCAAGATCCTCGCCTGGGTCGGCCTCTGGATGGAGTTGCTCTTCGTTGCCGGCAACAGCAACACGGCCATCCCGCAGGTCGACGACCGCACCGTCATCCGCCCGTCACGCCAGCTCGTGCCGCTGCTGGCCTCGCTGCTCCCCAACGCCAAGACCCCGGCGCAGCAGGCCTTCCTGCGCCGGCTCGAAGCGCGGAGCAACGCCATGGTCGCAAGGTGGGCGACTGTGCCAACGCTCGCGCCATGGCTGGGCTAGTCGAGGCCTAGGCCTCGGGGTCGGGGTTGTTCGGTCCGCTCTCACCTTCGAGGGACCGCTCCTGCGGCGCGGCCGACACAGGCGTCTCCTGCTCCGTCGCCTCGGGAGCGCTCTCGGTCGACGCCTCCTTGGCCTCCGCCTCCTGCGCGAGCAGCGCCTCTGCCTCCTCCGCGGTTGCCTGCGGCCCGAGCCGCGTCTGCACGGCAGCTACATCATCCCTCAACCGCTCCAGCGTCGCCTCTTCCGACACCAGGTCGAGCATCTTCGCGAGGTAGTCGAGCACCTCCTTACGAAGCTTCGCCGAGCGCGACGCAGCGTCGGGGTCGACCTGCTTCGGCGGCTTGATCCAGACGAACTTGGAGGGCCAGCCAGACGATGCATCGTCGATCAACGAATCCCACCCCCGCTTGCCGGGATAGGGCCGCGCACCAAGGTCAGCCTGTAGCCGTCGGAGCGTCTCGAAGGCCCGACGGAGGTGGCCATCCACCACCTTCTCCATCGCGGGACTCCCTGTCTCAGCGAGGTTCATGTCGCGGCGGCCGATCATGTCGGCGATGAGCCGCAGGATGGGGTGCTCGTTGTTCCGAAAGACGATGTCGGGCGCGTGGGCTCCGCTCCGCAGAAACCGCTCGCGCCAGCCCTGACTGAAGACAGCCACGGACCCCATCCGTTCATCGCGGAGGAGTGCCTCGACGCCCAGCTTGCGACTCTCGGACCGACGAGCCCGGAGCAACAGACCGCGGAGCCGCTCGGGATGCAGGTCGGCAAGCCGCCGCCGGCTCACCCCTTCCACCTGCTCGTCGCGGGCAGCGAGATAGGCCGTGAGCGCCGCGCCCAACCCGGGATAGGGCGCCACAACCCCCTGCGTTGCGGGCCGCTCTACCAGCAGCCGCGCGAGGGTGTGGCTGAGCATCTGCTGTGTCGCGGCGGGCACCCGCTCGTAGCTCTTCGCGAACCAGGGATCGCCGTCCAGATCGATGCCGAGCAGCTCAACCCTGCGGGCGAGCCCGATCAGCAGCGCCCCCTGTGCAAGCGCCTCAAGCCCCAACTCAAACCGAGCCGCGAGCACGGCGACGACGGGAGAGCTGACAACCAGGCTCCCCTCCTTCGGGTGGTAGTGCTGGATGAGCGGCGACGACCCAGCCAAGAGCGCGCCGACAACCTCCGACCGCGCGAAGGCAAGCGCCGCCGACCGCGTCCGAATGGCATAGGGCAGTTCGAGCTCTCCGCACTCGAACGCGTCGATCTCCGCGGTCTCCGATGTGTCGAAGGTGTCGCGCAGCGCGAAGAGCCGACGGAACACCTCGTCGTAGCTCTCTGGCGCGGCGATAAGCGGCTTCACGACCTCGGTCTCGTAGACGGGGCAGGCTGCTTCCGCCGCAAGCGAGAGGCCGAGCAGCCGCTCCATGGCGCGCTCGAAGGAGGCGTGGTCGACGACTGAGATGGCGGCCTCGACGCGCGAGCGATGGTCGGGTTCGAGCAGCCTCGCTGCCTGAAGAAAGAGCTCCTGAAGATGGTTGAGATAACCGGGAAGGGGGCGGACAGGTTGTTCGGACGGACGCATGGGGTTCTTCTCGATAGATAAGGGGCTGAAAGATGGGGACGAATCTCCGTCGCCGAGAGTGGTTCGAAAGGGTCGGCGGCTAGTGAAGAATCGCAGCTTCGGATTCTGCGATGGACGCTCGAACCGGCGCTGATGCAGCGGCGATGGCATCGAGCTGAGCGAGGATGGAGCGAGCGCTGGTATCGAAGCGGGCTCGCACGACAGGCTTCTGGTCGACCGCGGCAGCGATCTGAAGAAGCGCATCGAGCAACATGGCCCGAGCAACTCTCCTCCGTTCAAACGCCAGGTGGAGATACAGCGCACGCAAACAGCGTTCAGGCGATGGCGGCTCGAGCGGAATGGTCCGCGCGGTCGCCTCGGCCTGGTCAGCGGCCTTGAGTTCGAGCATCGCGAGGTGTCGCAAGCGCTGCACTTCGCTGGGCAGTAAGGTAAGGTCTGTCATTGCGCTGCTCCCGGAAAAAGCTGAAGAAGGGTGAGCCAGCAGGAAGCGCTGGCCCTACTATCAAAGACCGTGCCCGCGCGGGCCCGTGCACGAGGGAGGGGCAGGATGGCGAGGCCCGAGGTCGCCCCCCGCCATCGTCGCCCTCTCAGCTAACGCGGGAAGCCAGCGCGGCGGAGTGCGGCCGCCAGCAAGACGAGCTCCTGGAGCTGCCGTGCCTGTCGGATTTGCCTCGGGGAGGGCCGCAGCTGCTTCGCGTGACGCGCCAAATCGGAGAGCGCGCCCAACTGACGCAGCTCCCGCTCCTGTTTCAGGCTCCGGCGGGGCTCAGCACCGCCCAGACTCACCGACGCGGCTGGCGATGCTGCGACTACGGGCCGCGGCTCGACCGCCACCCCGTCTTCAGCGAACGGCAGCGGCGAGAAGGCCTCGACCTCAACAGCGCGACAGAAGAGACGGCCGCCAGCACTGAAGAAGAAGAACAGCAAAAAAGTCGGACGTTCGAAACAGGGCATCGCAGACCTCCACATTGTTAGGGAGGGGCTCTTGTAGCGAACAAGAAGACTTCTGCAAGGCTAAACTACAATGGAAAGTCGCGAGAGGAACGGTCTAACGATCTTTGGACGGCGAGGTCGCGGTCGTCTCGCGCTGCGCACTCAGCCGCACCATCTGCGTCTCGACCTGCCGGCGCCAGGCAGCCATCTCCACCTCCTGCCGTCGCTGCTGCACGATAAGCCCCTCGATGACCGACGAGAGGTAGGCAGCCGTCACCGGCTCACCCGTTGAGGGTGCAGCCTTCAACCTCGAAGCCCGCTCAAAGGAGTTCACCCAGAAGGTCTTTGACCAGCCCTGCGCTGCCCGCTCCGGAGCAGGTTCACTCTCCGACTGGCGCTCGCGGAGCTGCTGCAAACCCATGCTCATTGCCAGCTTGAGAACCCCCGCTCGCGTCGGCCCGTTACCAGCAAACTCGGGCCATTGATGCGCAAACCGAACCAGCATTTCCGCATCAGAAAGCGTCTCCACCGGCACCCGAAGCGTCACATCCGTCATCACTCCCTCAGCCAGCGGCGGCCGGCCGCGTCGGCGCGGCGCGGCGCTGGCGTCTGGGTCGTCGGTCTTGGCCGCACCCTCTCGGAGTTTTGCCGCCCGTTCCGCACGGCGAGCCTCCCAATCCAGAGCAACACGAGCAGCCTCTGCAGGCCGCTCGACCTTCGCTCGAGATGAAGGCATCGCCCGGAGACTCTCCTCTGTTTTCAGCCGTTCAGCACGAGACCGCAGATCTCCACCCATGTTTCACTCCGAAAGATTTGAACAACTTCCACAAAGGAGAACCGCATTTATGGCAACTACATAAATGTGTCAACTTCCTGCCTTTGTCCAAACCTACGAAGCCCCGCCCCTGCCCCCCGGGGAGTTCGCCCCCCGTGCCCGCTACT
>CANMDT010000181.1 GCA_947496715.1 Myxococcales bacterium
GCACAGCCTGCATGCACATGGGCATGTCGCCCTCGTCGCCCATGCAGTTCGACATCAGCTGCGACATGCAGCTTCCCGCATCTCCCCCAGGGCAGTCGGGAACGCGCACCCCGCGGTTGAAGAAGGCGAGCGCGCCAAGAAGCACGACGAAAACCCCGATCGCAATGAGCCCGTTTCTGACAGCATTCGACGGCAGCTGCGAATTCGCATCACTCATGTTCCCCTCCCATTTGTTTGCGCCACGCTGGTGGCGCGTGAGACCAAATCGCCGCTCGGGTCTGATTCGTCAAAAAATCACCGCCACCGCCGATCCGGATGACAACGCCGGCGCGCCTCGATAGAGGCTCGGCAGGTCATCGCGAACGCGCGAGGTCCATCAAACAACCTTGGGGGAATCATGACGACAGCGCTCCGCATTCGATGCCACATCTTTTGTAGTATTCTCGGCGTCCTCGCGTTCAGTTCGGAGGCACTGTCGGCCGAACAGGGCAGCATTCAGATTCAGGAGCTGCTCAGTGACGCCGCTTCCGCGCCCATGCGCGACGCAAGCGCCAAATGCGAAGAGGGGAACGCCGCAGTCTGTTGGAGCCTCGCCAACAGCTTGTTACGCGCCGCTCAGATCTCGGCGCCCGGAAGCTCCTGCGCGCTACTCGACTGTGACGACCGTGCTGCATCTTACATCGAGCTCGGCTGTGCGATCAGCCGCTATGCCTGCGAAGGCGGGGTGGCAGGTGCCTGCGCCGCAGTCAGTAAGGAGTGTCCCGATCGTCGAGGCCAGAGCCTGCTGGCGTCGCTGATTTCGCCCGGGGAAACGGCCGGCTCACCCCCCTCAGATTCTTGGTTCCAGATTGCCGGTCAGCAGCCGGACCCCGAGGACCGCGAGATTGCCTCCGCGCCACCGCTGAACACCTCCACGGCAGATGTCGAGTCGAAGGCCACCAGTCAGCCTGAGGCGAGGGTTGCAGAGCCAGCCTCTCCGGTTACGGCTCCGATTGCAGCGGCCTACGAAGAGGAGGGGCTCGCGGTTGTCGTCGCTTGGAGCGATACCGCAACAGGTTCGGGCCCGCTCGACGCGCAGCTGGTTTCGTCCGTTGTGGCGCAGGGATTCCGCGTGGTCGCTCGTCCGCTGCGCCAGGCGCCCGCCCTGTTTCTCCAACAGGAGCGCCCCGACTGCGACCCATGGTATCTGAGAGAGCTTATCCTCGAACTCGACGCAGACCTGGCAGTCTGCGCATCCGAACGGCAGGGACAGCTGAACCTCACGGCGGCGTCCCTACGCCGCGATGTAACTCGCTACACCACCTTGGGTGGTGCGGACGACGTCGAGGTGGTCGCCGGTCAGCTCGCAGCGATCTCCCTCCCCGAGATTGTGCGGCCGAGCGCTGGGATGAGCGTGTCGGCAGACCTGAAGGCTGCCTACGATGCCTTCCCCACCGTCGCCGTCGAGTTCCCTGTCACGGACCGTCTCAGCCTTGCTGTCCGAGGCGGATATCAGGACACCGACGTTGAACCCACCCCCTACTTGATGGTCGGATTGCAGGCTCGGCTCTACTTCAATGACTACCAAGATGGGTTCTTACTCGGCCTGCACACAGACTGGGCCTCCGCCTCCTACGCAGACGAGTTCGTCTCGCAGTCCTTCAACACGGTCACGGCAGGACTTTCTGCCGGGTATCGCCTCGATCTGCCCTTCCACATCAGCATCACGCCAAAGGTCGAAGGGCTGCTCGTGAACCAACACACCATGTCCGACAGTGTGGCTTCTGAGGGAAAAACCAAGGCATGGGCGGACCCCGAAGTGGAGGGTCGCGCAACCATCGAGGTTGGCTTCAAGTTCTAGAACGCAACCTGGCGCCTCCGCACAGCTTTCCTACACGAGCGGCGACCACGATTTCTCAGGCTCAACCATGACCCTCTTCGACCTGCTCGGCCTCCACGACGCCCAACTCGAACCTTCAGCGACGAAGGTCCATCTCGCCGCCTTCAATGGACAGGATGAGCCCATCGCCGTTTGGCGCCGCGGCGACTTCGAGGTGTGGCAGCGTTGGCAGTTTCAACGCGTCTTCGAGCGCCCCTACCTCGTCAGCCTCGTGCGCATCCCGGCCCGGAACGACCGATGGCTCTTCGCGGGCGCCTACAAGGTGCTCGGCTGCCGTCCCCACCCTGAGCACGAGGGCAACTGGCTCTACGATACGCAAGAGGTCGAGGCGACCCGCCCGCTGACAGGGCGCCTGGTGGTGGCGCACCATCGGACGGGGCGGAACAGCTTCCGGTTGGCCGAGACCTTTTGCGACACGCTCACAGTGGCGGAGATTCGCGAGGCGCCGATGCTGCTCGAACCCTTCTCCACCTACAGCGAGGTTAGGCTGAGCAAGGCGGAGCTCGACCTCATCGTCCGTGCAGGTGAGCCGTCGTGGCGAGCCGCACTCGCTGCTATCGCGGGCATCTACCTCATCACCGACACGTCGAACGGAAGACTCTACGTAGGCAGCGCCACGGGCGACACGCGGGCCGTCGGTGAAGGCGGAATCTGGAGCCGTTGGTGCGAGTACAGCCGCAACGGCCATGGCGGAAACGTCGAACTCAAGCGGCTGCTCTCCCCAGCGCCAGCAGGCGAAGGGCCCGAGCATGCCCGCCACTTCCAGTATGCCATCCTCGAAGTAGCCGATACCCACACAAGCGAGCTCGACCTTCTCCGGCGTGAAAGCCACTGGAAGCAGGTGCTGCAGAGCGGCCGGTTCGGGTACAATGGGAATTGAGGAACACAACCAGCCACCGGTATTGGAAGCGCCCGTGAAGCCGCGGGTCGGCTGGACGCGCGAAGAAACGCTCCTCGCCCTCCACCTCTATCTTCGAACGCCATTCGGCAGGCAGCACCATCGTAACCCAGAGGTGATGGAACTCGCACGGCGTCTCGGACGCTCACCGAACAGTGTTGCGATGAAACTGAACAACCTCACGTCGCTTGACCCGATTGAGCAAGCACGCGGCGTGAAGGGATTGAAGGGCACAAGCAAACTCGACCGTGAGATTTGGTCTGCGTTCGAATCCTCGCGCATTGAGGTCGCGGCCGAATGCCAGGCTGCGTGGGAGGCTTCGTGCGTCTCCGAACAGAACGAAGTCGGCGAAGCGTTTACCCGTGACGAATGGGGCCGCGACGCCTCAGAAACCGAACGCTACGCTCCCCGGAAGGAACGGCTCGTCCAGGGTTTCTTTCGAGAGCTCGTCTTGGGGAACTTTGAGAACAAGTGCGCACTCACCGGCCTTGCTGGGCCGAAACTCCTGATAGCCAGCCATATCGTGGGCTGGGCGGCGGATGAATCCAATCGAGTCAATCCTCGAAATGGCATCGCGCTCAACCCGCTCCACGACGCAGCATTCGACAGACATCTCGTATCGTTCGACGATAACCTCCGCCTCGTCGTTGCGCCGCGCCTCCGCGAAGAGGTGAGCGGCTCACATTTTGGTGGCGAGTTGCTGCGATTCGAAGGTACCCAGCTCAGCGATCCGCAGAGACACACGATCGATCGAGAGTTGATGGCCAGACACTACAGAGCGTTCGAGCAGAAGTGTGCGTGAGGCATCCTCACCCGCGGCCGCGACGGCACCATCCTCTTTGTGCCCAAGCTCGCCGCCCTCGACGAGACCTGGGACTACCTCGCCGCCTGCGGCGTGAAGGCGCTGGGGTAGCCCGCGGAGCGCGCCCTCCGCACGACCAAATTCCGTTCGTCGCGGCATCATCACTTTTGGGCGCCTCGTTGTCATCGCGCCCCGAATGTGGTCAGAACGCGCAGCGGTCGGTCGGACGCGCAGGAGGTCTCGCATGACACAGTTCCAGGTGGTTCGTTTCGGGTGGCTCAGCTCCCTTCTCCTCCTCGGGGCCTGCGCGGAGGCGAGCGCTCCCGCGACGGGCACCGAAGCCACGCTCGACAGCAGTGCCGACGATACCGCCGCAGACGCAGCGGTCGACAGCGACCCCAACGACACGGCAACCGCCGCCGACACAGCCACTGACGGCAGCGCCGCAGACACCGGCGAGCCCGACACCGCGGTGCCCGGCGCGGCCGGCGACCCCTGCACCATCGGCTCCGACTGCGACTCCGGTGAGTGCCTGCCCATCTCGACCTCCGGCAGCGGTATCTGCGTTGTTCGCTGCGCCTCCACCGACGACTGCACGGGCGACGAGCGCTGCGTTGCCATCGACGGCACCGATGCCATCTCGGTCTGCGTCAGCGCCACCACCTGCATCGACCTCGACAACGATGGCGCCGGCATCGGCCCCGGCTGCAGCTTCCCGGACTGCGACGACAACAACGCCGCGGTAGAGCCGGCGGCCCGTGAGATCTGCAACGGCATCGACGACAACTGCAACCTGCTGACCGACGAGAGCGTGGTCGAGGTGGGCGACAGCTGCAGCACCGGCTTCTCCGGCCAGTGCGCCGACGGCCAAATCATCTGCGACGGCGACCTCCGCTGCGAGCAGCTCCGGTTGCCCGCAGAAGAGCTGTGCAACGACCTCGACGACGACTGCGACGGCGAGACCGACGAGGCCGCCAGCTGCCGCCCCGTTGGCCAGCCCTGCGCCGACGCCGGCGACTGCGCACCACCGCTCCTCTGCGAAGCCGGCCTCTGCACCAGCCCGGCCCTCTGCGGCAACGGCCGCCTCGAGACCGGCGAGACCTGCGACGATGGCAACCTCCTGCTCGAAGGCTGCAGCTATGCCGCCGCCTCCTGCACCGTCTGCGATGCCACCTGCCGCCTCGTCCCCGGCGCCCTCTCCAACTGCGGCGACGGCATCCCCAACGGCGGCGAGGCCTGCGACGACGGCAACGCCAGCGACGCCGACGCCTGCACCACCAGCTGCAACCTGGCCCGCTGCGGCGACGGCATCCGCCAGCTCAGCGAAGGCTGCGACGACGGCAACACCGACCCGCTCGACCGGTGCGACAACGCCTGCGCTATCACCCGCTGCGGCGACGGCATCGTGCAGAGCGGCGAGGCCTGCGACGACGGCAACACCAACAACAACGACGCCTGCACCAACCTCTGCGTCGTGGCCAGCTGCGGCGATGGCATCGTGCAGCCGCCCGAGCAGTGCGACGACGCCAACACGAGCAACACCGACAGCTGCACCAACGCCTGCCTCACCAGCCAGTGCGGCGACGGCTTTGAGCAGGCCGACGAGGCCTGCGACGACGGCAACACCGACCCCACCGACGGCTGCACCAACAGCTGCGCCCTCCCCGCTTGCGGCGACGCCATCCTGCAGGCCGGCGAGGGCTGTGACGACGGCAACCTCATCACCGA
>CANMDT010000182.1 GCA_947496715.1 Myxococcales bacterium
GCCGATGGGCGGCAACCACCACCCCTGCTGGGCCGCCTGGGGCGAGAACGCCAAGCCGCCCGGCGATGAGCGCTGGGTGCACAACATGGAGCATGGCGGCGTGGTCTTCCTCTACCGCTGCCCCGAGGGCTGCGAAGCAGAGGTGGAGCAGCTTCGAAACTACGCCGCCACCCTTCCGCAGGGCACCTGGGTACTGGCGCCCGAGCCCAACCTGAGCAGCCGTTTCGGCGTGGTCGCCTGGGGCTTCAAGCTCCAGACCGACTGCTTCGATCTGGCCGCAACCACCGCCTTCTACGACCTCCACGAGGGCAACGGCCCCGAGGCTACCCAGATGGCACCGCCCGCGCAGTGCCTCTGAGGCAGACCCGCGAACGGCGCTTCCCACCGGGCGGCGAGGCTGCTACCGACGCGCCCGTTGCGGCGGGCTGACGGAGAGGCGAATCATGTGCGGCGTCATCGGAGTCTTTGCGACGGGTCGGGACACCTTCGATGAGGTGGTGGCCGGCCTCTTCCAGATGCAGCACCGCGGGCAGGACGCCTGCGGCATTGCGATGGCTGACGGCGACCGCTTCTCGCTCCACAAGGCCACCGGCCTGGTGAAAGAGGTCTTCGGCCTGCGACCCGACGGCATGCAGGGCTCCGTCGCCTGCGGCCATGTCCGATACCCGACACAGGGCGGCAACCGGGCCTGCAACGCGCAGCCTCATCTCATCGCCGAGCCTGGCTGCGAGCCGCTCGCGCTTGCCTCCAACGGCGATGTGACCAACTACGGGAACCTGCGGGCCGACTACGAGGCGCGCGGCGTGACCTTTGCCGGCTCCAACGATGCCGAGCTCATCCTCCGCATCATCGTCGAGGCCAGGAAGGAGGGCGCCAGCCTGCTCGACGCCATCCGCTTCATGCAGCGCACGCTGCGCGGCGCCTACTCGGTCTGCATGGTCTCGGAGGGGCGCCTGTGGGGCGTCCGCGACCTCTATGCCGTGCGCCCGCTGAGCCTCGGCCGGCTCGAAGATGGCTGGATGCTGGCGAGCGAGACGCCGGCCATCGATATCAACCGCGGCCAGCTCGAGCGGGAGCTGGAGCCGGGCGAGGTGGTCGAGATCTCGGACGCGGGCTGCACCTCGCACCTCCACCCCGACCTCATCGCGCTTCGCAACGGCCGGACCACGGCCGCCCACTGCTCCTTCGAGCATGTCTACTTCAGCCGGCCCGACTCCAAGACCTTCGGGCTGCGGGTCTACGAGGCGCGCAAACGGATGGGGGCCTGGCTCGCAGACCGCGACAACACACCTGCCGACATCGTCGTCCCGGTCCCCGACTCCTCGACGGCTGTGGCGCTGGGCTACGCGCAGCAGCGTGGCATCCCCTTCGAGTTCGGCCTGGTCCGCAACCACTATGTAGGCCGCACCTTCATCAGCCCCACGCAGGAGCGCCGAGACGAGGGGGTCCGCTTCAAGTTCAACCCCAACGCCGACCTGCTCGAAGGGCGGCGCGTCATCCTCGTTGACGACTCCATCGTCCGGGGTACCACGCTGCGGAAGATTGTCCGCATGGTGCGCAACGCCGGCGCCGCGGAGGTCCACCTCCGCATCGGCAGCCCGGTGACCCGCCACTCCTGCTTCTACGGCGTCGACACGCCAGACGAGGAGAGCCTCATCGGCAACCGGCTCGACGCGGAGGGCATCCGCGAACACCTGACCGCCGACTCGCTGCAGTTCATGACCGTCGAGGGGCTCCAGTCCTGCCTCGGCGACAGCGGCCAGTTCTGCATGGCCTGCTTCGACGGCAACTACCCCATCGCCCTCTCCGAGACGAAACAGGCGATGGCGTGAACTCCGACCTGCTCTTCACCACGCTGCTCATCTTCTTTGCGCGGGTCACCGACGTCTCGCTGGGGACCATCCGGACCATCTACGTCATCCGCGGACAGCGATCTGCGGCCTGGTGGATTGGCTTCTTCGAGGTGCTCATCTGGGTCATCGCGGTATCGCGGGTCATCAACGAACTCGATCGCCCCGTCTACGCGATCAGCTATGCGCTGGGCTTTGCGACGGGCAACTTCGTAGGCGTAACGATCGAGCAACAGCTGGCCATGGGCAACCGGGTTGTGCGGGTCTTTACGCGGCATGGAGATGCGATCGCAGCAGTCATCCGCGAGGCCGGCTTCGGCGCGACGGTCTTCGATGGTCGCGGCAAGGATGGGCCGGTGGAGCTGGTCTACATCGAAGTGCCGCGCCGCGAGGTGAAGCGGGTGGCTGCGATGGTGCGTGCGGTGGACCCGAGCTGCTTCTATGTCATCGACGACATCCGCGAGACCTCGACAGCGGAACCGATGCGGCTGGGCGGCGGCGGTCGGAGCGAGCGGTGAAGACGGTGCGCGTTGTCGCAGCGCTGCTTGAGCGCGACGGTCTGCTCTTCGCTGCCCGCCGGTCGCCTGAGCGGCGCGAAGGTGGGCTATGGGAGCTCCCGGGCGGCAAGGTGGAGCCGGGCGAGAGTGACGAGGCGGCTCTGAGGCGCGAGCTCCGCGAGGAGCTGAGCGTGGAGGTGGAGGTGGGCGCCTTTGTGGCGGAGTCGACCCATGCCTACGCGCACGGCGCGGTGACGCTGGTGGGCTACCGCTGCCGGCTGGTAGCGGGCGAGCCGGTGCTGCGAGATCACGATGCAGCGCGCTGGCTCGCCGCTGGTGCGCTGCATGACGTTACCTGGGCGCCGGCCGACCTGCCGCTCCTAGCAGCCTGGCAGGCGTGAGCGGTGCGTCGGGACCCAAAAAGCGGCGAGCCCCGCGACCGCGAGGGGCGCAGGGCTCGAAGCGCGGCGGGGCCGATTAGGGGCCGAGGTCGGGGTCGCGGTCGTCGATGCCGTTGTTGTTGGTGTCGATGAGGTAGAGTCCGTTGAGCACCGCAGCGCGGTAGAACTCGACCATGTCGCCGATGCCGTCGCCATCGGCATCAACATAGCGGGTGCCGGTGAAGCTTGCGTCGGTGCGGTAGTCGTCGAGGGCGTTCGTCACATAGAAGCTGGGTGCCGAAGTGGACACATTGCGGACGATGCCACCCGTGGTTCCGCCAGAGAAGAGTGCGATGCCCGTCGAGAGCGAATCGATGTCTGTGCCGTTCGGGTTCCCGACATCCGTGGACGGCGTGAGGTTTGGCAGGGTGCCCGTGAGGCTGAAGATGGTCGCGATGCCCGCCATGGTGAGGGGTGTGTTGACGGCACTGCCGAAGGCCGAGATGCCGAAGGCGTCTCGCAGCGTCGTCGTAAGCGCCGCCGATGTCGGGGTCGCGGCGGTGGTACCGCGGTTCCATGCCCAGATGGCAGAGCCACCCGCTCCGATAAAGGTCTCCACGTTGTCCAGCATAGCTGCGGGAAGGCTCGTCGTGCTCGGCGAGAAGGCCTCGAAGGAGTAGAGCGAGAAGCCGCCGGTCAGGAGCTCAGCACCGCCTGCGGTGAGCGTGGTGCAGGGAATGAGGAGCGAGTCGAGCGGACGGCTCGCTGCTACCGTATCGCAGATATGCTTGCGGGTGAGATCACCCTTGTTCGCCGCGGCGGTAGCGAACTTCACGGCGACCTTCGGGCGATTGGCCTGGGGCCAGATGACGAACCGAGTCGAGTTGAGGGACTGGTTCGTCGCGCCACGGAGGTTGAGACCGACGCTGCCCGCGCTGTTTTCGAGGCCGACGGCCCGCAGCGCGGAGGAGGAGGCAGGCCCGCTCAGGATGCGGATCTCGATGCGACCCGTGGTCTCGAAGAGTACGATCTGGAAGGTGGCATTACCGGCACCATTCGACGTCGGGATCTCGTCCCACTCTACGGTGAAGGTCTGGCTCGGCGTGGTGCCCGCCGTCAGCGTCGTGATCGTTCCGCTCTGCGACGGGTCGAGATCGGTCCAGAAGCCAGCGATGAAGTCTTCGAGGCTCGCGGCGGAGGGAATCAGCGTGGCAGTAGATCCTGTCTCCGCACCAGGAGAGGTAAAGGCGAGCAGGCCGTTCGACCCTACGAAGAAGTTGGTCTTGGCCACGCCGAAGAAGGAGAAGGCAAACGGCAGCGCCGCGGCGCCACTGAACGCGTCGTCCCCAAGAGAGATGGCCGTCGCGCCCGGTTCGGCAGCGATGCTCTCATAGGCAAACGGTGCGCGATGGGCCGTGTGAGAAGTTGAAAGCGCTCCCGTGCGGAGGGCAGCGCCGTCGCAGGCGTCGCCGAAGCCGCCGGCGGTGAAGAGGTCGCCCTGTCCCACGTTGGAGACGAGCGGGCAGTTGTCGATGCAGTCTGCGATGGTGTCGGTGTCGGTGTCGGTGTCCGCCGTGCCACAGCCGCAGACGCCCGCCGCGATCTTGCCGCTATCAAGCGGACAGCCGTCGATGTTATCCGCCGTGCCGTCGCCGTCGAAGTCGCCCGTGTCGCAGGCATCGCCGATCCCGTCCACGTCGGCGTCAGCCTGCGAGAGGTTGGCGATGGATGGGCAGTTGTCGACATTGCCGCAGACGGTGTCGCCGTCGACGTCGTTCGCGTTATCGAGCGGGCAGGTATCGCAGGCATCGCCGAGGAGGTCGGCGTCGCTGTTGAGCTGGTTGGTGTTGGCAACGATCGAGCAGTTGTCCACATTGCCGCAAACCGTGTCGCTGTCGACATCATTGGCGGCGTCGAGCGGGCAGGTGTCGCAGGCGTCGCCTTGACCATCGCCGTCGCCGTCGGTCTGAAGAGCGTTGGAGTCTGCGGGGCAGTTGTCGACGCCGCGGGAGTCGAAGCCGTCGTTGTCGGCATCGTTCGGGGTTGCGGCAGCGAAGTCGGCGGAAGCGAGGTCGCTGCTGCCGCCCGAAAAGAGCGAGGCGAGCACCATGTTGGCGGTCCAGTCGATGGCGTCTGCACGGCCGTCGGCATTCGCGTCGGTGCCCGCATAGTCATCGAAGGCGTTCGAAGAGACATAGGTCCGGCCACCGTTGGCGCGGAAGAGCTGCGCCGTCGCCACGGCGAAGGTGTTTCCGGCCGCGGTGAGCGCGAATCCGTTGTTGTTGGTGCCAGCGATGCCGTCGACGCCGGCGAGGGCGCCGACCGGCTTGAATGCGTGGAACTGTCCCGTGAGGGGAGCACCGAAGGTGGCCTCGGTCGTGTGGGCCGCGCCGGCGGTGACGCCAAGAAGTGAATCGATGCCCGTAAGCGGCTTCGAGGTCACCCAGACAACCCTGCCAGGGATCAGCGCCGAGCTGCCGTTCACGAAGGAGGTCAGGTCGGAGATCTCCTGTACCG
>CANMDT010000183.1 GCA_947496715.1 Myxococcales bacterium
CCGCCAGCCACACCGAGCAGGGTAACCTGGCACCCGATGGGACGGCGGCGAACACCACGCTGAGCTGGGAGCAGAAGCGGTTCCGGCTCGCCACCCAGTGGCAGCGCATCGACGAGGACTTCCGCGCCGATGTCGGCTTTGTGAACCGGGTGGGCTACCAGATGGTGAAGGCCAAACTCGACGGCTACTACCGGAGCAGCGAGGGGCGGGTGAGCTACGTCAGCCCCGGTCTCTGGCAGCAGCAGTACTGGGACATGGAGGGCAACGAGGTGGAGAGCGTCACAGGCGCCAACACCTACCTGCAGACCACCGACCGGAGCTGGCTCTTTGCCACCTTCACCTACAACCGAGAGCGCGAGGAGCAGACCGGCGCCTGGCTCGAGACGCCCGCCTCCGAGTTCGCCGCCGGCGTGGAGCCGACCGACTGGCTCGCTGCAGAGGGCGGCGCCCGCGTTGGCAACACCGTGCTCCGTGATGAGGAGCTCCTCGGCATCAATGCCGCCGGTGAAACCAACCCCGCCCGCGTCGGCTTCGAACTCTCGCCCTATGCCAATGCCGTTGTCCGCCCCTTCCCCTCCATGGCGGTCACGCTCGACTGGCAGTCGCGCGGCCTCTTCGATGAGGCGGGCGGCGAGGAGCTGTCGCAGCAGCACATCCTGCGCGGAAAGCTGCAGCACTGGTTCCACCGCACCGCCGACTTCAGATACATCTACGAGTGGGACAGCCTTGCCGAGGCGTCGTCGCAGGACCTGCTCTTCTCCTACCAGCCCATGCCCGGCACGGTCTTCTACTCCGGTCTTCGCTTCGACGGGACGCCCGACGACCAGACCGACCAGTGGAGCCTCTTTGTGAAGGCCTCGCTCCGGCTCGAGGCGCTCTAGCGCTTAGGCGCGGAGGATGGGGGCGAAGCCCGGGTTGCGGGCCCGTTCGAGCAGCGCGCGGAGCAGGCCGAGTCGCTCCGCATCGTCGAGCGACGAGGCGATGGTGTCTGCGCTGCCGAGCAGCCGGATGGCGACCGGTTTGAGCGCATCGGCAACGGCCATCAGCTCCGGACGGACAGCGTCGAGGTCGGCCTCGCGCGCAGCCAGTTCGAGCTGCCGGATGGCCTCTGCGAGCAGGCTCCGCAGGCTCTCGCACATGGAGGGGACCGGCTCCGCTGTGCCGATGGTGTCGCGGAGTCGCATCAGCAGCGGGAGCGCCTGCAGCACCGAGCTCGCGCGCCCGATGCCGAAGCCGAGATAGAACCAGGCCTGCAGCCGGCCCATCTGCTTGGCGTCGGCGATGTAGGACCAGCGGTTGACGATGTCGAAGACGCCGTTGGTGAGCAGGAGCCGGTAGTCATCCACGCCGTTCGGCAGCGGCCAGGCCACGCTGTGGGCCGCGCCGACGAGCGCACAGAGCCCCTCCATCCTCTCACGGGTCGCGAGCGCATCGTCGGCCACCAGCGTGAAGGCATGGGTCAGCGGTTCGAGCCCACCAGCGGCCGGAGAGGCTGCTGCAACCACCTCCATGCCGTCGAAGAAGAAGCCGGAGGCCGCAGGCAGATAGCCGAGCTCAAAGGCCTGCGCAGGCTGCATCTCAGCGGTCGCTGCGGACCAGGATGACATACTCCCAGTCGTTGAGCGTGAGCGAGATGTTGCCGCCCGAGACGGTCGCGGTGCGGCTGCCGCCGAGCGCGTCGCGGAAGGTTGCGCCCTCGATGCCGAGCGCGGAGACGGAGATGGGCGAGATGGTGGCCGGCGCCCCCTTGTTGAAGGCGACGATGGCCACGTCGCCGCCGCCGGCATCACGGGCATAGGCGTAGAAGGAGTCGTTGACCCAGAGCTCGCGGTAGTCGCCGCGGCGGAGGGCGGTGGAGTCGGCGCGGGCACGGCCGATGGCCTGCACGCGGGAGAGAATGCGGGCCTGCTGTTCGGAGAGGTCGGCGCCGAACTTCATCATGCGCCGGTTGTCGGGATCGCCGCCGCCGTAGAGGCCGATCTCGTCGCCGTAGTAGATGAGGGGGATGCCGGGCTGCGTGAGGGTGAAGGCGAAGGCGAGCGACAGCCGGTTGACCACATTCCAGGTGGAGCTGTTGGTGGCGGTCATGGGATCGGGCACATTGCCCCACGGGTCGATGCCGCCGGGCGCGTAGACCACCTGCGAGAAGCGGGGGATGTCGTGGTTGCCGAGGAAGGGGCTCATCCACTCCCAGGCGGCGCCATAGGCGTCGCGACCGACCGCCACGCGGGCCGCGAGGTTGCGGAAGGTGCCGCCACCGCCAAAGGCATCGCGGATGGGCCACATGAGCGGGAAGTCGAACTGGGCACGGAGCTCGTAGTCCGAGACGTAGTTCATGATGAGGCCGTGGCCGTCCTGGCCCGTGAAGGTCTCACCGACCGTGTAGATGGGCATGCCGCCGCCCCGCTCGAAGCGGTCTTTCAGCATCTTCGAGATGCGCCGCATGATGACGTGGTCCATGTGTTTGGCGGCATCGATGCGCAGGCCGTCCACATCGAACTCGGTCACGAACCAGGCCACATCTTCGGTCAGCTGCTGTGCGATCTCGTGGTTCTTGAAGTTGAGGTCGGGGAGGTAGCCGATGAACCAGCAGCCGATGGGGTTGGTGTCCCAGTTGCAGGCGCCGGGCGAGGTGGTGCAGTTGCAGGGTGCGGCGGTGAACCAGGAGGGGTGGCTGGTCAGATACGCATGCTCCTCGTGCACATGGTTGAGCACGAGGTCGAAGAGCACGCGGATGCCGCGCGCATGGGCCGCCGCGATGAGCTCGCGGAGCCGCTGCTCTGCGGTCGCCCGGTCGTCGCCGAAGCGCACCTCGATGCGGCGGGCCGAATTGGGCCAGTAGCCGTGGAAGCCGGTGAAGTCGTTGATGCCGTCGGTGGCGATGAAGTCGGTGTCGGGGTTGTCATAGACGGGCGAGAGCCAGAGCAGGTTCACGCCGAGCCGGTCGAAGTAGCCCGACTCGATCTGCGCGATGACGCCGGCAAAGTCGCCGCCCTGGTAGTTCGCCTCTGCCCGCACGTTGGGCACAGGTCCGTAGGCCGCAGAGGCGGTGCCGGCGTCGCTGTTGAGGAAGCGGTCGGTGAAGACGAAGTACATCGTCGCGTCTTGCCAGACGAAGGGCACCGGCTCGTTCCAGAGCGGGATGAAGAGCTCGCGCGCGGCCCGTCCGAACTCGTCGCCGGCGAGGATGCGGACCGAGTTCTTTCCGGTCGGAAGCGCGGTGGTCCGGAGGTGGATGGTGCCGGCCTCCGCGTCCACCTCAACCGTCACGGTGCGGCTGCCCACGGTAGCGATGATCTGCGCGGCATCGAGCGGCACGCCGTCGGCTGCGGCGACGAACTGGGCGGTCACCTCGACGGTCGTGGCGTCGGAGGTGGCGGAGAGGGTGTAGAGGTCGGGCGTGTTGCAGTCCGCGATGGCGAGCAGCCGGTTCTCCGAGCCGCCGACCCACTTGGTGTCGTAGCCCGCTGCGGCGACGGAGGCAGGCACCTCGGAGCCGTCCCACTCCCAGCTTCCGTCGATGAAGAACTTGTAGCCATACTCGCCGGGCGCGGCATCGACGGAGCCCTCGAAGATGCCGTTGCGGTCGGCGTCGGTGAGCTGCGTCGCGCTGGTCGAGAAGCCGTTCCATTCACCCGCCGCAAAGACCGTTACGGGGTTTCCGGGCGGGTCGAAGGAGAGGCGGCCGAGGCAGTCGCGGACGGGGTAGGGGAAGGCGGGCGTGCCGGTGTCGCCGGCGGTGTCTGCGGAGGCGTCTGCGGTGGTATCCGCGGAGGTGTCGGCGCCCGAATCGGCCGTGGTGTCGCTGCCGCTGTCGGAGGTGTCGGCGCCCGCGTCGTCAAGGCCTGTGTCGGCGCCGCTGCCGCTGTCTGCGGTGTCGTCGGTGCCGGTATCTGCAGCGGTGTCGCCGGTCGCATCCTCGCCGCCCGTCGCGGTGTCTGCGGTGCCGGTATCCTCCGCCACGAAGAGGCAGATCGGCGCCGCTGCGCAGCCGTCGTCGAGGCAGTCGAGCAGGCCATCTTCATCGTTGTCGAGGCCGTCGTCGCAGCTCCGCTCGCTGAGCCCTTCGTCGGTGGGCGAACTCTTCTCGATGACCGCACAGCCTGAGAGACCGAGGAGGGCGGCAAGGGCCAGGAGGTTGCGCTGCGTCATGCGGAGGCCATGGTCAGAGACAGTGTCCCGTCGAGGTAGAGCCTGTGCGCAGCCTCGGCAAGTTGGCCGCACCCTCACCGCTGCTCGGCGGCCCGCTTCTTGGCGGCAGAAAGCACAGGCAGACGCAGCGCGCCGCTCTTGGCGAGCCGCTTGGCCGTCTCGAGCGGGAGCCGCGCGACGAGCCGCTCCGCCACATGCACCGGCGTCACAGGGTTCTGCACCAGCGCTAGCACCACGGCCGGGTCGCGGTGCAGCGCGTCGCGCTCCGCTACGGCCACGACGAACTGGCCGCTCACGCTCCCGGACGAGAGCAGTTGCGCCAGCTCGCGGCCGCCGAGCTGCGCGTTCTGCAGCACGAGCGGATGGAGCGAGGCGTCTCGGTCGCGCAGAATCTGCCGCCGCTGCGACTCGCTTCCGAACTTGGCCCAGTGCATCTTCTCGGGCCGCGACAGGCTCTCAAACTGCTTGAAGAGCGGGGCATCGGCGCCGGCTGCCTGCGGCACCACAGCGGTCGCAGCCGCGGCCGCGCGAGGCTCGTTGGAGGGCAGCTTCGCAGCCACCACCGCCAGCGCGAGATCGCCCGTCGGCGTCACGGTGAGCACCTGTCCCTCGGCGGTCCCGATGGCCGCGCCATCCACCACGATCGTCACTGTCACGGGTGCATAGAGCGCCGGCCGCTCCGCCCCCTCGAGGCGCCCCATGATGCCGCCATGCTCGGCGGCAGAGCGGAGGGCATCGCGCCACCCCTCTGCGGTGAAGGAGAGACGAAGCACCATGGGTCAGCCCTGCTGCAGCTCGGTCTCCCAGTCTCCCGCCGAGACGGGCTCCGAGAGATAGAAGCCCTGCAGAAAGTCGCAGCCGAGCGAGCGGAGCACCGCCGCCTGCTCTGCCGTCTCGACGCCTTGCGCTGTCACGCTCTGATGAAGCGCATGGGCGAGGCGGATGAGCGAGTCGATGATCGCCGCCGACTGTGGGTTGGTGCCGACATCGGCCACGTAGAAGCGGTCGATCTTCACGAAGGCCAGTGGCCACTGGCGCGCAAAGGCGAGCGACGAGTTGCCGGAGCCGAAGTGGTCGAGCCCCAC
>CANMDT010000184.1 GCA_947496715.1 Myxococcales bacterium
GCGAAGAGGACCGCTACCCCGTCGTCCCGCCCTTCTTCCACACCTTCGGCTTCAAGGCCGGCTGGGTCGCCTGCCTGCTGCGCGGCGCCACCATCTACCCGCTCCCCATCTTCGATGTGGAGGCCGCGGCCGTCGCCATCGACCGCCACGCCATCTCGGTCATGCCCGGCCCGCCGGCCCTCTACCAGATGCTCCTCGCCCACCCCGACCGGGCGAGCTGGAAGACCTCTTCGCTCCGCCTTGCCGTCACGGGCGCCGCCGCCGTCCCCGTCGAGCTGGTCCACGCCATGCGCAACGAGCTCGGCTTTGAGACCGTCCTCACCGCCTACGGCCTCACCGAGACAACCGGCGTGGTGACCATGTGCCGCCGCGACGACAGCGACAAGGTCATCGCCAACAGCTCCGGCAGCGCCATCCCCGGCGTCGAGGTCCGCATCGTGGGCGAGGCCGGCGACGACCTGCCGCCCGGCCAGCCCGGCGAGGTCTGGGTGCGCGGCTACAATGTGATGCCCGGCTACTTCGAAGACGAGGCCGCCACCGCAGAGGCCTTCGCGCCCGGCGGCTGGCTCAAGACGGGCGACATCGCCGTCGCCGACGCGGCTGGCAACCTCACCATCACCGACCGCATGAAAGACATGTTCATCGTCGGCGGCTTCAACGCCTACCCTGCCGAGGTCGAGCGGCTGCTGCTGCTCCACCCGAGCATCGCGCAGGCCGCGGTCATCGGCATCGACGACGAGCGGCTCGGCGAGGTGGGTGCCGCCTTCGTCGTGCTCCGCGCGCCCGCCACGCCAGCCGAACTGCTCGCCTGGGCGAAGGAGCAGATGGCCAACTACAAGGTGCCGCGGGTCGTCTGGGTCGAGAGCGATCTGCCGCGGAATGCCAGCGGCAAGGTGCTCAAGCAGGAGCTCCGGGCGCTGGCCCGGGAGCGGCTCAGAAGGTGAAGTCGATGCGGCCGCCCGTGACGGGGGCCGTAAAGATGACCGCATGGTCGATGGTCTTGGAGGTTGCGGCGCGACCGAGCAGTTCGACCGCCTTGACTGGGTCGGAGCCCTCACCCAGCACGAACTCGAACCGGATCATCCGGTCGGCATGATCGTTGACGGTGCCGTCGAACTTCATCCAGCCAAGCAGGCCAGGGAGCGCCTTGATGCAGGCGATAACCTGATACTCACGCTGAGGACGGACATAGGCGGTGACGACAGTGGCAGACATGGGAACCTCGTAGAACGGCCCTTCAGCGGGAAACTGAAACATGTTCTAGCACGCCGCTCGCGGCGGTGGCAACCGTGGGTCAGGCCCCGCGCACCTTTGTGCGATGTTCCACGCTCGCCGGGAGCGGGGCGAGCGGCCAGGTGGAGCGGGCGTTGAGGCTGCCGGAGGTGAACCCCTCGCCAGCCTGCACGCGCGCCCAGGCCCTTGCATATCCCGCGGCGCCGATCATCGCGGCGTTGTCGGTGCAGAGCGCCGGCGGCGGGATGGAGACCCGTAACCCCTTCTCGGTCCGCAGCCGCTGCAACCTCCGCCGGAGCTCGGCGTTGCAGGCCACGCCACCCGTCACGATGAGCTGACGGACGCCGGCAGCCTGACAGGCGAGGAAGGCTTTGCCCGCCAGCACATCGCAGGCCGAGGCCTGGAACGAGGCGAGGAGTCCGCAGAGCGCTTTCTCGTCGGTCACGTCGATGGTGCGGACCGCGTGCGAGACCGCCGTCTTGATGCCGGAGAAGGAGAAGTCGAGGTTGCCCTTGCGCCACATGGGCCGCGGAAAGTCGAAGGTCTTGGGGTCGCCGAGCGCCGCCATCCGATCCACGATCGGGCCTCCCGGGTAACCAAGGCCCGCCATCTTTGCGACCTTGTCGTAGGCCTCGCCGGCGGCGTCATCGAGCGTGCGGCCGAGCAGCTGGTAGGAGCCGGGCCCCTCGCAGTGGTAGAGGCTGGTGTGGCCACCGGAGACGATGAGCGCGACGCAGGGGAAGGCGGGCTCGTCGAAGCCCTCCGCAACCTGCAGAAAGGGGGCGAAGAGGTGGCCCTCGAGGTGGTGCACGCCAACCATCGGCAGGTTGCGGGCCAGCGCCAGCCCCTTTGCGAACTCGATGCCGACAAGGAGGCTCCCGACCAGGCCGGGCCCTTCGGTAACGGCCATCGCCGAGATGTCGGCCAGCGTCACGCCGGCCTCATCGAGCGCCTGCTGCACCACCCGGGTGATGGCCAGCGCATGGCTGCGCGAGGCCAGCTCGGGCACCACGCCGCCATAGAGGGCATGGAGGGCGACCTGTGAGTCGACCGCCGAGGAGAGGAGGCTCCGCGTGCCGTCGAGCACGGCGGCGGCGGTCTCGTCGCAGCTCGACTCGATGGCGAGCAGCAGCGGCCCGCCCCGCTCGGGTGGGTGAGCCGCGGTCATGTGAACCTATAGACCCTGCAGGATGGTGCGGATCTCGCCGGCGCGTCGGCTGTTGGGGTTGAGCTCAAGGTAGCGCTCGTAGGCCTCGCGGGCGCCGGCGTTGTTGCCCGACTCCTGCCGTGCCGCGCCGAGGGTGAGCAGGGCGTTGGTGTTGCGGCGGTTGATGCGGAGCGCCCGCTCGAGCGGCCCGGTGGCCGAGCCGGCCTCGCCCATCTCGTAGTAGGCCTGACCGAGGTAGGTGAGGGCGTCGGAGTTCTGCGGGTCGGCCTCGATGGCCGCGTTGCAGTTGGCGACGGCATCTTTGTACTTCTTGGCGGCGAAGCTGGTCGCGCACTTGTCGCCCGAGCCCTTCGCCACGGGCGCGACGATCGCCGGAGCAGGCGCAGGGGCGGCCTTGGGTGCGGAGATCTCCTTCTTGGGCGCCGTCTTGGCCACAGAGGGGAGCTCCTTGGTCTTGGAGCTGGCCCACGCCTCGGCGAGGTCGGTGGCGCTGTTGGCGACCGCGATGCCGACATCGTTGCCGGAAATCTTGGCCTTGTCGAAGGCCTCGGCGGCCGCCTTCTTCGCGAGCTCCTCGGCGGTCGGGCCAGCGGGCGCTGCCTTGGCGGGAGCCGGGGGCGGTGCCGGTGCCGGCTCGGGTTCGTTGCCCACATTGAGGACGGCGGCGATGACCACCAGCACCAGAATGCCCAGGATGATCCAAGTCCAGCGAACCGCCGACGTCTCCTTCTCGTTTGAGCCATACATCTCGTCGAGCTCGTGGTGCTCTTCGATGGCCGCGTGGGCGCCCGTGAAGAAGCCCTCCTCGTGATCGGCAAGGCCGGTCAGCGGAGCAGACTGCGTGCCGGCTACGACGGAGCCGAGATCGAGCTCGCGGGGACCGGTCTCCGCCACCGCGGGGATGGAGCCGGAGGCGCGGACAATGGACTCTTCGGAGAGCTGGCGCGCGCCCGATGCCGAGGTGGCCGGAGGCGCAGTGGGCGGAAACCAGACCGGCGCGACCGGCGTCGCGGTGGACTCTTGCCGCATGGCCTCCATCTCGCGGCGGCGCGCCTCTGCGGCCTCCGGGGAGATCGTCGCCGGCATCGAGCTGCCGGTCGGAGCGACGAAGGCGGGCTGGTCGCCGGAGAGCGAGCTGAGCGAGCCGGTGATGGAGTCGCGGCGGGTGCGGAGCTCCTGCTCGCGCACGGCAAGTTCGTTCGTGCGGCGCTCAGCGGTCGCCCGGAGCTCCTTCACGCGGGCCTCAGCCTCGCTCAAGATGAGCTCGGCCTCCGACTGTGCCAGCTCCTCGTGCATGCCGCGCTCGAGCTCGAGCCGCTCCTGCTCCTCCGCCAGCGCCTGCAGCTCTGCTGCGTGGGCCCGGCGCTGCTCTTCGATGGCCCGCTGCCGCTCGGTCGCCAACCGGGCAACCTCCTGTTCACGGGCGATGCGCTCTTGCTCCTGTCGTGCGAGCAGCGCGGGATCGGCGGCCGGCGACGAAGCGGTCGCCTCGTTGAGCCAGGCGCCCACCTGACCGGCGGGCCGCTGTGCAGACGAGGTCACCTGATTGAACTGGCCCGTGGGCATGCGGTCAAAGCCATCCTCGTCGCCGAGGTAGGTGTCCTTGGAGGGAACGAGGATACCGCCACGGAGCAGCAGGCCCACAATCTGGCAGCCAATGAGGTCGTCGATGTCGGCGAGCGACACCACCTCTTCGAGTGAGCGGATGCCGTCAAACAGACGCACCAGCGTGTTGGCCTCGGGCGGGAGCTGGCCGATTTGGGCCACGAAGGCGGGATAATCGACGGTGTAGGTGCGCGAAAGATCGCCCACCTGCGCTGCTGCGGAGCCCCAGGCCGAGGCGTAATCCACTGCGTCGTTGAGGAGCTCATCCATCGTGTGGTGGAGCGTGCGGGTGCGACCTGTCGAAGCGGCGGCACGGAGCCGGTAGGTGCCGGTCTCCCAGGTCATCATGCGGCGGAGGACGCTGAGCCCCTGCGTACGGTCGCCCGTGGCATCGATGAGCTCGCCCCGCTCAAAGTAGAGCGTGCCGGAGAGCGCGCCATGCTGAAAACGGAGGACGGCGGTCTGCCGGTCGCCCGCAATGGTCTGAAGGAGCTCGATGAGGGTGGTTCCATCCACATCGCCCGTCAGCTCAGCGCCGGGCGTCGCGACGCCAAGCGAGGCTGCCCGTGCGAGGATGCCGGTGATCCGGGCGACGAGCTCGCGGATCTGGAGCGGACGCGCCACCACATCGGCAGCGCCGGCGGCCTGCGCTGCGGCAGGCAGGCTGGCCTCGCTGCCATCCGAGACGACGATGACGGGCAGGCTCCTGCCCTCCGCCTTGAGCTGTGCAAGCAGGGTGAGCGCCGAACCGTCCGAGAGGCGGGCCTCGGTCAGGATAAGGGAGGGCGCGGCGGAACGGAGCGCAATACCGGCCTCGGCCAAGCTCGCAACGCCGCTCACAGGGTGGCCGGTCTTACGGAGGCTTAGTTCGGTAAGCCGGCGCGAACGCTCATCAGAATCAATCAGTAGAATCATGCGCTGACGAGCCTCTCGCGGGCACTTTGCCGTACCGTGACAGAATCCAACTTGCCCAATCAGGAGTCACCAGTCGGCGGCTCTCGCTTCGGCGCAGGCCGAAGTTGATACACGCTACCGCCGATGCGAGGCAAGCAAAGGCCACCACTTTGACGCGGCCCACCCGCTATTGTCTGCGGCGTGGAGGATTTGTGCCGCTGCGCCCCGCCTTGCATTGACGGGGTGGGTCGCCTAGTCGCGCCTAGCGCGCGGTGCCGCTTGGTTTGCACCCCTGTTTGCCGCCCAGAGCAGTGGAATGACCGACGAGAACGAGCC
>CANMDT010000185.1 GCA_947496715.1 Myxococcales bacterium
CACCCGCGCACCGCCTTCCTCATGAACGGCGTCATCGGCGGCATCGCCGGCTATGGCAACTGCATGGGCGTTCCGACCGTGGGCGGCGAGGTCTTCTTCGACCCCAGCTACAACGGCAACATCCTCGTCAACGCCTTCACGGCCGGCATCTGCCGTCACGACGAGATCTTCAAGGGTGTCGCCTCGGGCATCGGCAACCCCATCCTCTACGTGGGTGCCAAGACGGGCCGCGACGGCATCAACGGCGCCAAGATGGCCTCTGCCGGCTTCTCCAGCGATGGCGACGACCAGCGCCCGACCGTGCAGGTGGGCGACCCCTTCCGCGAGAAGCTGCTGCTCGAGGCCTGCCTCGAACTCTTCAAAGAGGACGCCGTCATCGGCATCCAAGACATGGGCGCCGCCGGCCTCACCAGCTCGAGCACCGAGATGGCCGGCCGCGGCGGCTGCGGCATCTTCATCGACCTCGACCTGGTGCCCACGCGTGAGAGCGCGATGACCGCCTACGAGATGCTGCTCTCCGAGAGCCAGGAGCGCATGCTCATGGTGGTCAAGGATGGCCGCGAGCATGTGGTCAAGGCCATCTTCGACAAGTGGGATCTCGACAGCGCCGTCATCGGCCGCGTGACCGACACCGGCCGCTGGGTGGTCTCGCGCAACGGCGAAATCGCCGCCGACATGCCGGTCGACTTCCTCACCGACGAGGCGCCCGTCTACGACCGCCCCCGCTCGGAGCCGGCCCGCTTCACCAACCGCAAGCCGCTCGACCGCGCCGCGCTCCCCGCGCTCACCGACGCCGGCTCCACGCTCCTCACGCTGCTCGGTTCGCCCAACATCTGCAGCCGCCGCAGCATCTACGAGCAGTATGACCACATGGTGGGCGCCGGCACCGTGCAGCGGCCCGGCGGCGATGCCGCCGTCGTGCGCATCACCGGCACCGACAGGGCCATCGCGCTGGCCGTCGACTGTAACCCCCGCCAGGTCTTCCTCGACCCCTACCAGGGGGCAGCCCGCGCCGTCGCCGAGTGCTCCCGCAACGTGGCCTGCACGGGCGCCCGTCCGCTCGGCCTCACCGACTGCCTCAACTTCGGCAACGTGAAAGACCCCGAGATTATGTGGGAGTTCGCCGAGGCGGTGCGCGGCCTAGGCGTTGCCTGTCGCGCGCTCGATGTGCCCATCGTCTCGGGCAACGTCTCGCTCTACAACGCCACGGGTGGCGCCTCCATCAAGCCCACCCCTTCGGTGGCGGTGGTCGGCTCCTTCGACGGCCCCTTCGATGCCTCCAAGGTGGTTCGCCATCGCGTCGCACAGCCGGGCCTCGAGCTCTGGCTGGTGGGGCCCCAGACGGGCACGCTCGACGGCTCCGAGTTCGCTGCGCTGGCCGGTTTCGGCGACGAGGGAATGCTCGCGCCGGTCGACCTCGACCTCGAGGCGCGGCTCCAGAAGTTCCTGATTGCAGGCGCCGCTGCCAGCCTCTTCGCTGCTGCGCACGACCTCTCCGAAGGCGGCCTCGCGGTTGCCGTGGCTGAGATGTTCCTGGGCCAGACGGCTGTGGGCGCGACGCTCACCGCAACGCTGGAGGGCGACATGGCAACAGCCCTCTTCCACGAGGGCCCCTCGCGCGTCGTTCTGGCGGTCTCTGCCGAGAACAGCGCGGCCTTCGTTGCTGCCGCAAAGGCGGCCTCGCTGCCGCTGCTCGCGCTCGGTCAGTCGGTGGCCGGCGACCGGCTCGACTGGGCCGGCCTCTTCTCCGTTTCGCTCGCCGAGGCCACGGCCCGCTTCGACGCGGGGCTCGACCCCATCCGCCGCGGCCGCGGCTAGAGGGTAGGGCGCCCGCGCCGCGCGGGTGGGTGATGCGACCATCTCCGGCGGTCCGTGAGAACGCGGCGATGTGCGTGGCATGAATCCCAGGGCGTTGCCCTGGGTTGTCACATTCTGCCCCGTTGGGGCAGGAATCGCTCACGGGCATCACCACCCAACCCCAGGCAACCCGTCCACAATCTTCATGTTTCGAAGCTGACCAAGCGGCTGCAGGCGCGGTAACGCCCCGAGCGGCAGGGCGCGAAGCCACTTTCTGCATCACGCCCCGCAACAACGGCGCGCAGACGACGATAAGATCAGAGTCCAAGACTCCGAGGTCTGTCATGCTCGAGCACTTCATCGACTCTCCGCCCCCATCGCATCTCCACAACTGGCAGGAGTGGCGGGGCACTACCTTTCTGTTGCCCGGCTATCCGCTTGCGCTGGTGCAGGAGCAGGTGCCGACACCGCGGCACAGGTTCTTCGCCGACCTCATGCTCGATGCGCGAGAGCAGTTGCCTGCGTCGCTCTGGCCGCTGCGGCGTCTCCTGGCGGGGCGGCGGATTGTAGTGGAGCTGGAGTCGGGCGGGGTTTCTGTGAGCAAGTTCCGGCGGCATCTGGCGCAGCCGCTGCTGCTGGCGCCGGAGGAGGATACCGACGAGGCGGTGCTGCTCATCATCTGCCGTCATCCCCCGCGCGCACGCCTCGGCTATCACGAGGCGGTGCTGCTGGAGCCCGGCATTTGGCAGATTCCGCGCGGGCGCCGCGGGGCGGCCTACGTCGTCGTTCCCGGCCTGCTGACGCGGGCGCCGGGCTACGCGCTGCTGCGCGGCTCCTTCGTTTCGCGCAACACGGCCGAGGCAAACGAGCGCATGGACCACTTCTTGACGGACCCGCTCCTGCCGAGCGATGTTCGAGAAGCGTTGATGGAACAGATTGTACGAAAGGAGGTACCGATGAGCGACGAGGAGTTGGACGCACTGCAGGAAGAGTTTCAGAGGCTGCCGCCCTCTCCCTACCGCGACCACCTGATTCGCTGTGCCAAGCGTCAGGGCCGCAAGGAGGGCCGGCAGGAGGGGCGGCAGGAGGGCCGGCAGGAGGGCGAGGAGAAGGGCGAGGCGCGGGGCCGGCAGGAGGGCGAGCAACGCACCTTGCTTGCGGTCGCCTCACGCATCGTTTCGCCGTCCGAACTGGAGCGGCTCGGCACGCTCCCGCTGGATGCCTTACGCGAGCTGGTCGAGCGCGAGCTTGCCGCGCTGGCCGGGCAGCAGCGCCGGGGCTGAACGCGGGCTGCAGGCCCTACTCCTTCATCAGGATGACCTCGTAGAGGCCGCGCCGGTCGTCGATGGCGCGACGGGCCGCAGCCACTATCCAGCTGTCGGCGACGAGCCAGTTGAGGGTCTCGATGGTGGCTTGTTCCTCGATGGCCTCGATGCGGTAGGTGACCGCGGGAGATGGCGCCGCGTTCCATTTGCCCCAAAGGGGCAACGCATATCAGCCCAGGGTGCAACCCTGGGGACACGGATGGTGGGTATGCATTCGTGACACGGATGGTGCCTATGAATGCGCTCTGAAGGAGCGCCGCATATCAGCCCAGGGTGCAACCCTGGGGATGCGACGGTGGGCATGCATCCGGAACACGGACGGTGGGTGATTGCGACCATCCGCGGCGTTCCGTTCGCATGCGGAAATGTGCGTGGCCCGATGCCCAGGGCGTTGCCCTGGGCTGGTATGCGCTGCCCCGTTGGGGCAGGAATTGCTCAAGGGCTCTGGTGCGCGGCCGCGACTAGAAGGTCGGGCGGATGCTCATGCTGGTGCCCGGCGCCAGCCGCACCGTCTTCTCGAACTTCTTGCCGTAGAACTTCACCACGACCGTGTGGCTCCCCGCGCTCACGGGGAAGATGGATTTCGGCGACTGGCCCACGGCCTTGCCGTCGATGGCGACCTGGTAGGGCGCGGTCGTGCCGGGGTAAATGATGCGGATGGTGGCTGTCCCGCGAGGCTCCGCGAGGTGGACGCGTGGCGGTGGCCCCTTGTCGGCCTTGGGCGCCGGCGTGGGTGCGGGTGTCGGCGCAGGCGTGGGTGCGGGCATAGGAGCGACCGCTGCGCTGCCGCTCGCCTCGCCAGCAGCTACGGCCTGCAAGGGTGTTGGGGCAGCGACAGCAGGAGCGGGGGAAGGTTGCGGCTCAGTTGCTGGCGCCGCCTCCGCCACGACCTCGGCCTGTGGCGCAGCCGGCGGCGCGGGCGCCTCACTCCGCATGAGCCACCAGCCGCCTGCAAGCAGCGCAGCGATGGCCACGCCCACCCAGAGCTTCGACCCAGACTTCGGCGCAGCCGCTTCCATGGTCGGCTCCGGCGCGGGCGCAGGGGGCGAGGCGAGCCACCCGTTGCCGGGCAGCGGGCGCGCAGGTGATGATGGGTCTGGCGTGATGACCGCGTGGGCGGCGTGCGAGACCGCCTTCATGTCCGGGGAGTTGAGCGCCGTGGCCGCAGAGAGGCCAAGCGCCGGTGCTGCGCCAAGCGCGACCGCCGTTCTGGCAACGGGCTGTTCTGGCGCAGACGCCTGCGCTGCGCCTGCCCAGGGCCCCTCGGTGGCCGTCTCGAGTCGGGTCGAACTCACGGCGTCGACGTCGCCGAGCAGCGTGGGGCCGCCGCCTGTGGGCGCTGCGGGGCGCTCCGAAAAGAGCTCCGTGAGATAGTCTGCGAGGTCCCGCTGCGTGACCAGCTGCTGCTGCTCCTTGAGCCACAGTTCGAGCGCCCGCTCCATCTCTGCCGCGCTCTGAAAACGGTCCTGCGCCTTCTTCGCCAGCGCCCTGGCGATAATCTCGTCGAGCCCCGCGGGCAGGTCGGCCCGAAAGCTCGACATGGGCTGGTGAGGCTCGTTGAGGATCGCAGAGATGGCCAGCAGCTCGCTCTCACCACCAAACGGGCGCTCGCCCGTCAGCAGCTCGTAGAGCACGATGCCCATGGCGAAGATGTCGCTCCGGCCGTCGAGCACCTTGGCGTGAATCTGCTCCGGCGACAGGTAGGCCAGCTTGCCTTTCACCATGCCCGTCTGCGTCTTGTGGACGCTCGAGGCGGCCTTCGCGACGCCAAAGTCCACCAGCTTCACCACGCCGTTGCGCGAGATGAGGAGGTTGTGGGGGCTGATGTCCCGGTGCACTAGGCCCACCCGGTTGCCCTCCCGGTCCACAAAGTTGTGGGCGTAGTCGAGCCCCGCACAGGCGTCGGCGACGATGCGGACGGCGATGTGGGCGGGGATGGAGAGGCCGCGCGTCTTGGACCGCACAATGAGCCGGCTCAGGTCGTAGCCCTCGATGAACTCCATCGCGATGAAGTAGCTGTCGCCGTCCTGACCGAGGTTGAAGATGGAGACGATGTGGGGGTGGCTCAGCGAGGCCGCCAGCCG
>CANMDT010000186.1 GCA_947496715.1 Myxococcales bacterium
CTGTGGCGCACTCGTGGTCTTTGCAGGAACCGGCCGCGATCACCACGAGGGAAACCGGGTCTCGGCGCTCACCTACGAGGCCCATGAGACGCTCGCGGCTGCTGCGATTGCTGCGATCGAGGCGCGCTACGAAGGCGAGGGGCTGCGCTGCCGCATCTGCCACCGCACAGGTGCCCTCGCGCTCGGCGACACAGCCGTCCTCGTGGTGGTCCGCGCGCCCCATCGGCGCGAGGCCTTTGCTGCCGCCGAGGCCGCGCTGGAGGCGGTGAAGCAGGAGGTGCCCATCTGGAAGCATGAGCACTATGCGGCCGGCGAGAGCCGCTGGCTCGACGGTCAGCCGCTGCTGCCAATCGATGGAGACAAGAATGCGTAACATCTCTCACAAGCCCGACTCGCATCGGGTGGCGGTCGCCGCGACGTCGGTGTCGATGCCCGCGTTCTGGGTAGGTCAGGTGCGCGCCCGCGCCCTCGCGAAGGGCGATGCCCTCGAGATTGCCCGCATTGCCGCCATCTCGGCCGCCAAGAAGACCTCCGACCTCATCCCCTTCTGCCACCAAGTCGCGCTCACCCACGTGGCGGTCAGCTACCGGCTCGAGCAGGACTCCATCGGCATCGAAGTCTCCGTGGCCGCGGTGGCCGCGACGGGCGTCGAGATGGAGGCGCTCACAGCCGCCGCGATCTGCGCCATCACCCTCTACGACATCCTCAAGCCGCACACGTCCGACATCGCAATCGGGCCCACGCTGCTGCTGAGCAAGACAGGCGGCAAAGACAGCGAGGCCTGGCACGACCGGCCGCTCCGGGTGAGCCTCCGCGGCGCCACGCTGGAGCGGGCGGAGCGCTGGTTCGGAGACCTCGCCACGCTGGAGGCCGCCAGCGAGGAGGAGGCCGATCTCACGGTCCAACTCCTTGCGCCCGACGCCAAGGGGGAACCGACGAGCGAAGGCGAGGCCGACGCAGGGCTGGAGCTGGCGATGCGGCAGTTCGCGACCCGCCGCCATCCCGCTGCCGCGGCCTGGCGCCTCGCTGCGGCACAGATCGGGCGCCGCACGGAGCTCCGCGTGGAGGAGCATGGCGGCCCGACGGACGAACTGCTCGCGGCGGTTGCGCCCGCGTTGGTGCGACGCATCCGGAGCCAGCAGCCATGATCTCCATCGACGAGGCCTTCGCCCACCTCGATGACCAGATTGGCCCACTCCCCGCGAGGCGCCTGCCGCTCCGCGAGGCGCTCGGGCGTGTGCTCGCCGAAGATGCCTTCGCGCGTGTTCAACTTCCCCCCTTCCGGCAGAGCGCGATGGATGGCTACGCCGTCGCCCTCGCCGACCTCTCCGATGCCGCCGGGCCGCTCCGTCTCGCGGTCACGGCGACCTCCGCTGCGGGCCCCGGCGGAACCGACCCGCTCCTGCCAGGCAGCTGTCAGCGCATCTTCACGGGCGCGCAGGTCCCAGAAGGCGCAGACCTCGTCATCCGACAGGAGGATGTGGTGCGGAGCGACCATGGCTTCATCCACATCAGCGCGGATGCTGCCGCGCGGCAGCGGCGCGGCGCCAACATCCGCGAGGCCGGCGAAGAGCTCACCCGCGGCGCGTTGGTCGGCCGGAGCGGGCAGCGGCTCACCCACGGCGCCATCGGCGCGCTCGCCATGGCCGGGCTCCACACGCTCTCCCTGCACCGCGCGCCGCGTGTCGCACTGCTCGTAACGGGCGACGAGCTCCGGTCGGCCGATGGCGACCTCGACGCCGGCATGGTCTTCGACGCCAACACGCCGCTCGTCACCACCTGGGCCGCATCGCGGGGCCTCGACCTGGTCGCCACCATTGCCCTCCCCGACGATGCCGACCTGCTCACCATGACCCTCGCGGAGGCGGCCGTCGACCTCATCATCACGACGGGCGGTGCCTCGGTCGGCGACCGCGACCACCTCCGCAGCTCGGCCAGCGCGGCCGGCTTCACAGAGCACTTCTGGGGCGTCGCGCAGCAGCCGGGCAAGCCCACCCTCTTTGCCACACGCGGCACCACGCTGCTGCTCGGACTGCCCGGCAACCCTGCCGCTGTCTTCGCCGGCCTCGCCACCTTCGGCGCCCGCCTCCTGAGCCGGCTCGAGGGCGAGCGCGAACCCGCGCCACGGTTCGCGCGCGGGCGCCTCGCAGCCGCGGTCCGCCCCAACCCCGCCCGCGACCTCTGGCTCCGCTGCAGCCTCTCCTTCGGCGACGACGGGACCGCGCTCCTCAGCCCGCTCGTCCGCCAGCAGTCCCACATGCTCAGCAACCTGCTCGACTGCGATGCCATCGCCCGCATCCCCGCCTCGGCGGAGCCGCTCGCAGCAGACGCCGTCGTAGCCTGGCTCCGGCCTTAGCCCGCTCGCCGGCGCCGGCGCAGCAACGCCGCAATGGCCACCGCAAGCCAGCCGCTCGCCGCGCCGCCGGCGTTGCACCCATCAGTGCCGCCCGCAGCCGTGGCAGAGGCGTCCCGCGCGCCCTGAAGCTGCTGCAGGGTGGTGGGCACCCGACCCGGCTGGACCGTCAATCCGTCGCCGAGCGCATCGCCCGAGATGACATCGGACCGGCCCGCATCGGTGCCGGTGTCGGTACCATCCGCCGCATCGGCCGTGGACGCGTCTGGCCCCTCGGCGTCGCCCGCATCCAGGCCAACATCACCGCCTCCATCCAGCCCCGTTCCCGCATCGGGCGCCGCACCCGCGTCGCAGGCGCCCACGTCAAAGCCCTCCACCGGCGCTTCGCCGAGCGCGGCCTTGGTCGCCTCGTCGTAGAGACCATCCTCCGCGATCGGCGCCTCCGGGTGATTGCGGTTCCAGAGCCGCTCAAAAGCCAGCAGGCTCAACGACTGCAGCTCTGTGCTCTCGTCTACGAACTGCGCATCGCCCGTGAGCTCAAAGTGGGGCTCGTCGCTGGGGATCGGGTGCTCGAATCCGACCTCGAGCAGCGTGTTCCACCAGAAGTTGTAGGCCACCACATCGATCGCCCGACCGCCCTGGTGATTCGAAGTCCCCGGCACCGCTGCGTTGAAGTTCGCGTCGCAGTTCTCCACATACCAGCGCGAGTAGTACTGCATCGCGACGTCACGGTAGGCGGCCGAGATGGAGATGAAGTCCCGCTTCGCCAGCGCCGCCTCGCCGAGCGCCTGAAAGACCTCCGGGCGCATCGCCAGCGGCTGCGGACCTGCCGCATAGATGCATCCCGGCTCCCTGCAGGGCTGGTAGAAGATGAGCCGGGTATCGTCGATGCAGCGGAGCTCTTCGACGAGCTGCCGGCCGATGCCGTCGACGAGGGCTTGCGGGTACTCGAAGCCGCTGTCGCACTGCCGCGCGCTCTCCAACGCCAGCTCTCGCATGGTCTGACGATAGCCCGATCGGGTGAGCCCGGGATCGGGCGCGCAACCCGCCAGAAGCAGGAGGACGACGGCAGTTACGATACGCCTCATGAACGCTCCTTGGCCTTCCAGCCGGCCATCTTGAGCTGCCAGTCACCATCGCGGACCGCCAGCCTCGGACCGAGCCAGCCGCCCAGCTCCGCCACTGCCGCCTCCAGGCCCGCAGGGGGGCGGAGCACCGCCATGCCGGAGCCGTTCAGCCGGTTGCGCCCCTCGTCGTAGGGCGCCGTCCAGAGTTCGCCAAACCAGCCCGCCACGCCCGACGCGCGGAGCGCATTCACGAGTGCCGCGGGCCGTGAGGCGCCCTTGATGGGATACCATACCACGACGGTTGTGCGCTGGTTCGACGCAGCCCAGGCGATGGCGC
The DNA here is from genome assembly GCA_947496715.1 of Myxococcales bacterium. Taxonomy (GTDB): domain Bacteria; phylum Myxococcota_A; class Bradymonadia; order REDH01; family REDH01; genus CAIWGR01. The sequence continues at coordinate 3,758 of CANMDT010000186.1, forward strand.
GCGTTGCCGTCAGCTGCCACTCCTCGCGGCTTGCAAAGGGAGGGTCGACAAAGAAGATCTGCTTGCCGGGCGATGGCGCAGCGGCCCAGCCATCCTGTTCGAGCACCGTGACTCCGTCGGCGCCCCGCACCGCGCTCCGGAGCGACGCGCAGGCCTCCGGGTCGAGCTCGTGCAGCAGCAGCGCATCTCCCGTCCGCAGCGCCGAGATGGTCACCAGCGGCGACCCCACCAGACGCTCGCCCACCCGCCCCGCGCCGCACCCCTGCAGCTGTGCAAGCTTCGCGAGGCTCTCGGGTGCTCCGGAGAGGTCGCCAAGTTTGCCGAGCCCCTCCATCCACTCCCCGGTGGGGCCGCGCTGGTAGAGGCCGCGTCCCGCGTGGGTCTCGACCACGGTGAGGGGCAGGTCCTGCTGCGGTCGCGCGCCGAGCAGCGCAAGCCAGACCGCATGCTTCCAGACATCGCCCGCGTTGCCGATGTGGTAGCGATGGTCGTAGCTTCGCTCAGGCGACTTGGGACGGCTCTCTAGCATGGGTGCGCTCTACTCGGCGGAGGCGCGAGCATCAAACATCACAGGCCGTTCGCCTCCCACGCTTCGCATTGTTTGCCGACCCGCCGCAGCCATCGCTATGCTCGACGGCCATGAACCCTATCCGCGCCCTGCTTACCCTCGCCACCGCACTCCTTGTCGCCTGCTCGGGTGGCTCGGCACCGCCGCCCGCCCCCGCTCCGCAGCGCCCGCAGGCGGCACCTGCGCCCGCGCTTCCCGCGGCTGCTCCTGCGACACCGGACGACATCGACGCCTGGGAGGCAGCCATCCTCTGCCTGCAGCAGGAGGGTTCCGGCTGTGCGACCGCGCTCCGGCTACCGACGGAGGGGAGCGGTTCGGGCCACAGTAGCGGTAGCGGTAGCGGTAGCGGCGACGCCCAGAACAACGACACGGCATCCTACCTCCGCGCGACGATGCTCCTTCGCGCCTGTACCCGTCGCTACGCGCCCGGCTGCGGTGCGCTCGCGTCGCAGCTCTACAACGACGGCCCGAACGGCGGCGCGGCGGGGCAGGCACGCGAGCTCGCAAAGCGCGGCTGTGAGGGACACCACCTCGCCAGCTGCTCGCTCCTCATCTCGCTCGCGCGGGGAGAGACCGATCAGCTGACCTCCGCCGAGAGCTTCCTGCTGGCCCGCTGCAACGGCATCGTCCCGGAGGCCTGCGTGGCGCTCGGCCGAGCCTACGCCGCGCAGGCCATCCCGCAGGGCGACCGCGGCCTTATGAACGGGCTCTTCTCCCGAGGCTGCGAACAACAGGTGGCCGACGGCTGCGCAGAGCTGGCGGTCAGCCACCAGTATGGCCGTGGCACGCCCGTGCG
>CANMDT010000187.1 GCA_947496715.1 Myxococcales bacterium
AAATTTATAGTCTATACCCGAAGCAGCACTGGCCATTTCAAAAAAGTCAAATTGTTTCTGCAACTGTGCTCCAACCAGTTTGGACACAGAGCCCGAGGCATCGTCGCGGAAACCGCACCCTCATCCTCCTCCACCCCCGCCTCACCCCAGACGAGCGCCTCCTCCTGCTGCAAGACGCAGAGGCCGACTGCCTGCTCACCGACCACGAGGCCGCCGCTCCGCTCCCCACCTACTGCGTCGCGGCAGGCCCGCTCGCCCTTGGCGCTGCGCCCCCGACCCCCATCGCCACCTGCGCCGGCGACCCTCCGCTCCTGCTCCTCTACACCTCCGGCACCACGGGCCGTCCCAAGGGGGCCATGCTCTCGCTCGAGGCGCTCTGGGCCGCCGCCGCTGCCTCGTCGGAGCGGCTCGAAACCGGCCCCGAGGACCGCTGGCTCGCCTGTATGCCCCTCGCCCACATCGGCGGCCTCTCCATCCTCCTCCGCGCCCTCCACGACGGCCTCCTCGTGGTGGCGCAGCCCCGCTTCAGCGCCGCCGCTGTCGCTGCCAGCCTGCACAGCGACGCGATCACCCGCCTCTCGCTCGTGCCGACCATGCTCCGCGACCTCCTCGACGCCGGCGCCACACCGCCTCCCTCCCTCCGCACCCTGCTGCTCGGTGGCGCCGCAGCACCGCCCGAGCTTGTCCGCCGCGCCATCGATGCAGGCTGGCCTATCGCCACCACCTACGGCCTCACCGAGGCCGCAGCACAGGTCACCACCGCCACCCCTGCGCAGACCGCCGCGAACCCCGAATCCAGCGGCCTCCCGCTCCCCGGCTACCGCCTCCGCATCGCCGATCCAGCCGCCGATGGGGTAGGGCAGGTCGAAGTCGCCGCCCCCTCCCTCATGTCGGGCTACCATCGCCGCCCCGACGATACTGCCGCCGCCCTCCGCGACGGCTGGCTCCGCACCGGCGACCTCGGCCGCCTCCTCCCCGACGGCCAGCTCTGCCTCGTCGCCCGTCGCACCGACCTTATCGTCTCGGGCGGCGAGAACATCTACCCGGCCGAAGTCGAGGCCGCCCTTCGAACCCTGCCCGACGTCGCCGAGGCCTGCGTCGTAGGCCTCCCCTCCGAGCGCTGGGGCCAGCAGGTTGGCGCCATGCTCGTGCTCCGTCTAGGCGCCTCGCTCACGCTCGAAGCCCTCCGCGCCGCACTCGCCGACCGGCTCGCCACCTTCAAACTTCCGCGCTTCCTGCTCCTCGTCCACGCGCTCCCGCAGACTGCCACCGGCAAGGTCGACCGCCGAGCCGTCGCGCACGCCTTTGCCGCCGCCCCGAAGCAAACTTGAAGGACCCCGCCCGTTCGACTAGCCGTCACGCTGTTACCGCGCCGCGCGCGGGCCCTCTGACGAGTTGTTGTCATCTTACAAGAGCTGTTGATCCTCGTGGTATTGACCCTCGCTAACGGCGTTTTTGCAGGCGCCGAGATAGCGATGCTCAATGTCCGGAAGTCGCGGCTCCGTGAACTCGCCGAGAAGGGCAGCAGCGCCGCCCGCTCCGTAGAGTCGCTCCGCGAGAACCCCGAGCGGCTCTTCGCCACCGTCCAGGTCGCACTCACTGTCATCTCGAGCGGTACCGCAGCCTACGGAGGTGCAGCCGTCTCCGTTGATGTCGCAACCTACATCAAATCGCTCGGACTCATCGAACCCGAACTCGCCGCACCGGTCGCGCTCGGAATCGTCGTTGCCGGCCTCTCCTTCCTCTCGCTCGTCCTCGGCGAGCTCGTTCCCAAGTCGCTCGCTCTCCGGACCACCGAGCGGTACGCCCTCCTCATCGGGCCCCTCCTCCTCTTCCTGAGCCGCGCCCTCTCGCCCTTCATCCGGCTGCTCACGGCCACCTCCAACATCATCCTCCGGCCCTTCGGCGACTCCACCAACTTTGCCGAGAGCCGCCACACCCGCGAAGAGCTCGAGAACCTCATCGAAGAGGCCGCGCACGACACCATCGACGAGCGGGTCTCCGACCTCGCCACCCGCGCACTCGCCTTCGGAGACCTCACCGCCTGGGATGTCATGATCCCCAAGAGCGACGTCTTTGCCATCGAGGTCGGCATCAGCCCCGCCGCCCTCCGAAAGACCATCTCCGGCACCAGCCACACCCGCATCCCCGTCTACCGCGGCGAGCTCGACGAGATCATCGGCTACCTCTCCATCAAAGACCTCCTGCCCTCGCTCATCAGCGGCGACTCGCTCGACCTCGCCAAGCTCATCCGCAAGCCCGTCTTCGTCCCCGAGACCAAGGCTGCGGTAGACCTCCTCGACCAGCTCAAGCAGGACCGCCTCCACATGGCCTTCGTCGTCGACGAGACCGGCGGTCTCTGCGGCCTCGTCACCATGGACGACCTGGTCGAAGAGCTCGCTGGCGAGTTTTTTGGAGAACACCACCGCGAGGTCGCGGAGAGCTTCAAGATCGAAGCCGACGGCTCCGTCATCGCCGAAGGAAAGGCGCAGATCCGCGACATCAACCGTGCGCACGATTGGGAGCTCCCCGAAGACGACGAGTTCTCCACCGTCGCCGGCCTCGCCATCTCGCTCGCCGGCTCCATCCCCGAGGTGGGCTCCACCTACAAGGCCGACCAAGGCTACCTGCTCGAGGTCCTCGACGCGACCGGCCGCCGCGTGAAGCGGCTCCGCATCCGGCCGCCGCAGCCGCGCGGCTCCGAAACCTCCGCAGACTGATCCGCGGTCCCCGGAGCACCCTTGCTCACGCTCCACGCGCTCTACCGCTACCCCGTGAAGTCGCTCGCCGCGCAGCCGCTCGGCAGCGCCCTCGTCGGCCCGCGTGGCCTACAGCACGACCGCGCCTGGATGGTCGTCAACGCAGCGGGAGAGCAGCTCACGCAGCGCACCCTGCCGGCCATGGTCCGGCTCGTCGCCCAACCCGTTCTCGGCGGCATCTCCCTCTGCGACGGCCTCGACCGCATCACCATCGGCCACCCCGTTGACGGCCTCCGCGACGTCACCGTCTGGGAGGGCCCCGTGCCCGCGCTCGATGCCGGCGACCTCGCTGCCAGCTGGCTCTCCGACCGCCTCGGCCAGCCCGTCCGCCTCGTCTACCAGCCGCCCCACCTCCTGCGCCCCGTCGACCCTCGCTACGCCAACGGCGACCAGGTCTCCTTCGCAGACGGCTTCCCGCTCCTCATCGTCAACCTCGCCTCGGTAACGGCCACGGCTGCAGCCGCCGGCATCTCCGCAGACTCGCTCCGCTACAGGCCCAACCTCGTCATCGCCGGCGCCGAGCCCTTCGCCGAAGACCACTGGCGCCGCCTCACCATCGGCGAAGTGGTCATCGACCTCGTCAAGCCCTGCGCCCGCTGCGTCATGGTCAACAACGACCCCGCCACAGGCCGCTCCGGTACCGAACCACTCGCCACCCTTGCCCGCACCCGAAAGTTCGCCAACAAGGTCATCTTCGGCCAGAACGCCCTGGTGCGCGGCGGGGGCACCCTCCTCGTCGGTCAACCGGTTCACTGCGAACCCTGAGGATTCTCATGCTCAAACCCATCCTGGAGGTCGCTCGCCACGAGCTCGTCTCCGCCTCCCGGAGCAAGCGGCTCTGGGCCATCACCGTCCTCTACCTCGGCAGCGCCCTCATGGGCGGCGTGGGCTATGCCTGGACGCTCAACCAGCTCCGTGCCCAGCTCATCGAGTCCATGGTCGCCAGCGGCGCCAACCCGCTCACCGCCTCGGCGATGGTCTCTATGGTCGCCTCGGAGGGTTACGACGAGATGGTCGCCCGGCTCGGCGGCATCGAAACCGCCCAGCTCCACCCCGACTTCCAGACCTCCTTCATGATCCCCGCGCTGGTCTGGGGGCTGCAGGCCTTCCTGCCCTCGCTCATCGCGCTCTCCTGCTACGACTACATGACCAGCGAACTGCAGGCCCGCTCACTCAACTTCAACCTGCTCCGGGTCTCCCGCTCCGAGACCCTTGCCGGCAAGACCCTCGCCTGGGCGGGCGTCCTTGGCCTCCTCGTCGTCGTTGGGAGCGGGGTGCTGCTCACCTCCGCGCAGGCCATGCTCGACATGCCCTTCCCTCCGGCCACCTACTGGCTCGCGCTCAAGTATGTGCTGCTGCTCCTGCCCTTCATGCTCACCTACCTGGCCATGACCACGCTGGCCTCGGTCCACTTCACCCGGCCCACCGCGGCGTTATGGGGCTCCATCCTGCTCTCGGCGCTGCTGGCCAGCTTTGCCACCATCGAGCACCTCGCCGAGAGCCGGCCCGCGCTGCAGCCCTTCACCTTCCTCGTCTGGCTCGCACCGCGCTCCTACGAGCCCGGGATCTGGCAGTCGGGATGGACCGCCGCGGCCACCTCTGTCGCGGGCTACCTCGCCTTCGCTGCCGGGCTCTACGCGCTCGCCGACCTCCGCCTCCGCAAGCGTGACCTATGAGCCACTCCGACGCCGTCATCAGCATCAACGCGCTCACCAAGTTCTACGGCGACAAGTGCGCCGTGAACACCCTCTCGCTCGAGGTACCGCGCGGCGCCGTCTACGGCCTCCTCGGCCCCAACGGCGCGGGCAAGACCACCACCTTTTCCATCCTCGCCTCCATCCTGAGGCCCAGCAGCGGTTCGGCCCGCATCCTGGGCGTGGAGGTGGGCAACCTCTACTCCCTCCGCGGCCGCGTCGCGGTACTGCCCCAGGATGCCTGGTTCCCCGCCCAGGTGACCATCGCCTCGCAGCTCGCCCACTACGCCCGCCTCATGGGCATGGACGACCGCGCCGCCACCTCCGAGGCAGCCCGTGTGCTGGCAGAGGTGGGCCTCACCGACTCGGCCACCAAGCGGGGCTCGGAGCTCTCGCACGGCATGACCAAGCGGGTCGGCATCGCGGCCGCGCTCATCGGCAACCCGGAGGTGCTGCTCCTCGACGAGCCCACCACCGGCCTCGACCCGCGCAGCGCCTTCCACATCAAGGAGATCATCGCCCGTCAGGCGCCCCGCGCCACGGTGCTCGTCTCGAGCCACCAGC
>CANMDT010000188.1 GCA_947496715.1 Myxococcales bacterium
CCCGCGCCCCCCGCCCACTGCGACGGCTCCGGCAGCCCCCCCGCCCCCGCGCCGCTCGCGCCGGGTGCTACCCCACCAACGGCCATCCTGCGCGTATTCGACAGCTGGTTCCAGGTCCCGGCGGCACTCGTCCCCACGATGCTCGCGGAGCTCCGCGCCCACTTCCCCCTCAAGGAGGATGGCAGCCCTGCCGACCAGCTCGAGGTGGTCACCACGGAAGCCGACCTGTACCGGCTCGTCGCGCGCGAGCGCCGGCGGCACGACGCCGAGATGTTCCGCACGCCACAGGAGCGCCTCGTGCATGTCTGCCGCAGGGAGCGCTTCACACCAGCAGACTTCGTTCCAACGCTGCCCGAGGCGTCTGGCGAACCCTTCGCTGTCACACCGGAGATGTTCCTCGCACAGGGGCGGGCCTTCCTCGCCAAAGAGCGCGAGGCTGCAGAACTGCGACGCATCGACGCCTTTAACCGCGCCGCCCGGCTCCCCGCGGCGGCCGGCTCCGAAGAGGCCGAAACACCCGCCGCCATTGCCCGCATCCCGCGCCGCCCGCGGCCGCCACACCTGAACTAAGGTCGCGGAGGGCCGTCGAATCGCCCACCCCCGTGGGCGCATCCACCCACCCACGCGGCTTTGTCGTTGCCACCCGCGCCGAGCCGTGCCATCAGACTGCGCTCAGAGAACAAGGCGCCGGAGGGGGGAGCATGGACGACAAGCCAACAGATGGGGCAACCCTATTGAGTAACATCCTTCAAGCACTCGTCGTCATCGGCGCGATCGCGGGGGGCTTCTTCGTGCTGTTCGTAGTCGGCTCGATGTTCCGCCATATCTCGGGCAAGGTCCTGATCCTTGGCGTCCCCATTGCGATGGCTGCGGCCGTTGCGGTGGGCCGCAAGAAGTAGCAAACCTCCTCCTCCAACCCTCCTAGGCCCTTCATGCATCTCATCTTCGACACCGAAACCACCGGCGTTCCCCGCAACTACAAGGCGCCCATCACCGACCTCCAGAACTGGCCCCGCGTGGTGCAGATCGCCTGGACGCTCTGCGATGACACGGGCAGCGAGGTCGGCTGGGCCGAGCACATCATTCGGCCCGACGGGTTCGTCATCCCTAACGAGGCCGCCCGCATCCACGGCATCACCACCGAGCGGGCGCTCGCAGAGGGCATGCCGCTCTCGACGGTCCTCGACCTTGTCGCCGCGGCCATGGGGCAGGCCGGCGTCCTCATCGCCCACAACATCGCCTTCGACGAGAAGGTTCTTGGAGCGGAGTTCCTGCGTGCGGGCCGCCCAAATCCGCTCGACCGGCTGCCCCACCGCTGCACCATGACCACGACGGCCGACCTCTGCCGGCTGCCGGGCCTCTATGGTTTCAAGTGGCCGAAGCTGACCGAACTCCATCAGACCCTCTTTGGAGAGGGCTTCGAGGGCGCGCACCAGGCCATTGCAGATGTGCGGGCCTGCGCCCGCTGCTACCACGAGCTCCGCCGCCGCGGCACCTTCGCCTAGACCGCTCGACCGCGCTGCCAACCGTCACTAGTGCGGCCTCGGCGGCCCGCTCGGGCGCAAGGAGCAGGAAGGCGATGCGCGATAGATCGGGAGAAGGGCACAACGGAGGCCCATGGCTGGCAATCGCCGTCGTCGTGCTCGTGGTGGTCGCTTCCGGCGCGCTGGTGCTGCTCATGAAGCGGGCCTCACGCCCCGCCGAGCTCGACCGCGATGGTTCTGGTTCAGGACATGCGCTCGCCGCGGTCCGGCCGGGGCATGAGGCGCCTGCGCTGCCGCCCGCCTACCGCAAACTTGGCGAGATGCCGGTCGTGAGCGAAGACAGGGTGGTCCTCAACGGCCTCGTCGCCGCTGCAAAGGCCTGCCTCGATCTCGAAGGCTCTGCCGCCACGCCGAACCTCGGCGCCAGCGCCGGCTACCTTGGCGTGCTGCTTGAGGTCGAGCAGACGGGGCGGCCCGCGCGTGCCGCCGCCACCTCGTTCGCAGGCGCACGCCTCCCTGCGCCGCAGGCTGCCTGCCTCTCCGCTGCGCTTCTGAAACTCCAATTTGCCCGGGCCTCAACCACCCGCCTGTTGCAGCGTCGCTACTACCTTGGCGGAGGGGCGCCGCCCGTCGAGCCGCCGATCCCCGAGCAGCCCACAGCGGCAGACCTCGCCTCCTCCATCGCCGCGCTTGGCGACATCGGCGCCCAGTGTCCGACGCTGGCGCCTCAGCCGCCTGCTGCGCTCGAAGCCTGGCGGGCCCAGGTCATCCTCGGCCCCGAAGGCGAGCCGGCCTGGCGCTCGTCGGAGCCGACGCTGGCGCCAGATGCAGACACCTGTCTCAGTGGGGTCCTCGCTCGGCTCCGCCTCCCCGCGACGCAGACGGCCTCGACGGTCGTCCTCAGCCTCTCCTGCGCTGGCACCGGCTGCAACCTGGCGGGCTCGATGACCCAGAAGCCCGAGATTGTGGAGTAGGGCGCAGGCAACCTGCAGCGCGCCCATTCCGCCTTCCGATTCTCTGGCGCGCCCGTGCGCAACTCCTTGCCGATGCCGCCCGTCAGGGCTATGACGCGGCGCACCGCGAGGCGTTACCGCCCGCGTCGAAATGGAAGGTGTGTGCATGGACTTTCTCCGCCCCTTGATTGTCGCCATCGCCTTTGGCGTGGGCTTCTACTTCGCCGGTCAGACCGTCTACTGGCTTTTCCGCTATCTGACGCTTGGCATGACCGACAAGCGCACCCGCCTTGACGACCTCAAGCCCCGCCTCGTCGGTTTCGCGCAGCTGGTCGGCGGCCAGACCCGGGTCATCCGCGAGTATGCGGGCATGCTCCACTTCTTCGTCTTCTGGGGCTTCCTGATGCTCCAGATCGAGACCTTCGAGTATATGATCCGGGGCTTCTTCCCGAGCTTCACCTTCGGCCAGATCATCGGCCTGACCACCTACAACGGCCTGCTGCTGGCCCAAGATGTGGCCGGCCTCCTGGTCCTCGCCGCCGTCACGCTGCTCGCCATCCGTCGCTTCATCGTCCGCCCGGACCACTCCATCCAGAGCTCCGATGCGGCTGTCATCCTCGCCGGCATCGGCGGCCTCATGGTCACCAAGTTCCTTTTCCACGGCGCCGAGATCGCGACCACCTCCGCGGAGGAGATTGCGACCCGTTGGACTACCACCTTCACCCCCGTCGCCAGCTTTGTGGCCACCCTCTTCGGCGGCCCGGCATCGCAGGAGCCCAAAGGCGGCCTGCATCTTTTCGGCCAGACGATGTACTTCGGCCACCTCGCCATCGTCCTCTTCTTCGCCAACTACATCCCGCTCGGAAAGCACCTCCACCTGCTCGGCGCGATGCCCAACGTCTTCTTCCGCAAGCTCGAGCCCAACGGCGCGCTCTACCCCATCGACCTCGAGAACGAGAACGCCGAATACTTCGGCGCGAGCAAGCTCGAGGACCTTTCGTGGAAGCAGCTCCTCGACACCTACGCCTGCACCGAGTGTGGCCGCTGTGAGCACTACTGCCCCGCCTTCAACACGGGCAAAGAGCTCAACCCGATGCAGATCATCCACAAGCTCAAGGACCACATCAAGGAGAAGGGCCGCATCGTCCTCCAAGAGGGCAAGAAGGACCACGAGTTCCCCCTCCTCGCCGGCGGCATCATCAGCAAAGAAGAGCTCATGGCCTGCACCACCTGCGGCGCCTGCGTGGCCAACTGCCCGGTGAACATCGAGCACGTCGACACCATCATCGATATGCGCCGCTACATCATCCTCACCGAGTCGGACGTCTCGCCCGAGGTGTCGCGTACCTTCAAGAACATGGAGCGCAGCCAGAACCCCTGGGGCGTGCCCAACCGGACCCGCGCGGAGTGGGCCGAAGGCCTCGACATCCCGCTCATGTCGGAGCTCGAGACGCCGCCCGAGTACCTCTTCTGGGTTGGTTGCGCCGGCTCCTTCGACGACCGCCAGAAGAAGGTCACCCAAGCGATGGCCAAGATTCTCAAGCGGGCCGGCGTCAGCTTCGCCATCCTCGGGCCGGAGGAGCAGTGCACGGGTGATGCCGCGCGCCGCATCGGCAACGAGTATCTCTACCACGCGATGGCGACCGCCAACGTCGAGATCCTGAACACCTACAAGGTGACCAAGATCATCACCACCTGCCCCCACTGCTTCCACACGATTGGGAAGGAGTATCCGCAGGTCGGCGGCCACTACGAGGTCATCCACCACACCAAGCTGCTCAACGACCTCATCCGCGAGCGCAAGGTCACGCTGACCGCCAACAGCCACAAGAAGTATGTCTACCACGACTCCTGCTACATCGGCCGCTGGAACGACGACTACAGCAACCCGCGCGAGACGCTCGCGCAGGTGCCCGGCGCCGAGATCAAGGAGATGGAGTGGAAGGAGCGCAAGGCCCTCTGCTGTGGCGCCGGTGGCGGCCGCATGTGGATGGAGGAGCACACCGGCAAGCGGGTCAACGTCCACCGCTCCGACATGGCCATCGCGGCCGGCGGCGACGCGGTCGTGGTCAACTGCCCCTTCTGCATGACGATGATTTCGGACGGCCTCAAGGCGCGCGACAACGAGATGCCCACGCTCGACCTGGCCGAAGTGGTCGCAGCCTCGCTGCCTGTCTTGGCAGCCGCCGCGCAGCCGTCCGACGCCGCGGAGTAACCCGCCCGTTCGAACGTGACGAGGGCTCCGCGGTGCGGGGCCTTTCGCCGTTTTGGACTACGGGTTCTTCCCCAACTGCCGCTCAAACCAGAAGGCCCCGAAGGGGATGCTCACGACCACCAGCGCGATGGCCATCCGGAACAGCGACCAGCGGGCCGCGAGCCCGAAGTACAACAGCAGCATCCCGAAGGCGACGAACAGCAGACCGTGC
>CANMDT010000189.1 GCA_947496715.1 Myxococcales bacterium
GATGTGCTGCCGATGCTCGACGGCACCGTGCCTGTGCCGCTCGTCCCTGCCGCCTGGAAGTGAGGCCGCCGCTCCGCCGAGCGTTGGTAACGGCCTCGAGCCGCGGGCTCGGCTTTGCATCGGCGCAGGCCTTGGCGGCGCAGGGGATGGAGCTGCTGTTGTGTGCGCGAGACGGTGTGGCGCTGGCTGAGTCGGTCGCGCAGCTTCGTGCTGCATCGCCTGGCCTCCGCATGGACGGAGTCGTGTGCGACCTCACCGACGCCTCTTGCATCGGGCAGCTCGAGGAGGCCGCGCTGGCGCTCTGGTCGGCGCCGCCGCAGGTGCTTGTCTGCAACGCCGGAGGCCCTGCGCCGGGTGGCTTCGAGGCGGTCGACGATGCGGCCTGGCGGACAGGCTTCGAGCTGACCTTTCTCTCGACAGCGCGGCTCCTCCGCCACTTCGGCGCTGCAATGTCCGAGGCTGGGGAAGGGCGCGTTGTAACCATCACATCATCCACGGTCGTGCGCCCGATGTCCGGGCTAACGGTGAGCAACGCGCTGCGGCCCGCGGTGGTGGCGCTGGTGCGTGAGCTTGCGCCGCAGTGGGCTCCGCGGGGGGTGACCATCAACAATGTGGCGCCTGGATTCACGGCCACGGCGCGGGTGGAGCAGCTGCTGACAGAGGCCGCCGCGCGCACGGGTTTGACGCTGGACGAGGTGCGCGCTGCGCGCCTTTCATCCATTCCTGCCGGGCGGATGGGAGAGCCGTCAGAGGTCGCCGCAGCGGTGGCCTACTTCTGCTCGCCTGCGGCCGGCTACCTGACGGGTCAGACGCTGGTGGTCGACGGTGGTGCGTCGCTTGCGTGACCGGGTGCGTCCGTTCTCGATGGCCGCACTCATAGCGGCATCAACGCTTCTCGCTGCCGGCTGCAGCGAGGCCGACCCGCCTGCTGCGGAGCTCTGGAGCTGCGGGTGTCGCTACGATCTGATGCAGGCGGTTCCGCCGGCCCTGGGCGTGGAGAACAACGACTGGGTCTGTGGTCCGGCCGGCTACCTCGGCGGAACAGCAAGCGCTGACGCTGCCGCCATCGCGGAGCGGGGCTGCAGTGCCTGGCCGGGTGCATCGAACTGCGTTTGCCTCTGCGAACCGCTTGGCGAGGTCTGCGACGAGGGAGTGATTTAGGCGGCCGGCAACGGCTTGGACTGAAATGGGAGATCCGTTAGAGGCGGGCGCGGGTCGCACTTTCCGCGGCTTCGACTCTTGCGTGCGGTGCTTCACGTCTCGATTTGCTCCCTCCCTGTTGATTGCCGCCGGACTGCTCTTCGCCGTCGGCTGCTCCGAAGATAGCACCCGTCGCGGCGGTGGCGGTGGTGGCGGCGGTGGCGGTGGCGGCGGTTCGACCGACACCGGGAGCGTAGCCGACACGGGCACGACCGACGACACGGGCGCAGTCACAGATACGGGTGGCGGAAGCGACACAGGCGTCGCAGACACCGACATCCCCGATTCGATCGGCCTGGCCGATCTCGGGTTTGGCTGCTTCCAAGACAACCTCTGCCGGAGCGGACTCTGCCTCGACAGCAGTCTCTTCCCCACCCCATTTTGCTCCCAGCCCTGCGCAACTGCCGGTGACTGCGGCTTCGGGTTTGGCTGCACGACCGTACCCGATGCGCCGACGCCAGGCACCTACTGCGTGCCCAGCCAGGATTGCTTCGACAACGACGGCGATGGTTATGGCGTGGGCAACCTCTGCGACGGTTCGGATTGCAACGACAGCGACCTACGTGCCTTCGCCGGCTCGACCACGCCCGAGTGTGGTGGCACGGTCGACTTTGACTGCGACGGCGCCGTCGGCTGCGCCGATAGCGGTTGCGCCGGCAGCCCCGCCTGCGCGGCGCCGAGCGAGAACTGCACCAACGGGATCGACGACGACGGCGACGGTCTCGCCGACTGCCGCGATAGCGACTGCTCAGGCTTCTCGGTCTGCCTCGAGAACTGCACCGATGGCCGCGACAACGACAGCGATGGTCGCACCGATTGCGCCGACAGCGACTGCTCCGCACTGGCGGCCTGCGTCGAGAACTGCACCGACGGCCGCGACAACAACGGCAACGGCCTTGTCGATTGCGCCGACTCCGCCTGCACCGCTGCGCCTGCCTGCGCGCCGGTGGGTGGCGAGGACTGCAGCAACGGTTTCGACGACAACGCCAACGACCTCTTCGACTGTGGCGATCCCGACTGCTTCGGCACGGTCGCCTGTGCGAACAGCTGCTCGCAGTTCGGGCGCGCCACCGGCGTCGGTGTAACCTGCACCTCGGACGCCACCTGCGGCACCGGAGGCTTCTGCGGCTGGCGCGGCGCAGCCGGCACGCGGGCCTGCATGCAGTCCTGCGTGACGGAGGACTGCACCACAGGCTGCGGCACGGGCGAGGTCTGCTCCGGCCTGCTCGACGCGGACTCGCTGCCCGTCACCACACCCGACGGCAACCTCGCGGGCGGCTGCTTCAACACCGCCGCAAGCCGTCCGAACTACACCATCTGTGGCGCACCGACGACGCCCTGCGTCGGCACTTCGGACTGTTTCCAGTATGACTCCACGGCGGTCTACGGCATGTGCACACCGAACTGCGCGAGCACCGGCGTCTGCAACACGGTGGCAGGGTTCGCAGCCTTCTGCGACCTCGACCCGACCGCCACGGGCACGCCCGAATTCTGCTCCATCCACTGCGGCGCGGGCGACACCTGCCCGAGCAGCATGCTCTGTATCGACCTGGGCGACGGGATCGGCCGCTGCGTCGTCGACCGCTAGTCCTTCGCTACGGAGCGCTGCAGCAACGCTTCGAGTGCTGCGGGGTCGGCATCGTCGAGCCGCTTGAGGTAGAGGCAGCCCTTGCCGGTGGTGTGCTTGCCGAACTTCGCCATGAGGGCAGCGTCGTCGAGCGCCTCGGCGCCGAGGTAGAGCGTGAGCGCAGCCTTACGGGGCGAGAAGCCAACCTTGAACCAGTCGAGCGCGCGTCCGCTCTCGTAGACCAGATGGGTCTCACCGAAGCCGACGATCGCGGCGCCCCACATGCGTGGCGCTGCGCCCGTTGCGGCGCTCATGAGTTGGGTCAGGCGCTCGCACTCCGAGCGGCGGGGCTCATCGAGAGAGAGGAAGAAATCTGCCGCTGTCTGCGCGGTGGCCTGGGTCTTGTTTGCTGCCACGGTTACCTGCCGAGGTAGTCGAGGTAGAGCGCCTCGCGCTCTTCAAAGGTAAGATCGGTGCGTGCGCCAAGCGCCCGCTCGCGGGCGATGCGGGCCTCTGCGAGCGTTGCGGTGGCGGCTGCCGCGATGTTCAGCGACTCCACGAAGCCGACCGTCGGCACGGTGAAGGCGCCATCGGCGGCTGCGCGGAAGGCGGGGCTCAGCCCGGCATGTTCGGCGCCGAAGACGAGCGCAACCTTGCGGTCAAAGCGAACCTGGGAGAGCGGTACGGCGTTGCGGACGTCGGCGACCCAGATGGCGTGGCCGCTGGCCCGGAGCGATGCGATGGCCTCCTCGGCCTGCTGCCAGATGTGCATGTTGAGCCACTTTTCGGCGCCGCGCGAGACGGCACGCGGGTTGCTCTTCTTGGCGAACGCTGGGTTGACGACGTGGCAGTCGAGGAAGCCGAAGGCCTCGACGCTGCGATAGACGGCGGCCTGATTGCCGGGGTCGTAAAGGGAGTCGAGGACGACGGCCACCCCGCGCATGCGCCGGTCGACCACCTCTCGGATGCGGGCCTGGCGCGCTGCCGTAAGCGTCGAATCGGGGGCGGTTTGGGGCTCGTCGAGGTGGGAATCGGTCAAGGTCGAGGCTCGCTGCGGGGTGCGCCGGCGGGTTTGACCCTTCGGGCGTGCGGTGGTAGCAACCTGCCGCCCATTCAGCCTCGTTTTGAGGGTGAGTGGGGGCTCGGCGCCGCGGCGCCTTCCCTGCAGCAGTTTGGTTGGTCATGCAAGGTTTGGAACTGATTCTTGGAGTTGCCCTCCTCGTGGTGGGCTATTTGTGGTTCTCGGCGCGCGGTGACGCAGCCGCGTGGAAGGCGCAAGCCGAGGCGAAGGCACCCGCGAAGGCGGCTGCTCCTGCGCCTGTGGCGAAGGCTGAAGCAAAGGCGCCGAAGGAGCCGAAGCAGACCGACGAACTGGCAGAAGTGCGCAAGCAGATGGAGTCGCTCCGCAAGCAGATGGCTGCCAAAGAGAACGATGCCAAGGATGCCCGCGAGGCGCTGAAGGGAGCCAAGGAGAAGGCGCACCAGAGCACCAAGCAGGCCGAGGGCCTCGCGAAGACTGTGCGTGAGCTCCACGAGAAGATCGCGTCGGCCGGGCCGGTCGACAAGCTCCTCGCCCAGAACGCCGAACTCAAGCAGCTCCTCAAGGAGGCCCAGTCGCGTGCGTCTGGTTCCGCCGAGCCCAAGATCGTCGAAAAGATCGTTGAGAAGATCGTGACCCTGAGCGACTCCGAGGCAGTGTCGCAGCTGCAGGAGGCGCACCAGCGCGAGATCGCAGACCTTCGCAAGGCGGCCGATGGCCGTCGCACCGGTGAGGCCGGCCTGCGCGAAGAGCGCGAGCGGGTGAAGACCGAGCTCGAGGGGCTCCGCAAGAAGCTCACCAAGGCCCTCAACGATGTGGACCGGGAGCGTCGCCGCGCCGACCACAACGACAAGGCCTATCTCATCATGAAGAACCAGCTGGAGGCGGCGCTCGACCGTGCAGCCCATGTGGATCTGAGCCTCCGCCGCCCCGACGCCCTCTACCCGGGCGAAGTGGTTGCGCCGCGCCCCAAGCGTGAGCGTCCCGTGGCGGAAGCCGTGGCTCCTGCTGCGATCGCAGCGCCCGTGGCGGAAGCCGTGGCTCCTGCC
>CANMDT010000190.1 GCA_947496715.1 Myxococcales bacterium
CCCGTCAGCGCCCCTTCGGACTGACCATCCGACGACCCGAAGAGCGAGCTTGTAACCGAGTTTACCAGCTGCTCGCTCGCCTCGGGCGGAAGCTCCACCACCTCCACCACGGCGTTCCACTCCATGCCATCGAAGCCGTCGTCGCGGAAGTCGCCCCGCATCTCCTCGGTCATGTCGGAGAAGCCCTCGCTGAGAAGCTCATGCTCGATGTCGATCATCTGAGAACGCGCCAGCATCGCCGCCGCCGACATCCTGCTCGCACGCTCGGTCATGTGGACCGAATTGGCCTGCGTGCCGATCAGAATCGTCAGGCTCACGGCCAGAATCGCCAGCGCGATCATGACCTCCAGGAGTGTGAAGCCCCGACGCATCAGTCCTCCTCCACTTCGAAGAAGTCGTCGGGCACCTCGAGGTCGCCCGGCTTCACCCGGACACGCCCCGACATCGGGTCCACGATCAGCGTGAAGTAGCCGCCGTCGGCCCCTTTCACCCAGATCATCGACCGCTCCACAAAGCCGTTCGGGAAGAAGCCGATGGTGGCATTCCCCGACTCTACGGGCGCCTCGTCATGGCTGGTGATTACCCGGGCAATCGTGACGCCGTCCTTGAGCTTGAAGTCGCGGAGAATCTTGTCGTCGCAGGCAGCCATGGTACCGCCGCCGCCCGCCACGCCGAAGGGATTGGCCTCCGTATCTTCCTTGTCCGCCTTCGCCTTCTCCTTCGTGGTCTCCGCAGAGGCCACCGGGATGTTCTTCTCCGAACACTGCGCCGACAGCGTGTTGCCGCCCACCGCAAAGGTCAGCTGGTAGCGGACCCCGTTGATGGCCGAGCGGCCGTAGACATAGCGAACCGCGCCGGCCACATGCAGCGCCTCCGACCGCACCTTCGAGGCTGTCAGTCCCGACATCGAGAAGGCCGTCAGACCCATCACCGACGCCACAATCGTCAGCACGATCATGATCTCAATCAGCGTCATGCCACGCGCCGACGCCATCACTCCGCAGGGCGCGTTGCCGCGCCGCAGTCCGCTGCAGGCGCGGGCCTTCATGCCCGCTCAACACTGCTGCGGACAGGTCGTCTCACTTGGGCTCGCTCGAGATATCGTCGTCCGTGCCGCCCTGTCCGTCGGGGCCGTTGCTCGACAGCGTGGGCTCATCCGAACCGCCGCCCTTGGAGTAGTTGTACTCGTTGTTCCAAGGGTCCTTCGGGATCGTCTTCACGATCGGAGACATGCCGCCCGGAGGGCTCTTGAGATCGTCGAGGCTGTTCGGATACTCGTCCGCGGAGACGTAGTAGGTGTCGACCATCTGCTTGAGGTTGCCCACCTCGGTCTGCGCCTCCTTGATCTTCGCATTGTCGAGCGCGCCCTTGGCGAAGAAGCCGACCACCGCGGCAATGCTCGCCATGATCGTGAGTACGATCATAATCTCCACCAGCGTCATACCCCGGGTGCCCGTGCGCGCGAACGCTGCGGGTGAAATCTCGGCCAAACGGTTCTCTTTCATGGTTCCTCCTGGCTCACTTCGTGAGCGACTCGTTGAGTTGTAGAATCGGCAGCAGCACGGCAAAGACGATGAATCCAACCACGCCGCCCATCACCAGCATGATCAGCGGCTCCATCAGCGTGGTCAGCCCCTGAATGCGCGCCGACACCTGCTCGGAGTAGGCGTCCGCCACATTGTCGAGCATCTCCTCAAGCGCGCCCGTCCGCTCACCCACCGCAATCATGTGGGTCACCATCGGCGGGAACTGCCCGCTCCGGCGAAGCGGCACCGCGATGCTCTCACCTTCGCGGATGTTCAGACGCGCCTGCTCCACCACCTCGATCAGCACCACATTGCCCAGGATAGACTTCACGATGTCCATGGCCGTCAGCAGCGGAACGCCCGAGGCCAGCAGCGTGCTCATCGTCTTGGCGAAGCGTGACACTGCCACCATCCGCGCAATGATGCCGAACACCGGCAACTTCAGGATGGTCTCGTCCCACTTCCGCCGACCCGCAGGCGTCGCCTTCCACTTCTGAAAGCCGCGCCATGAACCGAAACCCGCCAGCAGAATCAGCCACCAGAAGCTCGACACGAAGTTGCTCACCGCCACCAGCACAACCGTGATGAAGGGCAGCGCATCCTTCTGGTCATCAAACAACTTGGTGATCTGCGGGATGACGAACTTCATCAGGTAACCCACGATCGCGGTCCCGAAGACCATCATGATGATGGGGTAAAACATCGCCGCGGTGATCTTGTTCCGCAGCGTCACCTGCTCGTCGAGGAAGTCGGTCAGCCGCACCAGCACCAGATCCAGGTTGCCCGAGGCCTCACCCGCCTTCACCATGTTCACAAACAGGTCAGAGAAGACCTTGGGGTGATCAGCCAGCGCCACATGCAGCGGCGAACCCTCGTTCACCCGCTGACGAACCTCGGCGATGATCTTCTTGAGCGCCTCGTCCTCGCTCTGCTCCACGAGAGCTGTGAGCGCCTCGACCAGCGGAATGCCCGCCTTGAGCAGCGTGGCCAGCTGACGGGTCATGATCGAGATCTCGCGCACGCCCGGCTGTTTCGGACCGCTGAAGGGCAGCCGCACTTCGCCTGCCTTCCGCTCCTGCTTTGACTTCCCCTCGGTCTGCTCCGTGAGGAAGATCTGCTGCGCCTTCAGATGGTCTCGGAGCGCGCGCGGACTCTCCGCGTCGTAGACCCCTTTGACCTTCTTCCCCGCCGCGTTGACCCCGGTGTATTCGTAGACAGGCATGGGTGTTTATGGCCCTTCGCTCGCAAGCGTTAGGCCACCTCCTTCTGGGTCACGCGGAGAATCTCTTCCACGCTCGTCAGGCCCCGTGTCACCTTGTCTGCGCCATCCTGACGCAGCGTCCGCATCCCTTCGAGGACCGCCTGCCGCTTGATGGCGCCGGCGTCGGTGCGCCGCATCACCAGCTGCTTCACCTCCTGCGAGACGGTCAGCAATTCGTAGATGCCCAGTCGCCCGCGATAGCCGCTCTGTTTGCACTGATCGCAGCCGCCGGGACGGTGAAAGGTGTTGCCACGCGACGCTACAAAGGCCGTCGTCACCTCGAGCTGAAGCACATCCTCTTCGGTTGGCGTGTAGGGCTGCTTGCAGTGTTCGCAGAGCCGGCGAACCAGCCGCTGCGCCATGTTTGCCAGCAGCGACGAGGCCACCAGGAAGGGCTCCACGCCCATGTCGATGAGCCGCGTGAAGGCGCCTGCTGCATCGTTCGTGTGGATGGTCGAGAAGACCAAGTGACCCGTCAGCGAGGCCTGGATCGCGATCTCCGCCGTCTCCTGGTCGCGGATTTCTCCCACCATGATGACATCCGGGTCGTGACGCAGGAAGGAGCGCAGTCCGTTTGCGAAGGTGAGGTCGATCTTCGGGTTCACCGCCACCTGGCTGATGCCCTGCAGCTGGTATTCGACAGGGTCTTCAACCGTCAGGATGTTCTTGTCCGGCGTGTTGATCTTCGAAAGGCAGCTGTAGAGCGTCGTCGTCTTGC
Source organism: Myxococcales bacterium (assembly GCA_947496715.1). Taxonomy (GTDB): domain Bacteria; phylum Myxococcota_A; class Bradymonadia; order REDH01; family REDH01; genus CAIWGR01. The sequence goes on from CANMDT010000190.1 coordinate 3,506, forward strand.
CCGAGCCTGTCGGCCCCGTCACCAGGATGATGCCGTAGGGCTTCGCGATGAGGTCGTGCACCTTGTAGAGAATCTCTGCGTCCATGCCGATCGCTGCCAGGTCGAGCATCACCGACGACCGGTCCAGGAGACGCATCGTCACCCGCTCACCATGCGTCGTCGGCGCTGTCGCGACGCGGATATCGATGTCCTTCCCTGCCAGCTTGATCCGGATGCGACCATCCTGCGGCAGCCGCTTCTCTGCGATGTTCAACCCGGCCATGATCTTCACGCGCGCCGCGATGGAGGCATGGAACCGCTTCGGGACCTCGGCCACCTGCTGCAGCACGCCATCAACGCGGAATCGAACCACAACCCGACCCTCGTAGGGCTCGATGTGGATGTCCGACGCGCGGTCGCGCGCAGCACGTACAAAGGTCGTGTTCACAAACTGGATCACCGGCGCCTCATCGTCGCCACCGGCGCCGAGAAGGTCGACGACATCCTCAAAGCCCGGCTCCACCACCTCGGTGGTCGAACGCGTTGCCTCGCTGCCAAGCATGTCGCCATACGAACCACGACGGCGGTCGTGCTTGTCGTAGGCCATGTTGACGGCCTCGAGCAGCGCAGGGCCCGGCACCAGCACGGGCTCCGTGGAGGCCTGCAGCGCGTTGCCCACCTGATCGAGCGCGGCGAGGTCGAGCGGGTCGGCCATCGCCACCTGCACCACATCGCCCGACTGGCGAAGCGGCAGAATCTTCCGCGACCGGGCGTAGGCAATCGGCACTGCGTCGAGCAGGTCGAGATCGACCTCGTCGAGCCGCAGCCGCTCCAGGCAGGGCATCTCGAACTGCATGCCGAGCGCCTGCGTGATCGCAAACGGGTCAACACCATGGAGGTCTACCAGCAGGTCGCCGAGCCGCGCGCTCTTGGTCCGCTGGCTCGCAAGGGCAGCATCCACAGCCTCCTGAGATGCCAGGCCATGGTCGACGAGCAGCTCGCCCAGGCGCGGTCGATTGAACATGGGCTAGTTCCCCTTCGTCTCGGGAGCCAGAGCCGCCGCAGGGGCAGGTGCCGCCGCAGGAGCCGGAGCCGCCGCAGGAGCCGGAGCCGCCGCAGGAGCGGGAGCCGCCGCAGGAGCGGGAGCCGCCGCAGGAGCCGGAGCCGCCTCAGGTGCCGCCTCGGTACCAATCGGGGTCTCAATCGCCGTGTCTGAGAAGGCCCGGCGCCGCGCATCCGCCTCGTCCATTGCCGACGAGACCGTCTCGTACATCGCCTGCATCGGGCCATCCTTCCGCGCATAGTCCACCTTGGCGAGGTAGTTGCGGTCGAAGGCGCCGAAGTAGTTCACAAACTCGTCCCGCTCCCGG
>CANMDT010000191.1 GCA_947496715.1 Myxococcales bacterium
GTCGGTGGCAGCGATGCGGCCATCTTTGCCGCGCGGGGCTACGCGGCCGTCGCGCTCTCTCGGGTGGATGCGCGGACGAGCGTGCCGCGGGAGTATCACCTGCCCACCGACACCGCAGACCGGCTGAGCGGCGACGAGATTGTGGTCTCGTCCGACTTTGCGGAGCGGCTCATCGAGCGCTGGGTTGCGTCGCGTATCGGGGCGCCGGACGCGATGGTTGGCACAGGGAGCGGAGCCTGATCATGGAGCAGCAGATGGCGACGGGAGCGGTGCGGCGGTTGGCCGGTTGGAGCGGTGCAGCGGCGCGTGGCACGGGCGCCGCGATCGGTAGCTTTTGCCCCATGGATGGGGCGCTGCTGGCAGAGGTCGAGGTGGCCGACGCAGCGCAGATTGCGGCCGCAGAAGCGCTGGCTGCCTCGGCGTTCTCGGTCTGGCAGCTGGTTCCCGCGCCGGCGCGTGGCAGGTTGGTGGCGGCCATCGGTCAGCAGGCGCGGGCGCGGAAGCAGGCGCTGGCCGCGGTCATCACGCTCGAGGTGGGCAAGACGGTGAGCGGGGCGGAGGGTGAGGTTCAGGGGTGGATCGACATGTGCGACTTCGCGGTCGGTCTGTCGCGCCAGCTCCACGGCCTTACGATTGTGAGCGAGCGGCCGCAGCACCGGATGATGGAGCAGTGGCATCCGCTTGGTCCGGTGGCGGTCATCACGGCCTTCAACTTCCCGATGGCGGTCTTTGCCTGGAACGCGATGCTGGCGCTGGTCTGTGGCGACAGCGTGGTCTGGAAGCCGTCGGAGAAGGCGCCGCTCTGTGCCGCTGCAGTGATGGAGCTGGTGGCGGAGGTCTGCCTGCGCGAGGGTGCGCCTGCGGGGCTCTGCCAGTGCCTCTTTGGCGGTGCATCGGTGGGCGAGGCGCTTGCTGCGTCGCCCGTCTATCGGCTGGTCTCTGCGACGGGTTCGACGGCGATGGGACGCCGGGTCGCCGCGGTTGTTGGCGCCCGCCTGGGCCGCTCGATGCTCGAGCTTGGCGGCAACAATGCGATGATCGTGGCGCCGAGCGCGCGGCAGGAGCTGGCGCTGCGTGCGGCCCTGTTTTCTGCGGTGGGGACGGCGGGGCAGCGCTGCACGACGCTGCGCCGGCTGCTGGTGCAGGAGACGATCGCGGAGGGCTTCATCGCGCGGCTGACGGAAGCCTACCAGAGCCTGCGGGTGGGCGATCCGCGCGAGCCTTCGACGCTGGTCGGCCCGCTGATCGATGAGGCGGCCTGCGCTGCGATGGAGCGAGCACTGGTAGAGGCAGTTTCGCAGGGCGGCCGTCTGCTGGCAGGCGGAGAGCGGGTGCGCGCGGGGAGCCTGGGCGGTGGGTTCTACATGCAGCCTGCGCTGGTAGAGATTTCGGCAGATGCGCCGGTGGTGCAGCGCGAGACCTTCGCGCCGATTCTCTACCTGCATCGGTATTCGAGTTTCGAGGAGGCGGTGGCGTTGCAGAACGGGGTGTCGCAGGGGCTGTCGTCTGCGCTGTTCTCGGAGTCGCTGTCGGAGACGGAACACTTTTTGGCGCAAAGTGGCTCCGATTGCGGGATAGCGAACGTAAACCTCGGAACATCGGGGGCAGAAATTGGTGGTGCATTCGGGGGCGAGAAAGATACGGGGGGAGGCCGCGAGTCGGGTTCGGATGCGTGGAAGAGTTACATGCGCCGGACGACCAACACGGTGAACTACGGAACCACGCTGCCGCTCTCGCAGGGCGTCCGATTCGAGATGGAGTAAATGGCCGAGGCGAATCGATTGCAGGGTGGGAAGGGTCAGGGCGCACCGTCGCTGCTGACTCGGTCTGCGCTGGGTCTGCGTCGGGGGCTGAACTCGCAGGCTATCCGCATCTCGCTGGCGCTGTCGGTCTTCTTCCTCGTCTCGGGCACGCTTGTGAGCCTGGAGCTCTGGCAGCGGGCGGAGGACCGGGATGCGAAGGCGCAGCGCGACCTCTTTCTGGTGCGCGCCGGCGAGCTGATGTCGCGGGTGAAGCGGGGTCTCGATTCTCCGCTGGAGGTTGCGCGTTCGACGGCCTCGTTTTTTGAAGCTGCGGACGGCGTCACGGCGACCTCGTTTGCCCGGTTCGTGTCGCCCTCGCTGTCGCGCTACCGGATGATCACCTCGCTGCAGTGGGCGCCCGTGGTGCTGCAGGCAGACCGGCCGGCCTTTGAGTCGGTGGTCGAGGGCGACACAGCCCCACCGCGCCTGATTGTTGTTCCGGACGGCAGCGGCTGGAGTCCGGCACCGGCGGTGTCGATGCATATCCCGGTCGCCTTCGCGCTCCCGGTGGGGAGCCAGCGTGTAGGCTTCGACCTTGCCTCGGACCCGGAGCGCCGCGGCAGGCTGGAGCAGGCCGGGGCCTCGGCTGTGCCGCTGGCTTCGGGTCGGACGCGGATGCTCTCGGAGAGCGACGGAAACTGGAGCGTCTCCATCTATCAGGCAGCCTATGCGCCGCCGGACCGAGAGGCGGAGGGTGCGCGGGGGCCTGTGAAGGGGATGGTGGTGGCCACTGTCCGGCTACGCGATCTGACAGACCAGATCCTGCAGGCCTTCAACCTGGGCGGCATGACCATGGCGATCTACGACGCGACGGAGGACTCGCGGTCGTTGCTCTTCTCCTCGTCGCAGGAGCATCTGTCGCAGGTGCTGTCGACCTCGCATGTAGAGAATGTGATCGACTTCGGGCAGCGGCGCTGGCTGGTGGAGATTGCCCCCAAACTGCGGCCTCCGCGGGAATGGTATGAGTCGGTCGACCTGCTTGCCGGCCTCGCGACGACCATGCTGGTGGCCTTCCTGGCGCTCGGCCTCGGCGTGCTCACCTATCTGCTCCGCGAGGCCGATGAGGCGCGGCGTCTGGGCAAGTATACGCTCCTCGGGGTTATCGGTCGCGGCGGCATGGGCGTTGTCTATCGGGCCCGTCATGCGCTGCTCCGTCGCGAGACGGCGGTGAAGGTTCTGAAGCCGGAGCACGACGACAAGGAGGCGCTCGCCCGGTTCGAGCGGGAGGTGAATCTCACTTCACGCCTCACCCATCCCAATACGGTCGCGATCTACGACTACGGCCGGACCCGCTCCGGCGAGTTCTACTATGTGATGGAGCTCATCCACGGCCTGTCGCTGGAGGCGGTGGTGCGGCTGCATGGGCCGCAGCCGCCGTCGCGGGTGCTGCATGTGATGCGGCAGGTGGCGGGCTCCCTCTGGGAGGCCCACCTTGCAGGTCTGGTTCACCGCGACGTGAAGCCAGAGAACATCATGCTGAGCTGCCGTGGCCAGATTGCCGACTTTGCGAAGGTGCTCGACTTTGGCCTTTCCATGGACAACGCCACCTCCGACCCGCGGATCACGCAGGGTGATGTGGTTGTCGGGACGCCGCTCTACATGTCGCCGGAGCAGCTGCGCCGTCAGCCGCTCGATGGCCGCGCCGACATCTACTCGCTCGCGGCGGTGGGCTACTTCCTGCTGACGGGCAGCGATGTCTTTTCGGGCGGAAGCGCCTTCGACATCGGCATGAAACATCTTGAGGAGTTCCCCGAGTCGCCGTCGCAGCGGCTCGGCTACCCGGTCCCGTGGCCGTTGGAACAGCTGATTATGCGCTGCCTGAGCAAGGAACCGGACGAGCGGTTTGCCGACACCGGAGAGCTCCTGCGGGCGCTCGAGACGCTGGCGCTGGCCGACCCGTGGAGCCCGGGCGAGGCGATGGACTGGTGGGAGCAGTTCCACCCCGAGATCGTCTTCGCGGGCCGACCCACCGACACCGGCGCTGCGCAGTGGCGCACTGTCTCGGGGTCGCCACCGCGGGTCGCTTGAAATCCCGCGGGGGAAGAGTAACAGACAGGGCTCTCGCAGGCCGCTTTTGGGTGAACGCAGGAGTTCCAGATGGCTCGACGCAAGGGCAACCAGATTCCCGTCCCACGCAACCAGTCTCAGCCGGTGGGCAAAGACAACTTCAAGCAGGCGCCCAAGAGCGAGTTTGAGCCGCCGCCGGCCTCGCCCGTCAACACCAAGGCCTTCCTGCTTGTACTGCTGGGGGTTGCGGCGCTGCTCATCCTCCTGTTGGGCCTCGTCAAACGCTGATGGGCTGGCGTGCGTCGCTTCATGGCGGCCACAGCGGCGCCTACTGTGACCATGCCGAGGGGAGCCTCGAAGAGGTGGTGGCAGAGGCTGCGCGGCAAGGCTTTGAGGTCTACGGCCTCTCGGAGCATGCACCGCGAAACGAGGAGCGCTGGCTCTACCCGCGTGAGGTAGCGCTGGGCTGGGGTCCTGACAGGCTGTCGCAGAACTTCGCCGCCTATGCGGAAGAGTCGGCCCGTCTGCAGGCAGCCTATGCGGGCCGGTTGACGTTGGTGCGGGGGTTCGAGACGGAGATGCTGCCGGGCGACCGGTGGGCGGAGCAGATGACGGGGCTTCGGCGGCTCTACGGGTTTCAGTATATCGTCGGGTCGGTGCACACGCTGGGCGACCACTACCTCGACATGAGTGAAGAGGTCTTCCTGCAGGCCGCAGAGAGCTGCGGCGGGCTGGAGGGGCTGGTTGTCCGCTACTACGAGGCGGTTGCGGAGCTTGTGCAGCGGCTGCGGCCGGAGGTGGTGGGCCACCTCGACCTGGTGCGGCGGTTTGGCGAGGCGATTGGCCTTCCTGACACGGCGCGGACCCGGGCGGCGGAAGATGATGCGCTTGTGTCGATAGCAGCAGCCTCGTCCATTCTCGATCTGAATACTGCCGCGTTGCGGAAGGGA
>CANMDT010000192.1 GCA_947496715.1 Myxococcales bacterium
CTCCACCGTGGTGACGCTCGAGACCGAACACATCGCCCTGCCCGTGCTCCAGGCGGTCGAAGCCATACGACCGCTCTACCCCGGTTCCGCCATCCTCGGCACCATCCAGGACCGGCTCAGCCAGCGGCGCTTCCTCGACACCATCGGCGTGCCGCACACCCGCTATGCCGAGGTCACCGACGCTGCATCGCTCGACGCTGCGCTCGCTCGGCTCGGCCAGCCAGCCATCCTCAAGACCCGCCGCGAGGGCTACGACGGCAAGGGCCAGGTCGCCATCCGCGACCTGCAGACGCTCCAGGCGGCGCGCGCCCTGCTCCTCCAGCAGCCCTGCATCTTGGAGGCCTTCGTGCCGTTCGAGCGCGAGATTTCCTGCATCGCGGCAAGGAGCATCGACGGCCATTTCGCCGCCTATCCGATCGCAGAGAACCTCCATCGCAACCACATCCTCCACACGACCATCGCGCCCGCTCGGGTGACCGCGGCGACGGCCCGCACTGCCGAGGAGGTTACCCGCGCGATTGCCGAGGGGCTCGGGTTCGTCGGTCTCCTCGCGGTGGAGTTCTTTGTGCTCCCGGACGGCACCCTGCTGGTGAACGAGATTGCCCCGCGCACCCACAACTCGGGCCACTTCACGCTCGGCGCCTGCGCCACTTCGCAGTTCGAGCAGCAGGCCAGGTGCGTCATGGGGCTGCCGCTCGGAGAGACCATCCTCTTCACGCCGGCCGTCATGGTGAACCTGCTCGGTGACCTCTGGCTCGACCGAACGCCCAACTGGGAGCTGCTCCTCGGGCTGCCCAACGCCCACCTCCACCTCTACGGGAAGGCGGAGGCGAAGGCCGGTCGCAAAATGGGGCATCTGCTGCTGCTCGGCAGCGATGTCGATGTGTCGCTAAGGCTTGCGGAGGAAATCGTACGCTGACGCGGTCGCTTCTGCTGGCCAATCCGCCCCCAATCCGTCACATTGGCGACACATGTGTCACCTTCGGATTTGGCCTTCATGAACACCCCCCTTCGTCTCGTATCGCTCTCGCTTGTTGCTCTTCTTGCGGGCTGCGGCACCGAGATCTCCCGAACCTCCGAGGTCACGGGTGACACTTCGCCGGAGCAGGAGAGCAGCGGGCAGGGCTCGGCCGACACCGCGGTCGAGGATGACACCGCGGTCGAGGACACCACCGTCGCAGATACGACAGTCGAGGATGACACCACCGTGGCAGACACGACGGCTGATGACACCACCGTTGCGGACACAACGGTTGATGACACCACCGTGGCAGACACGACCGTCGAGGACACCACCGTTGCAGACACGACCGTAGATGACACCACCGTCGTAGATGACACCACCGTCGTAGATGACACCACCGTCGTAGATGACACCACCGTCGTAGATACCACGCCGCCCTACCCGCCGGCGGTCACCGTGCTCAACCCGAGCACCTTTCCGAGCCCGCCCTACCTCATGTGGGTAACGCAGACGGCCGTCTCGGTTCGGTGGGAGACCGCTGCAGCCGAGCCCGGCGTGGTTCGCTTCGGCTACGCGCCGGACGCACTGACGGCGGGCTACTCGGAGGGGGTCTCTCGCACCACCCACGAGGTCCGCCTCGAAGGGCTGCTGACCGGCTCCACCATCTACTATTCCGTCGGCACCGAGGCTGGAGCGACGCCGGTGAAGTCGTTCCGTACCGCGCCCGCAGATGGCGCCGGAGATGCCTTCTCCTTCGTCGTCTTCGGCGACAACCAGGACGGCCCCTCCAACTTCCGAGGCCTAACCCCGCGCATGGCCGCCTACGACCCCGACTTCGCGATGTCGACGGGAGACTGTGTGCAGAACGGTACGCGGGGCGAGTTCCGAAGCCAGCTCTTTCAGCCACTCACCGCCCTTGCCTCCACCGTCCCCTTCCTGGTCGGCGCCGGTAACCACGAGCGCTACTCGGATTCGGGCGCTTCGCTCTTCAATGAGTATATGTCGCAACCCGACGACGAGCACTGCTTCGGCTGGCGCTACGGCTCCATGTTCGTGCTCTTTCTCGACACCGAGAACTCCGTCGATCCGGGCAGCCCGCAGCACATCTGCATCGAGAACCAGCTCGGCTCGGAGGCTGCAACCAGCGCCACCTTCCGCGCCGCCGTCTTCCACAAGCCGCCGCGCATCGAGTTCTGGTTGGGCGGACGGCTCGCCTTCCCCGCCTCCATGGAGGCGCCGCAGGTGCGCAACATCCTCGAACCGCTCTTCGCCTCCTACAACGTCAACATCGTCTTCAACGGCCACAACCACCTCTACGCCCACACGCCCGAGCTGCCCAACGGCATCACCTGGGTGACCACGGGCGGCGCCGGCGGCACGCTCGACACCCAGTCCTTCTTCTGGCGGGTCGGCACCTGGCCCGAAATCGACACGCAGATCTCCGAGTTCCACTTCATGCATGTGAACGTGGTCGGCAGCACGATGAGTCTCGAAGCGGTGGCTGCCAACGGCAGCATCCTCCACTCCTTCTCCATCACGCCTTAAGCTGGCGGGAGTTTGCCTCGAAGCGCCTCGGCCAGCCGCCGAAGCCCTTCCTCGGTGGAGACGGCCGGCTGGTACCCAAAGTCGCGCGCCGAAGCGCTGATGTCGTACCAGTGGTCGGTGGAGAGCTGCTTGGCGACGAAGCGGGTCATCATCGGCTCGCTCTCGCGCCGCAGCAGCGTGAAGATGAGTTCGAGCAGCGCGCCAACACAGTAGGCCACCGCAGGCGGAATGGTGCGCTTCACGGGTGGCAGCCCCGCTGCGACAACGATGCCGTTGACCAGATCGCGCAGCGGCATCGGCTCGCCGTTGGTGATGAAGTAGGCCTTGCCGCCGCAGGCGCCGCCGCGCTCGAGGCAATCGGCAGCGAGCAGGTGGGCCGTTGCGGCGTTCTCCACATAGACGCCGTCGATGACGTTGCTGCCGTCGCCCACAAAGCGGAGCCGGCCGGCCCTGTGGCGCTGGATGATGCGCGGTACCAGGTGGTTGTCGCCGGGCCCCCAGATGAGGTGGGGCCGGAGCGCGACCGTCGCGAGCTTCTCGCCGTGCTGCGCCAGCACCATCCGCTCTGCCTCTGCCTTGGTCGCGGGATAGGCGGTGAGAAAGTGGGATGCGTAGGGTGCCGACTCATCCACGCCCGCGACGTCATCTCCGCCATGCACAACGCTCGGCGTGCTCGTGTAGACGAGGCGGGCAACGCCCTGCGCGGCGCAGGCCTCGAGCACCCGTTCGGTGCCCACGACATTGGCAACGCGGTAGCTCTCGTAGGAGCCCCAAACACCCGCCTTGGCAGCCACATGGAAGACCGTGTCGCACCCCTCCGCAGCCCGCATCACGGAGTCTGCGTCGGCGATGTCGCCGCGGACGGTCGTGACACCCAGCGCCGCCAGCGCGGGGTAGTCGCCCCGCTGCAGCGAAACGACCTCAACACCGCGCGCCCCGAGGTCGCGGCAGATGTAGCTGCCGAGGAAGCCGCCACCGCCTGTAACGAGCGCCCGCTTCACGACAGCCTCGCCTGCGCCCAGACGGCCAGCGTCTCCCTGTTGATCTTGGCGTTGTGGCGCACATCGACCGGGAAGCCGGGATGGTAGAGCACCCGCTTCACCCGCGCGGTGACGGGGTTTGCCGCGGCCATCGCCAGCAGCTCCTGCTCGATGCGCTTCTTCTCCCGCGATGCGGTGTTCGGCTCCAGCTCCACACAGAGGAGCGGCTCGCGGATGCCGGCAACCGTCACGCCCACGAGTGCGGTCCGATAGACGCTCGGGTGGGTGTTGAAGACCTCCTCGAGGTTGACCGAGAAGAGGGTCGCATCGTCGAGCACCACGCGGTGGCCTTTGCGCCCGCAGAACCAGAGACGGCCCTTGGCGTCGAGGTAGCCGAGGTCGCCCATCCGGTGCCAGAGCTCGCCGGAGGCAGAGACCATCTTGGAGCGGGCGTCGGCACCTTCGTCGTTCAGATAGCCTGTGGTCACAACATCGCCGCAGACCGCGATTTCACCCACTTCTCCAACGGCGCAATCGGTCGCCAGCGCGGGGTCTGCGATGGCCTCGTCGGTGATAGCGATGACCCGAAGCCGGATGGAGGGCACGGGCGGGCCTACGCAGACGCCGGCGCCCTTCTCTGTCTCGGCCCAGGTCTCTGCGAGAATCTCGTTGCTCGACATCATCGCGACGGGCAGCGACTCGGTGGCGCCGTAGGGCGGGAAGAGCTCGCCGTCGGGCGAAATGAGCGCGAGCATGCGCCGCATGATGGGCGCGGGCACCGGCATCTTGGAGCCATGCGCCTCGCCCCAGCGACTCACCGTGTTGAGCAGCGCGGGGGAGCCGAACATGGTGGTCGCGCCGAAGGCATTCACAGCCTCGATCACATTCGGAGGATAGACCTTCGCGGGACGAGAGGCGTCCATGTCCGGGATGACCGAGGTCATGCCGAGCGCGGGGTCGAAGAGGGCAAAGAGGGGGAAGGTGGGCACATTGATCTCGCCCTCCTGAACGCCGAACATCTCGCGGATTGCGACCACCTGGGCATCGAAGTTCCGGTGGCGGCAGATGGCCCCCTTCGGCGGTCCCGTGGAGCCACTCGTGAAGAGGATGGCGGCGATCTCGTCGGCCGTCGTCTCGGCCATCGACACAGGCTTGGCCCGACCGGCGGCGATGACCTCCTCCAGACTGGCGCCACCCCAACCGAGGCGACGACCGACGGTGACAAGGTGGGTCAGCGTCTCGCGCCCCCAGCCAAG
>CANMDT010000193.1 GCA_947496715.1 Myxococcales bacterium
GATCAGAATGTTGCGCTGAGAATTGGGGACTTCTTCGTTCATTGTCTCGTTTCTTCTCGTGGGGGCGGCTGAGGCAGGCCTGCCGGTGGGACCGGATCGAAGCCTCCCTCGCAGAATGGATTGCAGCGGGCAATTCGACGGAGGCCAAGCCAACCGCCCCTTACCACGCCATGTTCCGCGATGGCGATCTTTGTGTACTCCGAGCAGGTCGGATGAAAGCGGCAGGACGGCGGCAGCGCAGGCGAGATCCAGCGCTGGTAGCCGCCGATGAGCCACATCAGCGCCCGCGCCATCAGGTTCACCTACTGCTCCGTTTCATGAAGCGGAACCAGGCGAAGAAGTCAGCCTCGAGCTCCTGGTAGCTCGCCGTCGCTGCGGGCGCCCGCGCCACCACCACCACCACGCCGTCGATGGGCCATGCGTGCCGATGCTGACGGAAGGCCTCACGCAGCCGGCGCTTTACCAGCGACCGGGTCACAGAGGGCCCCACCTTCTTCGAAACCGTCACACCGAGCCGGAGACCCGACTCCGCCGGCAAAAACATAAAAGCAAGGCGAGGAGTAGCGAACCTCCTTCCACCTTGCTGCACACGGAGAAACTCCGTGCGGTGAAGCACCCGTACCGACTTCGGAAAGCTCCGGTCGATTGCGGGCTGATCACCCTCCGTCACACAACCGCCTACTTGCGGTGCGTCGACGACGTCAGCCGCTTACGACCCTTCGCACGGCGGCGAGCGATGACGTCACGGCCACCCTTGGAGGCCATCCGCTTGCGGAAACCATGCTTGTTGAGCTTGCGGCGATTGCTGGGCTGAAATGTGCGCTTCATCGTCTTCCTCCAATGGCGACCAGCCTCTCCCTAAGGGAAAAACCACCTGTCGCGGGCGGCGCACCATAGAGAATGAGCCGGCCCTGTCAAGGTATGTCAGCCACCAACCTGACCCGTTTCTGCTCCGCCCTCGATCTTCCGCGCCCCAACCAGCCCCACATACAGCACCGCAATCCCAAGCGTGAGGCGCTCATACCGCATCTCCGAGAAGGCGCCGCTCTGCTCCATCAACCCCACAAACCGCTCCTCCGCAGGGAAGGCCGCTGAGGTCCGAGGGAGGTAGTCGTAGGCTGCCCGCTGGCCGCTCAGCAGCCCACCGACAAAGGGAATCACCACGCTACTATACCAGCGATAGATTGCCCCGAAGAGGCCGCGCGGCTGGCCAAACTCCAGCACCACCACCCGCCCGCCAGGCCGGACCACCCGGCCCATCTCCCGAAGGCAGACCACCGGGTCGTCCACATTCCGGATGCCGAACGAGATGGAGGCGATGTCGAACGTAGCCGTCGGGTAGGGCAGTGCCATCGCATCGGCCACCTCGAAGGTCACCGGCAACCCCCGCGCCGCCGACTTCGCCGGACCGGTCTCCATCATCTCGGCGCAGAAATCTGTCCCGACCACCCTGCCGCTCTCGCCCACCGCAGCTTTGAACCCCAGCGCCAGGTCGCCCGTGCCCGTCGCGCAGTCGAGCACCGCATCGCCCGGCTTCGCACCGGACGCAGCTACCGTCCGCCGCCGCCACAGGTGGTGAATGCCCATCGACAGCACCGAGTTGGTGCGGTCGTAGGAGGGCGCAATCTCCGCAAACATGGTCCGAACTTGCTCGCTCATGAGAGCCTCCGGCCATCATAGGAGTAGAGGCCGCCACCCATAAAGATGAGCGACAGCGCCATCACGGCATAGGTGAAGACAAACTCGCGCTCTTTCCAGGAATCCCCGGAATGGGCGCCCAAGCCCGCCACCAGCATCGTCACACAGAGGAAGGTCGCAGACCAGCGGGTCGCGAAGCCAAAGACGAGGCAGACCGAACCGACCGTCTCTGCCAGGATCGCGGCCCATCCCAGGCTCGGAACCTGCGGCAGCTTGTGGGCGAGGCCGTCCAGCGCGCCGCCGCCCAGCATCCCCACCCAGTCGATGTGCGGAAACCGGGGCATCCAGCTGTCCACCCTGTCCACGAAGGACTGGGCGTTCATTGCCTTGGGGATGCCATGCACGATCAGCATGTTGCCGCCCAGCCAGACGCGTAGCAGTAGGCTGGCGCGCGAAAACGCGATCTCTTGGTCTGGCGTCATGGGTCTCCTTCTCTCGCCTTTGCGGTGTTGCTGCCCCTTCGGGCGGGAGCCGATGAGGCCAGGCCGCGCCGTCTTAGTGCGGCGCACTACCATCCGCGAGTGCGCGCTGACAAAAACGGTCCGCGCAGCCCCGTGTGGAGCCGAACGGCAACCGACGCGTCCGTTTCGGGAAAGTCGGTCTTTCAGTGGAGCTGAGGGGGATCGAACCCCTGACCTCTGCAATGCGAATGCAGCGCTCTCCCAGCTGAGCTACAGCCCCAAGGGAGGCGCGGTCACTAGCATCTCGTTGCCTCGTGGCAAGTGGTTTTTACGCAGACGCGCATCGATCGGGCCGTGCGTAGCGGGTGATCTTCCCTCGTCGACAAGGCCGCGCACAGGGTGGTCTGCGGCAGCATCCCTCCTGTGCGGGATCGCTTGGCTTGCTCAGAAACCCCGTAGAAACCCCCAAGGAGGGGGGGAGGGGTTGCCCCCGTAGTGATTCCCCCCGCCCCTCCGTCGCCGATCGCATTTTCTCTTGATCCCCAGAATAGATTTGCTACACAGCCCGCCGCTGGCATGCCGTCCTGGCCTGCCGCGTTCCGTGACCGAAGGAATCATCTGATTCCGGTTGGTTTTGACTGACTGTTCCGGAACAGCGCCCCCCTGACATTGGGTGGGGTCGAGCCCCGGCGAATGCTGGGCCCGATTTTTGGGCCAGGAGCTACGCATAATGGATCTATTTCGTGACGTCCCCTCCGGACGCCTGCCGGCGTCCCCTTCTCCCGAGCTTACCCCCTGGTGGCATCGCGAGAGTCTCTGCTACCGCGGAAACCTGCTCCACATCGCGGGACATGCCGTCGTCGACCTCATCGACCGCCACGGCGCCCCCATCGTGGCCTACGACCGCGCCCGCATCGTCGAGAACGTGAACCGGCTCAAGGGTGCACTCGTCAGTACGGGTCAGCCCAGCCGCCTCTACTTTGCCGTCAAGTGCAACCGCTTCGGACCGCTCCTTGGCGCCATCCGCTCCACGGGCGTCTGCGGCATCGACTGCTGCTCGCCCGGTGAGGTTCACCTCGCCCTCAACAGCGGGTTTGAGCCCCACGAGATCTCCTTCACCGGTTCGTCCGTCAGCGAAGAGGATGTTGCCTCCATCGGCCACCTCCCCATCCGCATGAACGTCGACTCCATCTCCATGATGCACAAGGTGGGCCGCCTCTTCCCCGGCCGCCGCGTCGGCATCCGCGTCAATCCCCAGATTGGCGTCGGCCTTACGCCGCAGCTCACCTACGCCGGCGGCAAGCCGACCAAGTTCGGCATCTACGAGGACCGCTTCCAGGAGGCCCTCCAGGTCGCCGCGCAGTACGGCCTCATCGTCGAGGGCGTGCACATGCATGTCGGCTCCGGCTGGCTCGCGCACGGCCTTGAGACCTTCCTCCGCGCGGTGGACCGGCTCTGCTCTTTCGCCAGCTGCCTCCCCGAGCTCCGCTACGTCAACGTGGGCGGCGGCATCGGCGTCTGCCACAGCGACGAGGATGAGCCCGTCGACCTCGACCTCTACGCCGGCAACATCGCCGAGCGCGTCGGTACGCTCCTCGGCGACCACGTGGAGATCTGCTGCGAGCCCGGCGACTACCTCGTCAACGACACCGCCATCCTCGCCGCACGGGTGACGATGGTGGAAGAGAAGGGCGGCGTAACCTTCGTTGGCCTCAACGTCGGCTTCAACTCCAACCCGCAGGCCGCTCACTACGGCTTCGCCCAGGAGATGGTCCACGCCTCGCGCGGACTCGCCGATGATGCCAGCCCCCGCTTCGTCGTGGTCGGCAACATCAACGAGGTCATCGACAACTTCCACTCCGACGCGGCCTTCCCCAAGGTCGAAGAGGGCGATGTGCTCGTGATGCTCAACGCCGGCGGTTACGGCAGCTCCATGGCCAGCAACCACTGCATGCGCAAGCTGGCCATCGAGGTCATGCTGGGCTAGCGCGCCCCGCGCTCGGGAAGGAGCAGCCGCTCCACGCGGCCGCCACCTACGATGTGCTCCCGGACGATCTCGTCCACGTCTCGCTCCACCTCCGCCACCCGGTACCAGACCCCTTCGGGGTAGATGACCACGGCGGGGCCTTCGGAGCACCGGTGCAGGCAGCCCGACTTGTTGGCCCGCATCTTCCCGGAGAGCCCATGCGCCTTGAGCGCCTCGGCGAACCGGAGCCGAACGGCCTCGCCATGCGCGGCGCCGCAGCTCCCCTTCGCATCGCCCGAGGCCCGCTCGTTGCAGCAGACAAACAGATGCAGCTCAAAGTAGCTCATGCAGACCCTCCATCCAGGCGGGATGCCCGGGCTCGTTGAAGGCGAGGAAGGGCTCCGTGATGCCCGTCGCCGCGCTGTTGTAATCGATGGCCTCGCCCCGCGCCGTGACCAACCTTCCGCCAGCGGCGATGAGGATGGCCTCGCCCGCGCAGGTGTCCCAGAGCGAGACCTTGCCGGAGCCGTTGCCGTAGAGGTCGCCGCGACCTTCGGCGATCTGCACCAGCTTGCAGCCGAGCGAACCGTGCGCGTAGCCGGTCGTTACGCCAACATGGAGGGCCGGGCGGCCAGCAAAGCGATCGGGGGTGTTGGCG
>CANMDT010000194.1 GCA_947496715.1 Myxococcales bacterium
GTCATCGTGCAGCACGGTTACCTCGTCCAACGAGGGCGTGGCCGGGTCTGCGAACTCGAGCCGCGGGATGCGAATCAGCTGGCCGGCGCGCACAGTGGCCCCCTGTTTGGTCACCCAGCGCTCATCGAGCCAGAGCCCATGCTTGACGATGTTCGCTGCCTGCGCCCGGCTCGCGCGATGCATCTTCTCTGCCAGGTAGCGGTCGATGCGCCAGCCGTGGTAGTTGCGCTCCACCTCGAAGCGCTCCTCCCACGGGATGCCCGGCCCGGCCGTTCGCCCGATCCGCGCTTCGATGACCTCCTCCTCCAGCCCCTCGGAGCCTTCGTGGAGTTCCAGCCCCTCGCGTCGACCGTGACCGACAACTTCTTCTACCTTCTTCATCATGGAGGAGATGCCATCTTGGTCGATCCCGTGGACGCGGGCGTTGCTATCAGAGCGGTCCGGCAACTCAACCCCGCGCGGGTCCGGATTCTGGTGACCCATGGCCACCCCGACCACATCGCCGGGAACGAGGAGGTGGTGGCTGCGCTCGGCTGCGAGGTGCTCGCGCCCGCCGTCGCCGAGCGCTGGCCGACGCGGCACGATGTGGGGCTCCGCGACGGCGACCGGGTCGAAGTTGGCGGAGAGCCCATCGAGATTCGCCACACGCCCGGCCACACCGATGACCACATTATTGCCATCGCGGATTCGTTTATCGCCTCCGGCGACCTCTGGTTCGTCGGCGGCTGCGGCCACACCCGCGCCGGCGGCCACCTGCCCAGCCTCTTCGACTCCTTCCGTCGCATGAGCGCGCTGCCCGGCCATCTGCGCATCCTGCCCGGCCACCACTATGCCTCGCAGAACCTCGCCTTCTGCGCCGATCTCTTCCCCGAAGACGAGGCGCTCGCAGCCCGCCTCTCCGCTGCCCGCAGCTGGCGCCGCGAAGATGGACCCTGGCTCCCCACCCTCGATGAGGAGCGCGCCTACAATCCCTTCCACCGCTTTGCCGATCCCCGCGTGGAAGCCCGCCTCAAAACCCGCTACGCTGACCTCCTCGACCCAAACCTGCGCGACCCCGAAGAGCGAATCTTCTCGGCGCTCCGACGGGCGAGAGACCTCTTTGTGGCAACCGCTCCGTGAAGCCCCGCACCCTCATCCTCGCGCTCTTGGCCTTCGTCGCAGTTGCTGCGCTCGGTTGGGCTGCCAGCGTCGAGGACCATCGGTATGACCCGCTCACCACCAGCCTCGCACGCCAGCTCCGGGCGCAGATGGTCGACCAGCCGGCGCCGCCCCTCTCCCTCCCCGATCTCGACGGCCGCATTCGGACCCTCGCTGAGCACCGCGGCCGCGTGGTCCTGATCAACTTCTGGGCCAGCTGGTGCGAGCCATGCCGCCGCGAGTTCCCCTCGATGCTCGAACTGGCGCGCTCGCTCAAAGATCGCCCCTTCCACATCATCGCCATCTCGCAGGACGAAGACGAGGCCGCCATGCGCGCCTTCCTTAAGGAGCAGGGCTATCAGCCCACCGACTTTACGGTGCTCCGCGACGGCGATGGTTCCACCGCCAAGCGCTGGGGCACCGAACTTCTCCCCGAGAGCTACCTCGTCGACCGCGACGGCCAGACTGTGCTCCGATTCCAGAGCGCCTACGACTGGACGGCCGACCCCATCGTGCAGCTGGTCCAGCGGGTCTCCCGCCAGGCCTGGAAGCTGAGGTAGCCGCTATGTCTGCGCTCTCACGTGCCTACCGCAACCTCCGCGGATTTCAGACCGCGCTCAACGACCTCGGTCGCATGCGTGAAATCCTCCGCGTGCTGGGCCGCCACGGGTTCGGCGCCGTCGTCCAGCGGCTCAACCTCGCCGAGGTGGAGGCCATCCCGCCGACGGTCGAGGGCAGTCCGGAGCCAGCCCCCCACCTCACACGCGGACAGCGCATCCGCATGGTGTTCGAGGAGCTCGGTCCCACCTTTGTGAAGTTCGGGCAGATCCTCTCGACCCGCAGCGACCTCATCGCCGACGACATCATCGAGGAGCTCGAGAAGCTGCAGGACAACGTCCCGGCGATGCCCTTTTCCGATGTCCGCGCCGTCATCGAGTCAGAACTCGGCCGTCCGGTCGAAGAGATCTTCTCGGTCCTCGAGGAGCTGCCACTCGCCAGCGCCAGCATCGCCCAGGTTCATTGCGGACTGCTCCGCAGCACGGGCGAAGAGGTCGTCATCAAGGTGCAGCGCGTCCGCATCAAGGCGCAGATCGAGAGCGACCTCCACATCCTCCACTTCCTCGCCCGCCGCGCTGCCGCAGCCATCCCCGAACTCGAACTCATGGACCCGGTGGGCATCATGGGCGAGTTCGATCGGGCCATCCGGCGCGAGCTCGACTTCCGTACCGAGAGCCGGAGCATCGCCCAGTTCACCGCGAACTTTCAGGGCTTCGAGGGCATCCGCGCTCCTCGCGTCTACGACGACTTCTCGAGCGAGCGGCTGCTGACACTCGAGCGCATCCACGGCGCCAAGGTCACGCTCGCAAAAGACACCTACGGGCTCGCGGTAACACCCATCGCTCAGTGCATGCTGCGCGGTCTCTTCAAGATGGTCTTCGAGGACGGCTACTTTCACGGCGACCTGCACCCCGGCAACATCCTCATTGAGTCGACGGGCAACATCGTCCTCATCGACTTTGGCCTGGTCGGACGCCTCACGCCGCCGCAGCGCGAGCACATCCTCGATGTCCTCGTCGGCATCGCGCGGCAGGACTACCGCCTTGTGGCCCGCGTCTTCTTCGAACTCGGCATCAAGCAGCCCGGAGTCGTCTACGACCTGCCGGCCTTCGAGCGCGACGTGGTCGAACTGATGGAGCGGCATGTCTCCAATCGGACGCTCCAAGAGGTCGATATCGGCGCCTACTTCGCCGACCTCGTCGCAGGCGCCATCCGGCACAAGATCCGCATGCCTCCCACCTACACGATGGTCTTCAAGGCACTGATGACCGTCGAGGGCATCGGCAAGAACATCGCGCCCGACATGGACTTCCTCTCCGAGGCGCAGCCCTTCGTCGAGCGGATGATGGTGGAGCGCTACAGCCTCGAGCGGCTCACGGCGCAGGCGGTTGAGACCCTCTCCGGTCTGTCGCGGCTGCTCAAACTCGCACCCGACGCAGGGATCTCGCTGGTAGAGAGCATCCGGCAGGGGACCTTCACCGTGGTGGTCGAGCCGCGCGGGCTGGATAAGCTGGTTGCAGCGCACCGCGCCAGCGCCCGTCTGCAGGCCGCTGCGATCGGGTTTGTGGGCTGCGTGCTTGGACTCGGCATGCTCTACGGGCGGCCCGGACCGGCCGTGTCGGGCTACCATGTGCTGCCGGTGCTGTTCGCGGTGGCCGCGCTCTTCTTTGGGATTCCGCTGATGCGTGTGGTGCTCGCTCGCTGGAAGTAGGGGTCTGCTGGCTGTTCTTTAGACCGGAAGGCGCGTCGATTCGTTGACCACCGCAACGCCGCAATCTACGGTGCGGCCTATTCTCAAGCGGAGAGACCACCGTGAGCAGCAACGATTCGTCCCAGGGCGGCAAGAAGGGTTCCAACGTTCGCAAGACGCAGGCCCTGACCATCCTCTCCTCCATCCTGGAAGAGACCAAGTCGGAGGCCGAGGCAGAGCGCGAGGCGCTCGCTGCCGCTGAGGCCCAAAAGGCCGCTGCCGCCAAGGCTGAGGTCGCAGCGCAGGATGCTCAGGCCCGCGCAGAGGCCATCCGCCGCATCGAAGAGGAAGAGGCCCGCCAAGAGGCGGCTGCATCCCGCCGGACGATGGCGGCAGAGGCGCTCCGCGTGGACGACAGTCCGGCGGCCGCTGCGCCTGTGCGGCCCAAGGGCGGCTACTCGACCGAGCAGGTCGTGGCCGTTCAGAAGAAGGCCGTCAGCAAGGGGCTGCTCATCGGTGTCGCTGCTGCCGTTGTGGCGGTGGTCGGCGGTGCCGCAGCCTTCGGCGCCATGTCGAAGAACCAGGTCGACGCGACCACCTCCTACGCCAAGGTCGCCATCGAGGAGGCGCCCATCGCCTCACCCAAGGCCTCCTTCACCTTCACCCCCGAACCCCGTTCGCAGGCGGCTGCGGTTGCTGCGGCACCCTCGGCGCGACGCGGTGGAGGCGCCCGTTCCGGCGGCACCAAGCCCGCCGCGGCTACGGTTACGCCTCCGACCGGACCCAAGATCCGCCTCGGCGGCGGCATCAAGACCCGCTAACGGCCCACGAGCAGGGGCTGCCCCACGAGGATAACCTCATCCTCGTCGATGTCGTTCCAGCGGCGCAGGTCGGCAACCCGCACATGGAAGCGGCGCGCGATGCTCGAGAGCGTCTCGCCCGCCTTCACCGCGTGGCTCCTGCGCGTGTGGCGCGGCCGCTTGGGCTCAGTTGCGCGAGGGCGCTTCGGCGCAGCCGTTGTCGCGTCCGGTCGTGCAATCTCTACCACCGATTCTGGCCAGAGCTGGATGCCCTCTGCAGCGAACGAGGCCGGAAGCCAGACGGTCAGCATGGAGGCGACCCGGAGGGGGAGCTTCGGGTCGAGGTCGTTCCACAGCGCCACATCGGCCGCTGGCAGACCGAGGCGCGACGCAAGCGTCTCGAGGTCATCGCGACGGTTCACACGGTAGAACCAGCGCGTCCGGTCCGGGAAGGAAAAGGGCAGCGCGGGGAGCACCACGACCGGCCGACCGCCGCTC
>CANMDT010000195.1 GCA_947496715.1 Myxococcales bacterium
CCCCACCCCCCGCAGCGCGCGACGATTGGCAAAAAGATTTATCGCGTTGTCGTCCGCCTGGATCGTGGCATCCTCCGGTGCACTAGGCATCAGTTTTTCCCCCTTCAGAAACAGCCTCGTATCGATCCAGCGATGCTCCCTGCCCTCCTCCCCGAAGCCGAAGATGAAGGTGTTCTTGCACAACGTTGGATCAGGGTCGGAGCTCCGGCCGAGGAACGGGAGGTAGATCACCGACGCCTCTAGACCCTTCGCAGCGTGAACGGTCCAGATCTCCACCGCCGCGTCCTGCCTCTCCTTCGCCGCAGCGCGAACCTTGAACTCTGAGTCATCCTCCTTGCGCCGCTCATCCGCCATCCATCGGGCAAGCTCGGCCGGGTTCGTGCCAAACTCTCCAGCCCGAGCTTCGAGAGCATTTAGGACCTGCCTCAAACGGTCGCTCTGCGCCTCGCCATGCCAACCCGATGCGATGTAATCCCAACCAGAGCGCCGCTGCATAAGCCGCTCGAACCCGGCCAGAACCCCGTCCCCTTGGAAGACGCGGCGGCTCTCATCGAGTTGCTCAAGCCACTCGGCCCAAGCGGCCCCCCCTTCACGAACAACACGCGCGAGCGCCGCGACCTCCCATCCAAGCCATGGCGTGAGCGCGAGGGCACGACGGAACCGCTCAACCTCTGGTTTGGCAAGGAAGTTCAACCATGTCATCACAGTCGAAGCTTCGTCCGTCATCATCAGCGGTAGCTCACGCCGGCGGCTGCGAATCCGAAGCTCCGAAAGTTCCTGCTCTATGAGCGCACCATCGTAGTGCGAGCGCACCAGCACGGCCTGATCTTGCGTTGGCTTCTTCGTCCGATCTGCCGCAATCCGGGCCGCTGCCCGCGCTGCAGTCGCATTCCGATTCTCGGAAGGCACGACGACAAACTCAACCGCCGCATCAGGCTCCTGCCGCTTCGCGCGGCTCTCGATCTCCTTCGCCTCGATCTCAGTAGTCAGAAACGGCCACACCGGAAGGTCAGGCCCAATATCATGCGTCTCGAACAGCACATTGAGCGCGTGAACCAGCGGCTCGCTCGACCGATAGGATTGCGTCAACGAGAACAACGTTTTGTTCCTCACCGCAATCCCGCGAGCATCCCGATAGACAGCGAGATCAGAGCCTCTGAAGCGGTAAATCGACTGCTTCGGATCTCCAACGAGAACAAAGTGACGCCCTGCCTCCATCGCCACTGCACCTTCACCTGCCGGAGGTTCCGCGAACAACCTTCGAAGCGCACTCCACTGCACATCGTCCGTGTCCTGAAACTCATCCACGAAGCAGGACTGGAACTCGGTCCTTATCGCCACGCGCAATCGCTCACCCAGTTCAGGGTCGTGAAGTGCGGTCGCCAGCTCCGACAGCATCGCATCGTAGGTGAGCCAGCCTTCCTGCTGCAGCCGAGCGCGCCAGAGCGCCCCGCTCGCACACAACCAGCAGGTACGAGCGAGATTTACGAGGGCCGCCAACCTACTTGGATCAAGCAAGTCGCTTAGTGCCGCGTCGATCTCTTCTTGTCTGGCAGAATCTCGGATCGATTCCGCGATTTCCTGATATGCGGCGCCAGTCTTCTTGCGCGGAGATTCCGGCAACGCGAACCTACTCGGCTCCAATGAGAACTCGCCGAGGGCAGAACCCGCCAAGAGGTGGTTGACCGCATCTGAAATCGGCTTGACTCTCTTCCCAAGAAAAGGCGCAGTCTGAGGCGAGAGGTCGTCGGAAGCGCTGTCAATCTTCGAAAACAACAGTCGCAGATACTGCGCATCTGCCGACAGTGGCGGAACAACACCTACCGCTGACACCCGAGCCTTGTCCCAAACATCGATCTCCTTCAGCAGCGACTGCACCCGTGCCGCAACGTTGCGCCGTTCAGCGAGCAGACGTCCTCCCTCGTTCACGGCCTCTCGGAACGCAACGAGCGCATCCTCCGGCGAGAGCTCCAACGCCACGGGCGAGCTGTCGCTATGCACCCACTCCGAAACGACCAGTGCATTCGGATAGGCCACCGACTTCTCCAGCAGATCCTCAGCATGCCCCGGATCGAGCCCCGCGATCCCGGTCAGAAAGTCGCCCGTCGCACGACCAAGATCGCCATCATCCCAGGTTGCTTCACCGTAGAGCCAGCCGCCGAAGGCGTTCTCCACAATCTCACGTCGGACCGCGGCCGCATCGGGCAGCATCTGAAGCGATTCTGGCCTCCCCAACTCAGCTCCAAGCCGGGTGAGCATCCGCTGACAGAAACTATGAATGGTCATCACGGAGGCCAACTCCAGTGAGCCAATCGCCCGCGCAATCCGCTCACGCCAGTCGGAAACATCCGCCTCCCGAAACGTGAGATCAGGGACCTCAATCGCCGCATCGAATGCACATGCGCGGTTCCCCTTGCACCTCTGCGCGGGTGTGCAATCTTGGGTACACGCGCCAGACGGAAGTTCTAGCGCCGCCTGCAACTCCAAGAGCTTTGACTGTAGCCGCTTGGCCAATTCTGCGGTCGCCTTGTTGGTAAAGGTGACCACCAGCACCTTGCGAAGCTCTACGCCCCGAAGCACCGCCAGCAGCACCTCGCTCACGAGACGATAGGTCTTCCCCGTGCCCGCACTGGCCTCGATCATCCAAAGCGCCTCGGCGCCCGTCTCCTGCGTCGCTGGATTCATGCTTCCCCCTTGCCGTTCCGATTCGCCTGTTGCTGCTTCGCCCGCTCCAGCTCTTCTGCACGAAGCAGGTCACCGGTAGGGTCTTGCCCCGCCCAGTAGAGCCGTCTCACCCCGAGTTTGCTTCCCCCATCCACAGCCGCTCGCCCGATGCCGAGAACCAACACGGGCAACCCGACGACCGCGCACCAGAGCGCCACGTCCGGATGCATCGATGTCGACCACGCGGCGTCGCTCTCTGCCGCCTCCGGACGCGGGTAGGGAGGCTGAACCAGCCCGCCCATCAGCGACTTCGGAAACTCAAATCCCTTCGCATTCGCAAAGGCATCGCCAACCCGCTTCGTGACCTTGTCCATCAGGCTACCGGACGCCTCGCCAGCCTCGTTGCGACCGAAACGATTCGAACCCTCGCCAGACTCTGCCTCGGGACGCTCGTCATCCCTGCCACCCGCCACTTCTTCGCCACCCGCCTCATCCTCGCCGCCCGCCGCCTCTCCCTCAGCGTCCGGCGACGACGCCTTGAAACTTGCCAGCAGAAGCCCCTCGCGAACGGCATCAAACAGCGGCGGAGCCCCAGGAACCTGAACCAGAGCGCGTTCGAGCACCCCGCACAGCCCAGGTTCGCTCAGGTTCATCCGAACGGCATCGAACAGCAACTCGCGCGACGCCACCACCAGGCGCTGCATGGCCTCACTCCGGAATCGCACCAACTCCCGCAGCCACGCCCCCTCATCGAGCCCGGACGGCCAGAGACAGTAGTTGTGTCGATACCTCGTTTTGCCCGACTCCCACCAAATGTAAGCCAACGCCGTCGGCGGCTTCACGGGCGAAGCCAGACGCACGAGCGCCAGCGTGACCGCCGCCTCAAAGACGGCCTTCTGCCGCTTCGTGTGCGACACCACCACGGGAATGTCCTCCCCCGCGCTCCAGAGGAGCGAACCTGGCTGAATGAGACTCTCCACCGCACCCGGCGTGACGGCACCGACGGAGATCGAGGGGCTCGCCTCGCCCGATTCGTCGAAGCGCAACACCGGCTTGGAACCCTCCTGGTCACTCCAGGCTCTCCCCTCCACCTGCAACGCCTTCAACGCCTTGTCGAGTTTGGACAGCCGGTCCTTCAGCCCCTCCGCTGCACCGAGGCCCAAGTAACCCTTGGCAATCGAACCCGCTGCCGAGAACTTACGCTCAAGTTCCTCGCGCCGAGCCGCAAGAGCAACATCAGAACGCTCCGATTCGCTCTCGACCGCTCCGTCTGTGCCGCTCGCAGCCGCGACATCGAACTGAGCGGTGCCGCCAACGACTCTCGCTGCTGGCTTGGTGTTGTCCTTCACCCAAGTCCGGCACTCCTCCAACTGCTTCAGATAGTCGATCCCATTTGGGTCATCGCTATCCACCGTCTCTTCGTCTTCAAGCGGTACGCGAAGCACCTTCGTGGAGAAGTAACGCAGCGGCTCCCACACAGCCTGCAGGAGCTCGGGCAAACGCATCTTCGGCTCCACCGGCGCGGCAGGTACCGCCGTCGGCGCGGGCCGTTGGTCAACCCGAGCACGCGTGCGATACGTGGCCGCTGCAGGCAGAACCGCCAGTGCCGCAAGCTCAGCGGCAGACGGCACGCGCTCGACCTTGCTTGAACTTGATTCCGTCTTGGGCTCTGAACCGGCCTGCTGTTCAGCCTTCTTGGGCGGCGAGGTGGTAATCAACCTCACGCACTCCATCAGCTCCAGCACCGGCGCAGACTCAGCCAGCGGCTCGCCCGACTTCGCCTCAAACCCGTTCGCAATCACCCAGAACCGCTCCCGCGCCATGCCGAAAGCCTCCAGGAAAAGGTGCCGGTCTTCGCGCGACGCATCCGGATCACAGAACTGCTTCGACCCCTTCTGCAGGTGCACAAGCGGCTGCAAACGATCGTCATCCGTCTTGCGCGGGAAGGCTGCCGCCTCCAGCCCCATCAGCACCACCACCTTGAAGGGAATCGCCCGCATCGGCACC
>CANMDT010000196.1 GCA_947496715.1 Myxococcales bacterium
TCGCCTTTGGCACCACGCCGTTCCGTGAGTCGGACGCGGCGCTGCTTCGGGGGCTCGTACTCTATGCGGCGGGCGACCTCGTTTACCAGGATGAGAACGCCTCGCTGCCGGACGGCGACGAGGCATGGGCGGTGAGCGGTGGTGCGCGGCTCGAAGCGGATGGCCTGCAGCTTGCCGTGGCACAGAGCGGCCGCTGGCAGACGGACCGTCGCGACGCGCGCTACCCCGCAGACCGCCGCACAGAGGTGGAGGCCGCGACGACGAGCCTCTTCACACGTGTGCGCCTCTGGCGCGATGCGGCGCAGACGGCGCAGCTCACCTTCGAGAGCGAGGCGGCCTACACCATGGGACGGAGCGATCGCGCCTACCTCGACGAGACCTTCGAGGAGGGAGCCGACCTCAGCTCGCTCGGCGGCGTTGCGCGCCTCCGATACGACAGCGACCGGGCGCGGCTCTCGGCGGTGCTCGAGGCCGGCTACGCCTCGGGCGACAACGACCCGCGCGATGCCACGGCTCGTCAGTTCACCTTCCACTCCGACTACAATGTCGGCCTCATCCTCTTCGACCACTACCTGCCAATGCTGACGGGACGTTCGGTCGACCGCATCGCCAATCCGAACCTCATCGCGGTGGCCCCCGGTTCGACCCGCTTCACCATCAATCAGGGCGCGGTCCAGAACGCCGCCTACCTCTATCCGACGGTTCGGGTCAGGCCGTTAGATGCGCTCGATCTGCGCGTGGGCTGGCTTGTCGCGCAGGCAGCCGGTGACCTCATCGACCCCTACCTGAGCGGTCTGTCGGCCGGCTACAACACGACCTGGGGCGGGCAGTCGCCCGGCTCGCGCGCGCTCGGCCAGGAGTTCGACGCCTCGGCCGCCTGGACGCTCCGCCCGACAGCAGAGACGGCGGTCCGCGTTGGCGCGGAGGGCGGTGTGTTGCTGCCCGGCGACGGGCTGAAGGGACTCGGTCGCGACGATGCCGAAGCAGCCTGGTTGGCGCGCGGCACGGTCGCTGTGAATTGGTGATGACGATGAACAGGCACAGCATGCAGACGAAGCAGAACAAGACGACGATGCGGCAAGGGTTGGTAGCGCTCCAACTGCTGGGGCTGGTTGCGGGACTCGCAGCCTGCGACGATTCCTGGTCACCCTCCGGCGAACGGTCGAAGGGGCTGGGCGAGCGGGAGGCGACCGGTGGGCCGCGTGTGGTGTGGGATGCCGAGGCGCGTCCGCTCCCCGAGATTCCGCTGCCGAACGATGTGGCGACCCGCCTCGACCCCACCTCGCCGACGGGTCGACGGCTCAACGTGAGCGAGGAGGCGCCGACCGAGTATGAACGGGACGTGCGCCGCAGGTTCAACCGGCTCGATGGCTTCGGCACCTTTGCCCCCGCCTCGGTCTCGTTCGATGCGCCTCTCGACCTCGCCGAGCTCGATCGGCGGCACAACGGCAACGATGATTTCCGCGACGACGCTGTCTTCCTGCTCAACGTGGATCGAGACTGTGCCCGGTTCGGCGAAGAGGTGGCCATCGACATGAGCCGCGGCCGTTTCCCGGTGGAGCTCTTCGACCGCTCGAAGCGGATCCCCGATGCCGAGGCGCCCGACGGCTACCAGCTCGACGAGGGCGGCAACCTCGTCTTCTCCTTCGACGACAAGGGCGACTACAACACGCTGCTCTTCGAGGAGCGCAACGAGGACACCAACGGCAACGGCCAGCTCGACCCGGGCGAGGACCGTGACGGCGATGGCCGGTTGGCGGTCGCGAACTTCATCGACCCGCAGGCCTGCGCCGGATTTTCCCCTGCGACGGTCGACTACGACCAGTGCGTGGTCGACAACCTCCTCACCCACTACGACCGTTCGAGCAACGCCCTGCTGCTGCGGCCCGTCTGGCCGCTCGAGGAGCTCTGCACCTACGCCGTCGTCCTGAGCAACCGGCTGACGGGTGCCGACGGGAAGCCGGTCGAGTCGCCCTTTGAGGCCATCAACCCGCGCGACCAGACCGAGGCGCTTGCGCCGCTGTCGGAGCTGCTGCCGCGCTACGGCCTCGCGCTCGGCGACGTCGCCTTTGCCTGGAGCTTCACGACCGGCACGCAGACGAAAGACCTGCAGGCACTCCGCGCCGGCCTCTACGGCCACGGCCCCTTTGCCTTCCTGTCGGAGGAGTTCCCCGTCACGGGCATCCGCTACGACGTGCTCCCCACCGAGCCGGCCGCGCAAGCGCCGGTCACCGGTGAGTCGCTCGCCGACTACAGCGACAACCGGCCGAAGGGGAGCTCGTCGGTGCTCGATGGCGCCTGTGCCGGCATCGGCACAACCTTCCTCTGGAAGTATGGCCAGAGCGAGTATGAACCGAACCTCTGTGCCTTGGAGGCCGACTTCTCTGCCATGTCGGGCATCTTCTCCGGCAGTTTCAAGGCACCCTACCTCCTCGCTGACCAGGATGGCCTCGCGACGCCCAAGTATCCGCATGACGCCGACGAGAACTGGAAGCTCGACTACCAGACGGGCGAGCTGCACTACGGCGAGACCGATGTGACCTTCTGGTGCTCGCTTCCGGCAGAGCGCGACACGAGCTGCTCCCCGGGCAACCCGGAGGGACTCCCCTTCTGCCGCCCCTTCCCGGTGGTCTTCTACACCCACGGCTACGGCTCGAGCCGCGGCGAGATCTCGAGCCACATGGGCCGGACAAACGCGATGGGCTATGCGATGTGCGGCGTGGATGGCCCGGGCCACGGCCTCAACCGCTGGCTGCAGCCCGAGACCGATCTCGGCTCCTTCTCGCAGGTCTTCGACCTCTTCCTGCGCCCGCCCCGCGCGACGCCGCTCTTTGAGATGATCGCCCGTGGCCGCGACCGCGACCTCAACAACGACATCCTCACCGACCCGGGCGCCGACATGTGGACGGCCGACCTCTTCCACACCCGCGACATGGTGCGGCAGCATGTGCTTGAGGACATGCAGTTTGTGCGGATGCTCCGCGCCTTCGACGGAGAGAAGCGGGCCACCGACGGGACCGTCCTTGGCGATCTCGACAACGATGGCCGCGTTGACATCGGAGGACCCCAGAACACCATCTCGATGTGGGGCATCTCGCTCGGTGGCATCGTGGCCGGCGTGCTTGCAGGCGCAGAGCCCTCCATCGACGCCGCTGCGCCGAACGCCGGCGGTGGCGGCCTGACAGACATCTCCATCCGCTCGCGCCAGGGTGGCGTGCCGGAGGCCGTGCTCCTGCCGATGCTCGGGCCCTACGTCGCGGGCTGCCTGCCGATCGACCTGCACCAGCGCCCTCTGCCGGCGGGTGAGAGTTCGGACCGCGATTGCATGGATATGGGCTTCCCCGGCCCCTACACTGGAGGGACCGCCCAGCTGGCCTTCTTCCTCAACAACACCGCGCAGCTGCTCAAGCTCCCGCTCGGTCGCCTCGAGGGGCTGGCTCCCGGCGACACCATCGAGCTGCAAAACCTCGACAACGGTGAGGTGCGGCGCACGCAGGTCACCGAGCGTGGTTGGTTCCGCCTCTCCACGCCAGCCGACGCGCTCGACGCGCTCGAGAAGCGCACGACGCTCGGCTTCACCGACGAGACGGCCGGTCCGCTACCTGTCTCCGATAACCTCGCGCTCGGAGACCGCCTCGAGTTGGTGGTCTACGCTGGCACGACCGACACGGTGCGGGCACGCTTCTCCACCTTCGGCTTCGAGGCGAGCTTCGAGGGCGCGACCTTCGCGGCCGGCTCTCCGCTCGTCGCTGTGCAGGAAGGGCTCGCCTACCGCCGCAACACGCCCGAGTTCCGCCGCTTTGTGAGCTTCGCGCAGACGGCGATCGGGCCGGCCGACCCTGGCGTCTGGGCCGCGCACTACAGCATCGACCCCATCGATGTCTCCTACGACCCAATCAACCCGAAGCCGCGCCAGCGGGTGCTCGCCATGCCCACGGGCGGTGACTGGCAGGTGCCGGTCGCGACCGGCCTCGCGATGGCCCGCTCCGGCGGCATCCTCGGCTCCTGGAAGCGCGACCCGTCGCTCCCCGCCGAGTATGGCTGGCGGCAGCTCTTCGTCCCGGACCCGCGCTACGGCGTGAGCGTGGACCAGATGCTCATCGACCGGCATCTGGTCGAGTCGAACGCCCGCATGGGCCGCTACGAAGACAACGCGATCAGTGCCGAGCTCATCTACGATGTCGACAACGTCTCAGATGGGCGGGCGCGCTACTCCTGCGACCCAGACCAGGACTGGGCTGCCGGTGCGGGAGAGCAGGGCTGCCCGGACGTCCTCGCCAGCTTCGAAACGCCCATGCGCTCGCCGCAGCCGGAGGCGGGCAAGGAGCTTCGCCAGACCGTGGGGCGGGCAGATGGCGACGGAACGGTGCGCTACGACGCGCTCCGCATCCCCATCATGCGTGGCGCCGGCCAGCACGGCATCTACAACGCGCAGCCCTTCCGCGCCTTCGACACAGACGCCTACATGGTGAACTACACCACCCGATTCCTAGGCTCACGGGGCCGCCTCGCCGACGACCTCTCGGCCGATGCCGAGGGCAACACCTGCGACTGCTCGGCCTCTGCCCTGCCCCGCTTCAAG
>CANMDT010000197.1 GCA_947496715.1 Myxococcales bacterium
CCAGCCCAGATCGCCGCGCGACAGCCGCGTATAACCGAGCCGACCGAGCTGCAGCAGCAGCCCCCAGGCGAGCAGCACATTGAGCGCAGCCATCGCCACGGTGAAGAGGACATCGTTGAAGGCCATGCCCCAGACCGCCACGAAGGGCATCATCAGCACGGCCGGCATGGGCGGAAAGGAGACGTAGTTTGCGAAGGTGCTCTTGGCGGTGCGCGCCTCCGCCACATCGAGCACATAGAGTCGGCCGCGCAGGTCCATGAACTTACGCTGCCCCTTGTTCCACCAGAAGCCCTTGAGCTGCTGTCCGCTCTTCAAGTGGAGGGTCTCCACCGTCGCCCAGTCGTTGCCGTGGGGCGGCGCGCCGCGCACTTCGAGCGTGCCGTGGAGGTAGCTGTCGGCGAGGTAGACGAAGTGGGGGTCTGTGCTCTGCTGCCGCAGTCTGCTCCCCGCAAAGGCTCCGAAGACCAGCAGCGAGAGGGCGAAGATGGCTGCCGCCACTCTCCATGAGCTGCGATAGGCGGTGGCGTCGGCCGGCTGGTCGGAGTGGGACATGCGGTGGTCCGGAGGGCTGCGTCGGCGGGGCAACTAGCAGGGTTGGCCTGTGCGTGCCACGCGCTACCAGCCTCGGGCGTCGAGCGGAGACTCGCGCCACCAGTGCGCTCCGTCGGAGGCAACCACGAGCGCCGAGCCCTGGTCGGTGCGGTCGGTCCAGATGGCAGCATCGTTGAGCCGCGCGGAGACCTCTGCGTGGGGGAAGCCGAACTTGTTGTCGCGGCCAAGTTGAAGATGGGCAAGCCGCGGTGCGACGGCAGCGAGGAAGGCGGGGGTGCTCGAGGTCTTGCTGCCGTGGTGTCCGACCTTGAGCAGCGTCGCGCGCAGGTTGGCCCCGGAGGCGAGGAGGTCGGCCTCGCGCGGCGCCTCGGTATCGCCGACGAGGAGCGCGCAGAAGGTGCCATCACAGATGCGGAGCACGAGGCTTCCATCATTGCCGGTTAGCTCGGAAGGCCTTGGCAGCGTCTCGATGCTCACCTGCCGCGAGCCGCTCCCCACAGAGAGCCGGGCGGGCGGCTGGTCGGGATGAAGCAGCTCGGCGCCGATCTGTTTGGCACCTTCGCGCAGGGAGCGGACGAGCTTCTTCGAGGGGTCGAGCGAGCCCGCCCAGATCTGGGAGGGCGTGAGGTAGGGGACCAGCTCTGCGATGCCTGCGAGGTGGTCTGCATCGTCGTGGGTCGCGACCAGAATGTCGACGCGGCGATAGCCGAGGATCCGGAGATAGGGCAGGACCGTGCGGGTGCCCGTGTCCGGGAGTTGGCGTCCAGAGCCGCCGGCGTCGACGAGAATCGTGTGGCCGGTCGGCAGTGCAACAAAGGTCGCATCGCCCTGCCCCACCGGGATGGCGTGGATCCGCAATTCCGGGGCCGGCCGCCAGGCGGGTGGGAGGTCGAAGGCGAGGAGCGCGAGTGTCGCGGCGACGAGCGCCAGGTCGGCGCGCCGCGACCGCAAGAAGAGCCCCGGTGCTCCGATCGCAAGCAGACCCCAGCCGAGACAGCCGATGGGCGACGGACGTCCCCAAACCAGCGGAAGAGAGAGCAGCGGATGGGCCTGCTCAGAAACCCAGAGACCAAAGGCCGTCGCCCGCTCGGCCAGCCAGATGAAGAGGTGGCCGCCGCCCATCGGGAAGGCGTCGAGCAGGCTCCCAAAGGCTCCCAGCGGTAGCGCCAGCGTGCCGATTGCAGGCACCACCAGCAGGTTCGCGAGCGGGCTGAAGAGCGGCAGCGCACCAAAGTTCCAGAGCACCACGGGCGCCGTGGACAGCGTCGCGGCGACCGAGGTCCGGAGCGTCTCGACCACCTGCTCCCAGCACCAGCGGAGCCAGCGGACCGGCCGCGGAGCCTCGTCGTCGCCCTCCTGTTCGGACGGCGCCACCGCACGGAAGGCTCGGCCGTGTGTGAGCAGCGCCCAGGTAGCCGCCACCGATAGTTGGAAGCCCACGTCGGTCACCCAAACAGGCTCCCAAGCCAGCATGAGCGCAACCGAGCCCCAGAGCGCGCCGAGGCCCGATGGCGGCCGCTCGAGCGCATGCGCCAGCACCACGACCATCGCCATGACGCCTGACCGAACAGCGCTCGCAGGCGCCCCCGTCAGGACCACATAGGCGCACATCACGGGCGCCGTCGCGAGCAGCGCTGCACGCTCCGCGCCGAACCAGAGGCAGAGCGCCGGGATCCGCCGGAAGATGCGTTTGAGCACGAAGACGATGCAGAGCCCGAGCAGCGTGAGATGCATCCCGCTGACCGCCAGCACGTGGGTGATGCCGCTGGCGGCGAACTGCTGGTTGACGAGTGGGTCGAGCTCCTGGCGACTGCTCGTGACCATGGCGAGCAACACGCCTGCTGCAGGACCGGAGGTCTGCGACAGGATCGCACGCTCCATGCGGAGGCGGAGTAGGTCGACGCCTCGGCGGAACCCGGTGTCGGCGCCGAGCCAGACAGAGGCGCCCTCGGTCCAGAGCGTTCCCGAGAGCCCGCGCGAACGTGCAAACGAGGCAGGGTCGAAGCCAAGTTCATGCAAGCGAAGCGCCGGTGGCGAGGCGGTGGCCGTGAGCTGAAGCCAGTCGCCTTCGGCAGGCAGCCAGTTGCTCGCGTGCCTCGGGATAATCCAGCGACCGCCCGCGGGCTCCCAGCCGGCAGCGGTCCGGCGCGAGCGAAGCCGCACAACAATGGTGTGCTCCTCCGCGGCTGGGCGGGCACCCTCCTCGACCTGCACGATGAGTTGGCTCGCGCCTTCCCAGACGGGGGCGAGCGTCGCGTCGCGCTGGCTCCTCACCCGCTCCGCCGTGACGTAGGCGGCGAGCAGGGCTATCCAGACGAGCACAGCGATGCGCCGCAGGCCCACGCGGCGCGCCAGCAGCAGGCAGAGCGCCGGCGCGAGGAGCGGAAGCAGAAGCCAGGCGCCACCCGACGGATCGGGGAGCGCTGCGCCCAAAGAGGCCCCGGCAATCAGGGCGATGGCAATGGCGGAGATGGTGTTCGACATGACAATCCTGCGAAGCGTGAGACGATGGATTGTCGTCGTTCGCGGGAGATTGTTGCGGCGGCGGGTGGCGAAGTTCGCAATCGGCGGCTATGTATGCGAAACAAGGGCGCGCGCATTAGGCGCTGCGACCACTCCTCTTCTTAGGAACAACTTGAATTCGTTCGCCGATCTCGGGCTCATCGAGCCCCTTTTGCGTGCGTTGGCCCACGAGGGCTACGCCACTCCCACTCCGATTCAGAACCAGGCGATCCCGCCGCTGCTTGCCGGCCGAGACCTCCTCGGGATCGCGCAGACAGGAACGGGAAAGACGGCAGCATTCGCCCTCCCCGTGCTCCAGCGCCTCGCTGCCGAGCCGCGTGGTGATGCGCGCGCCATCCGTGCACTGGTCCTGTCCCCCACCCGCGAGCTCGCGGCCCAGATTGCAGAGCGGTTCGATGCCTACGGCACCGGACTCTCCATCAAGACCACCGTCATCTTTGGCGGTGTGGGCATCCGCCCTCAGATGGACGCACTGCGCCGCGGCGTCGATGTCCTCGTCGCCACGCCCGGACGGCTGCTTGACCTGCACTCGCAGGGCTTCGTCCACCTCGGCCACCTCTCCTACTTCATCCTCGACGAAGCCGACCGCATGCTCGACATGGGCTTCTTCCCCGACGTGAAGCGGGTCATGCGCCTGATGCCGGCCGGTCGGCAGAACCTTCTCTTCTCGGCGACCATGCCGACCGAGATCGCCGACCTCGCGGGCTCGTTCCTCAAGGACCCCGTCCGGGTTGAGGTCACGCCGCCGAGCACCACCGTCGAGCGCATCAGCCAGCACCTTGCCTACGTGGGCAAGAACCAGAAGCGCGAGCTTCTCAAGCATGTGCTCTCGATGCCTGATGTGCAGCGCACCCTCGTCTTCACCCGCACCAAGCATGGCGCGAACAAGGTGGTCGAGTATCTGCAGGACAACGGCTTCGCCGCTGCCGCCATCCACGGCAACAAGTCACAGAGCGCTCGCACCGCAGCCCTCGAGGGCTTCCGGACAGGCAGCATCCCCGTCTTGATCGCGA
Source organism: Myxococcales bacterium (assembly GCA_947496715.1). Classification (GTDB taxonomy): domain Bacteria; phylum Myxococcota_A; class Bradymonadia; order REDH01; family REDH01; genus CAIWGR01. The sequence goes on from CANMDT010000197.1 coordinate 4,089, forward strand.
CCGACATCGCCGCTCGCGGCATCGATGTCGACCAGATCTCGCACGTCGTGAACTTCGACCTCCCGAACGAGCCAGAGAGCTATGTCCACCGCATCGGCCGCACCGCGCGTGCCGGTCGCGACGGCGTCGCAGTATCCTTCTGTGACGAGGAAGAGGGCGAGTTCCTGAAGGAGATCCTGCGCACCACGCGGACCACCTTCGAGATGCTGGCCAACAATCCCTTCGCCTCGGCCGAGGCCGAGCAGGGCGCCGAAATGTGGATTCGCCGCTGGAAGTCGGGCGGCACCACGCCTCCCGGCCCCAAGGCGCCTCTGCGCCAGCAGTTCCAGCGCGGACCTCGCCCAGGCGGCGGCGGCGGCGGTCGTCCTTCGGGCGGTGGCGGTGGCAGCAGTGGTCGTCCTTCGGGCGGTGGCGGCGGTGGTCGTCCTTCGGGCGGCGGCGGTGGCGGTCGTGCTTCGGGCGGCGGCGGC
>CANMDT010000198.1 GCA_947496715.1 Myxococcales bacterium
GAGGCCGCGCTCGCTGCCTTCGGGGGGCTCGATTCATGACACCCCCCTACCGCAACGCAGCCGCCTTCAAGCAGGCGCTCGAACAACGCCTCCGAACCTCATCCAAGTCTGGAACCGACTTTGCCCGACGACGTCAGCTCGTGATCTTTGATCGGTTCCTCGCTCGGGTCGCGCTTGCGTTCGGGGAGGCGGTGACCCTCAAAGGTGGCCTCGCGCTAGAACTCCGACTCGACAGGGCACGCACCACGATCGACGTCGACCTACGCATGATGGGGCCGCCCGACGGTATCCTCGATAGACTTCGCGCCGCCGCCATGCGCGATCTCGGCGATTTCATGGTGTTCACAGTTCGCCGCGATGACCGTTACCCCGACATCCAAAACGATGGCTTGCAGTATGACGGCCAGCGGTTCCGGGCAGAATGTACCGTGGCGGGCAAGGTCTACGGACGCCCCTTCGGCATCGATGTGGCGTTCGGTGACCCGGTGCTAGGCGAGCCTGAGGTACGCGTCGCCGACGATACACTGGCCTTCGCTGGCATCGCTCCGCCTGCATTACGGGTCTATCCCATCGAGACCCACATCGCCGAGAAGCTTCACGCCTACACAATGCCGCGATCACGGCCCAACACGAGGGTCAAAGACCTCCCCGACCTCGCGCTCCTCGCCAGCGCGGGGCCACTGGAGGCGCACCGTATACGGGCCGCGCTCGAGCAGACCTTCGCCTTTCGGCAAACCCACCCGCTGCCGGAGCAACTGCCACCTCCTCCCGAGACCTGGGCAGCTCCCTACACTGCGATCGCGCTCGAAGACGAGCTACGCTGGCGAATGCTGCCCGAGGTCTTTGAGGCTGTTGGCGCATTCCTCAACACCGTCCTCAGCGGCCCAAGCGACGCCCAATGGGAACCCCACACTTGGCAGTGGCACAGGCGCTGACCCGTGGCACTCCCGCTTCTCCCAACCCACTCAAACCAAACGAGAAACCGCGCTCCATGGGGTAATGGAACAGGTCTCAGCCCGTCTGAGCCGCTATTACCCACACAGTTACCCACGAACTAGGCTGGCTGGAGCCGGTTTAGGCCGGATCCGGCCGGATGTGGAGCAGCGCCAGAACAAAGAAAAACCCGCTGGATACCAGCGGGTTATCGGATGGTTCCGAACCAAATCGGCGCGTTCCGGACGGGCCAAAAAAGGCCATTTAGTAACCCGTAGGGGATTCGAACCCCTGTAACCACCGTGAAAGGGTGGCGTCCTAGGCCCCTAGACGAACGGGTCATGTTCATAAGAACACGTTAGTGGGCCGTGCGAGATTTGAACTCGCGACCAATGGATTAAAAGTCCACTGCTCTACCAGCTGAGCTAACGGCCCTCGAGGCAGGACGCGTCTAGTCAGCATCCACCCGACCTGTCAAGCGCGCACCCACGGCAGGCCGCTGCACCCTCACGCAAACGCCATCCGAGCGACCGACGAGCCCGCAGCGCCCTCCCAGGCGCTCATCCCCTGCGGCACACCTGATCGGAAAGCGTTGACACTCCCGCCCCTCCTGCGCCACCATGCACCCCAACCCGCCGAGAGTTAGGATTCATGTCAGATGATGCAGCCTATCGTTCTGTAACCTTGACCATCGCGGGGCAGCCGCTCTCGCTCCGGACCGATGCCGACGAGGCCACCCTCGACGCCATGTCGACCCTCGTCAACGACCGGCTCAAGCAGGTCCAGGAGGCCGCGAAGGGGGCCGCGCCGCAGCGCGTCCTCATCCTCGCCGTCCTCACCCTCGCCGAAGAGCTCGTCAAAGAGCGGAACGCCCATGCCGCCGCACTCGCCGCCATCCGCGACGAGGCCGCCCGCGCCATCGCCCACCTCGACGAGGCCCTCGCCGATGGCTGAGGGCCCGGGGGCCAACGCCGCTGCCGACAAGGCCGCGCTCCGCACCCAGCTCCGAGCCCGCCGACGGCAACCGCGGCCCACCGCCTCCGCCGATGGCGAGGCAGCCGCCCGCCACCTCCTGCCCCTGCTCGCAGGCCTGCAGACCATCGCCCTCCATGTCCCCGCCGGTGGCGAGCTCGATGCCGTCGCACCGCTCCTCCGGCTCCTGCCCGGCAGGCGCTGGTGCTTCCCCGCCGTCGACGGCGACAGCATGGCATTCTTCGAGGCCAGCACCCTCCCCTCCCTCCCCGGCGCCTTCGGCATCGCCGAGCCACCCCGCGACCGCCCCGTCCCGCTCGGCGAGCTCGACGCCCTCCTCATCCCAGGCCTCGGATTCACCCGCGACGGCCACCGGCTGGGCCGCGGCGGCGGTTTCTACGACAAACTTCTGGCCCATGTCGGTTTCCCCACACTTCGCATCGGTTTGTGCTACGGTTGGCAAATTCTCCCGACACTGCCCGTAGTGGGGCATGATGTCGCGATGACCCATCTGGCGACGGAGCTCGGCCTCTTTGTCTGCCAGACCCGACCTCCCTCCGCCTAGAGTCCATCCATGACAACCATCCTCGCCGCCCTCGCGGGCGCTGTAATCGCAGGCATTCTCGCCTACTGGTTTGGAAGCAAAAAGGCCGTCGCAGACGGCGAAGCCGTGCGCGCCAAGGCCGAAGCAGAGGGCCGCGCCTCCGCAGAGAAGCTCGAGGCAACCGCCAAGCTCGAGGCCGACGCCATCAAAAAGCGGGCCCAGCTCGACGCCGAAGAGGCCCGCATCAAGGCGGAGCGCGAGGCAGAGCGCGAGAGCCGCGGCAAGCGCCAGGAGCTCGACAAGCTCGAAGAGAAGGTGGCCGAACGCCAGACCAAGCTCGACGAGCGGGCCATCGCCCTCGACAAGAAGCAGAACGACCTCTCCGAGCAGGAGAAGTCGGTGGGCCGCAAGCAGACCCTCCTCGACGACCGGACCAAGTCGCTCTCCGAGCGCGAAGGCGAGGCCGACAAGAAGCTGGCCGAAATCGCCGGCATCTCGGCCGAAGAGGCCCGCGCCCGGGTCATCGAGAGTGTGGCCGAGTCGGCCCGCGCCGAGGCTGCCAAGGCGGCCCGCCAGATTGAGGAGTCGGCCATCGAAGAGGCCGACAAGCGGGCCAAGAAGGTGCTCGCGGTCGCCATGCAGCGGCTTGCAGGCGAGTTTGTGACCGAGCGCTGCGTCTCCGTCATCCACCTCGCCAACGAGGAGCTCAAGGGCCGCATCATCGGCCGCGAAGGCCGCAACATCCGGGCCATCGAGGCGGCCACGGGCGTCGACTTCATCATCGACGACACCCCCGAAGCCATCATCATCAGCGCCTTCGACCCCGTCCGCCGCGAGATCGCCAAGCGGGCCGTCGAGCGCATGCTGGCAGACGGCCGCATCCACCCCAGCCGCATCGAAGAGGTAGTCCAGAAGTCCACCAACGAGATGGACCGGGTCATGCGTGACGCCGGCGAGCAGGCCTGCTTCGAGCTCGGCCTCACCGGCCTCTCGGGCGACACCCTGCGCGCCATGGGCCGCCTCAAGTTCCGCACCTCCTACGGCCAGAACCTGCTTTCGCACTCGCTCCAGGTGGGCTGGCTCACCGGCCTCATGGCCGACGAACTCGGCCTCAACGGCAAGCTGGCACGCCGCTGCGGCTTCCTCCACGACATCGGCAAGGGGCTCGACCACGACGTCACCCTCGCACAGGAGGCCGGTGGCGGCCACGCCCTCGTTGGCGCCATGTTCCTCAAGAAGGGCGGCGAAGATGAGACGGTGGTCAACGCGGCCGCCTCCCACCACGGCGAGGTCAAGCCGCTCACCGTCTATGCCCACCTCGTCATGGCCGCCAACGAGCTCTCCGGCAGCCGCCCCGGCGCACGCCGCGAGGCCCTCGAGGGCTTCGTCCAGCGGCTCGGCGACCTCGAGCGCATCGCCCTCTCCTTCAAGGGTGTCGACAAGGCCTACGCCGTGCAGGCAGGCCGCGAAGTGCGCGTGATGGTCGAGCATGCGACCATCTCGGACGACGGCGCCTACCAGCTCACCAAAGAGATTGCCCGCAAGATTGAGGAGGAGCTCACCTACCCGGGCCAGATCCTCGTCTCTGTCATCCGCGAGACCCGCGCCGAATCGACGGCGCGCGGCAAGATGTCGCTCCGGACCCCGTCGTAGCCATGGCGGAGCTCCTCGTAGCACTCATCGCGGCTGCGCTCGCCGGTGCGGCCGCCTTTACGGTGGCGCAGCGCAAGGCCGGCCAGTTTGGCGCCTCCGGTGGCAGCGGCAGCGCAGAGGCCGACCGCATCCTCGCTACCGGCAGGGCCGAAGCGGAGGCGGTTGCCGCAGGCAGCAAGGCCCGCGCGGCAGAGGCCAAGGCCCGCGCCCTCTCGCTTATCGAAGAGGACCTCAAGGACCGGCGCGCCGAGATTGCCCGCCTCGAAGACCGGGTCACCACCCGCGAGGCCTCGCTGCTCGAGCGCTCCACGGCCCTGGACGTCCGCGCCCGCGAGATTGCCGATGGCCGCGTCATCGTCGACCACGCCTTCAAGCTCTATGACGACAAGGTCGCCGCACTCGAGGCGCGCGACGCAGGCTTCCTCGACAGCCTGGCAGA
>CANMDT010000199.1 GCA_947496715.1 Myxococcales bacterium
GGCCGAACTCATCGATGGCGTGGGTGATGAGGCCGACTTCGCCCATCATCTCTGCGGAGGCGGTCTGCGTTTCGGTATGGCGGAAGAAGCGGAACCAGAGCGCAACGAAGGCGAGCGAGGTGGAGAGCCAGATGGCGAGCTGGCCGGCGAGCGCCATGCCGGGAAAGAAGCCAAGCACGAGGCCGACGAGGAGTGCGCCGGCGCCGAACCAGATGAGGATGAGGGAGGGGACGGCGAGCTCGGCCACCGAGAGCAGGAGACCGAAGGCGAGCCAGTGCCACCAGAGCAGTTGCGACAAGGGAGACTCCAAGGAGATGATCTTCTGACAAGCAGTCCACGCCGCGGGAGAAACACGACAATGGTTCGCGGCCAAATGGGGCGGATGGTCGGGGCGTGAGCGAAACTTCGCTCCTGCCAAACAACATTGCTATGTCTTAGCACCAAACGCCACTCAGATGTCGAACTGATTGGAGAGTGCAGCGATTCGTGAGCGCGGAGAATGCATATGAGAAACTACCGTTTCATTCAGACGGCGACCCTTGCTGCCCTGATTGTCTTGGCCGCCGGCTGCAGCAGCGACTCGTCCGGTTCTTCGAGCCAGATTGGTCAGGACACGGGGTCCGACACCGGCGGCGCCGACACGGCGGACGGCGGTGATGGCGGAGACGCCAGCGACACGACGGTGCAGGCCGATGTGAGACCCGGCACTGGGCAGTTCGGCGACAACTGCCAGGAGAGCGGCGACTGCGAGAGCCTGACCTGCATCCTGCTCAACCCGCTCACGGGCGACGGCTTCTGCAGCAACTACTGCAGCACCGGTGTTGATTGTGAGGACAACGCCGCCTGCGTGCTCTTTGGCTTCATCGCGACGGATACCCGGTTTGTCTGCGTGCCCGACACCCTCTGCCTCGACCAGGACGGCGACGAGTTTGGTCAGGGCCCCGCCTGTCTGGGCACCGACTGCGATGACAACAATGCCGGCATCAACCCTGCGGCCGCCGAGCTCTGCGACGGCATCGACAACGACTGCGACAGCAATGTGGATGACAACCCGGTGGGCGTGAACGCCGACTGCGACACGGGCTTTTCGGGCATCTGCGGCCCCGGCCGGACAATCTGCACCGGCTCGTCGATTGAGTGCGTCTCTGCGCGCGCACCGGAGACGGAGCTGTGCGACGGCGTGGACAACGACTGCGATGGCACGGTGGACCAGACCGGTGATGGCCTCCTGATTCAGCAGACCTGTTACAACGGTCCTCCGACCACCCTTGGCGTTGGCGCCTGTGCGGCGGGTCAGCGGAGCTGCACCGACGGCTTCCTCTCCGATTGCGTCGGCGCGGTGCTCCCGCAGGGCGAGCTCTGCAACGGGCTCGATGATGACTGCGATGGGACCATCGACGACGGTGACCCGGAGGAGGGTCGCGATTGTGCTACGGGCAGCGCCGGTGCCTGCGCACTGGGCAAGACCCTGTGTGATGCAGGCACGATCCGCTGCGTGACCGAGGTCACGGCCGCCATCGAGATCTGCAACGGCATCGATGATGACTGCGATGGCAACGTGGACGAAGATGAGACGGGTTCGTCGATTGCGCGGGTCTGCTTCGACAGCGATCCCAGTTACATCGGCGTGGGCGAATGCCGCACCGGCTTTGAGACCTGCACGGGCGGCGAGTATGGCCCCTGCATCGGCGATGTGGTGCCGGAGCCCGAGCTATGCGACGGCGTGGACAACGACTGCAACGGTCTGGCGGACGACGGTAGCCCGACGGGCGGTGGCACTTGCGCGACCGGCCTCCCGGGCGTCTGCGCCCGCGGCTCGGCAGCCTGTGGCGACTTGAGCTCGGAATGCACTCCCTTCTTCGACCCCTCGACCGAGATCTGCGATGGCCTCGACAACGACTGCGACGGCATCGAGGACGAAGATGCTGCGGGCGATCCGCTGGCCCGCAACTGCTACGATGGCGGCGACGCCACCCTGAATGTGGGCCTCTGCCAGGGCGGCGTGCAGACCTGCTCCGTCGGTGAGTATGGCCGCTGCGTGGGCGACGTGGTGCCCGACCAGGAGTTGTGCGACCGGCTGGACAACGACTGCGATGGTCTCATCGACAACGACAATCCGGAAGGCGGCTCGCTCTGCCCGACGGGCCAGGACGGCATCTGCGCTCAGGGCACCTCCGTCTGCACCCCAACAGGCCTCGAGTGCCTGCCGCTTCTGCTGCCAAACGAAGAGGTCTGCGACGGCCTCGACAACGACTGCGACGGTCTTGGCGACGAGGATGACCTCGGCGACCCGATCGCCCGCACCTGCTATGATGGCGCCGCTGCCACCGCTGGCGTCGGCATCTGCCGCCGCGGCCTGCAGAGCTGCAACGCGGGCAACTTCGGCAGCTGCGTCGGCCAGATTCTTCCCCTCTCGGCCGAGCTCTGCAACGGCATCGATGACGACTGTGACGGCACGGTAGACGACGGAAACCCCCAGTCGGGCTCGCTCTGCTCCACCGGTCAGCAGGGCATCTGCTCTCAGGGAACCACCGTCTGCACCGCCGGTGGCATTGTCTGCCAGCCGCTGCGCGCGGCGAGCCTCGAGAGCTGCGACGGCCTCGACAACGACTGCGACGGCAGCACCGACGAAGATGCGGCCGGCGCTCCGATCGCCCGCTCCTGCTACGATGGCCTGGCTGCAACCTCGGGCGTGGGCATCTGCCGCGCAGGCGTGCAGACCTGCTCGGTCGGCAGCTTCTCGAGCTGCGTCGGCCAGGTGCTTCCGTTCTCCACCGAGCTCTGCGACGGGATCGACAACGACTGCGATGGCGCCACCGACGACGGAAACCCGGGTGGCGGCATCTCCTGCAACACCGGCACTCCCGGCATCTGCGCGCAGGGCCTCACCGCCTGCGTCGCGGGCGCCAACGCCTGTGTCGCCAACCAGACCGCGCAGGCCGAGAGCTGCAACGGCATCGATGACGACTGCGATGGCGCGATCGACGACGGCGCCCTCTGGGCCGACCGCGGCGACATCTGCCAGGGCGGCTCGGGCATCTGCCAGCGCACCGGCGTGAAGATCTGCGACGCCTCCAACGAGGCCGGCCCGACGGTCTGCTCCGTGACGCCCGGCGCGCCCTCGACCGAGGTCTGCGACAGCCTCGACAACGACTGCGATGGCACCGTGGACGATGGCGCCCTCTGGAGCGACCGTGGCACTGTCTGCAGCGCTGGACAGGGCATCTGCCTCCGCCGCGGCGTGAAGGTCTGCAGCGCAACCAGCCCCGCCGGCGCCACCGAGTGCTCGGCCACAGCCGGCCCTTCAGCCACCGAGGTCTGTGACGGCCTCGACAACGACTGCGACGGCGGCACCGACGAAGATGCCCAGTGGGCCGGTCGTGGCGGCGTCTGCTTCTCGGGCGTCGGCACCTGCCGCCGCGCCGGCACCGCGGCCTGCGACGCCACCGACCCGAGCGGCCCGCTCACCTGCGACGCCGCGGCCGGCACCCCCGCCATCGTCGAGGCCTGCGACTACAACGACGACGACTGCGACGGCTCAGTCGACGAAGACTACCTGGTCGCCGGCGTCTACCGCGACGACCAGAACTGCGGCGCCTGCGGCATCGACTGCACCGCCATCTACGACAAGGCCAACGCCTTTGGCAGCTGCCCGGCGACCGGCAGCGCTATCTGCCAGCTGAGCTGCGACCCCGGCTTCTTCGACCTCAACGGCGTGCCCGACGACGGCTGCGAGTTTGAGCTCGACATCACCGCCATCTACGTCTCGATCGACGATAGCATCTCGGTCGACGACGCGACCTGCGGCCTTGGGCCTCGCAACACCGTCGCGGGCTACCACCCCTGCCGCACCATTTCCTACGCGCTCGCCAACCGGGCCTCTGCTGCCACTCGCCCCAACGTGCTGGTCGCCGATGGCGCCTACACGGAGCAGATCACGCTCCGTCAGGGCATCTTCGTCCGCGGCGGATACCGTGCCAGCACCTGGGAGCGCAACGCGGCGGGTTCGCTGACCGTTGTGCGCGGCCCCTCGGGCATCGGCGACCGCAAGGCGGTGGTCTGCACCAGCCTCACCAGCGCCGGCTTCGACGGCTTCGTCATCGATGGCGCCAACGCCACTTCGGTGAGCGCCAACTCCTACGCCATCTACATGCGGGATTGCGGTAGCGGCGTCTCGATCACCACCAACCAGATCTACGCTGGCAAGGGCGGCCCGGGTAACAACGGCGCTGCAGGCACCTCCGGCGCGGCTGGAGTTGCGGGTGGAGCGGGCTTGGCCACCAAGATCGAAGCGGCTGCCTGCGACGCTACCAGCGCCATCGGGACCACACAGAGTGCGGGTGGTGTCTCGGGCGTGCGTCAGTGCCAGGACCCCGAC
>CANMDT010000200.1 GCA_947496715.1 Myxococcales bacterium
GGCGGCTGGCGATGCGCGTGGGAATCTCCGCGACAGCCTCGCAGCGGCCGCGGTCGTCGCAGGCGGAGGAGGCGCAGTCGGCGTCGGTCTCGCACTGGGCGACGCAACCCTGCGCAAAGCAGAAGAGGCCGGGGGCGCAGTCGGCGTCGATGTCGCAGGAGGTGGTGCTCTCATACTGGAGCACCCAGCGGGTCTCTCCGAGCGGCGGCGCGGCCTCAAAGGGGGCGGGGGCGGGGGCGCCACTCTCTTCGGCACAGGCGACAAAAACGAGGGGGAGACAGAGGAACCAACGGCGCATAGACGACCTCAGTTACAGGCAACACAGTGATGATCTCCGCCCCTGCAAGATCGCTTAGGCACTGTCAAGAACGCTGGGTTACAAACGGAAATAAAAGTCGTAAACTACATACAACTGTATACCAATCGTTCGAAGGTCACACGCACGTCTCCCCATGCACAGACCGAACGGCCAGAAACGCCTGCGCTGCGGTGACCCTTTGGGTCAAACCGAACCCGGTCCTCATGGCAGCTCAGCCTAGGCGGCTGTTGGAAGCCTTCAGCCGCGCTGAAAGGGATAGAAGCCGCCGCCCAGCCCGAGCACCGCCGTGAGCGCATCGAGCGCGGCGAAGCTCTCCTGCAGCAGCAGCGGGTCGCGCAGGTCGTCGGGCGAGAGTGTCTCCCGGTAGTGGCGCGACACCCAGCCCTCGAGCGCATCGCACCGCTCCGGCGTGAGCCAGAGCCCCGGCGCCGTCGCCGACCGCTCCGCCGCCGTCATCACCACCCGCAGCCGCAGGCAGGCAGGGCCACCACCGTTCCGCATGCTCTCCCGAAGGTCGAGGTAGCGCACCTGGTCCAGCAGGCCCCGTGCTACCATCCCCTCGAGGTAGCGCCGCACCGAGGGCTCCTCGCGGCACTCCTCCGGCGCCAGCAGCATGGTCGCTCCGGTGGGCAGCGTCAGGAGCTGGGCATTGAAGAGGTAGCTGCGCACCGCCTCCTCGAGTGCGACCGACGACGCAGCCACCACCTCGAACTGTGCACCCGGCAGCTGCGCAGCGACGGCGCGATGCACCGCGGCTGTATCAACGAAGGCCTGCTCGTGATGGAAGAGGAGCCGGCCGTTGCCCACGCAGATGACATCGTTGTGGAAGACCCCTGCGTCGATGGCGGCCGGGTGCTGCTGGGCGAAGAGGGCCCGCCCCGGCGCCAACGCGCCGAGCCGCGCCACGCTCTCGCTCGCAAGGCGGGTCTGGCGGGCCGCAAACCGGCGGGGCGTGGGGCCACCGTGCTCGTCTGTGCCATAGACAAAGAGGTGGAGCCCCGGGGCGCCATGCTCGGCTGCGAGCCGCGTGTGGTTGGCCGCCCCCTCGTCGCCCAGCGTGGGGTGGTGGGGCAGCGCGCGATGCACCGCGAAGCGCTCCCGGTCGGCGAAGAGGCGGCTGAGCGCCTCGAAGGTCTGATCGGCCTCGATGGCCCGGTGGGGCTTGGCGACCAGGTTGGCGACCACGAGGTGGAGGCGGCCGTCGAGGCTGTCAGACGATGGAACCACGGTGGCCGCGTTGGCGGTCCACATGGAAGAGGCCGACATGTAGCGGGCCAGCAGCGCGGGCGAGGCGCGCCAGGCCGCCTCGACCACCGCGCTGTCGGAGCCCGAGAAGCCGAGCGCCCGGAGACCGGCCAGATCGGGGCGCTGGAGCGGAGGCAAGAGCCCCTGTGGCAGGCCGAGCTCCATGAGCAGCCGCGCCTTCTGCAGGCCCTGCAGCGCGGCGGCCCGAGGGCGCGAGATCCCGCGGGCGTGTCGTTCGCTCGCCAGGTTGCCCTCCGACAAGCCGGCGTAGTTGTGGGTCGGGCCAACGAGCCCGTCCAGGTTGGCCTCGCGGGCCGCGTCGGTCTGCACCATGGAGCACCTCCGCAGACAGGCTACCCCGCTTTTGCGCCGCCGCCAAACTCGACGGCTCGGCCCATCGACGCTAGCCCCCGCCCATGCCGCTCCCGCCCCGCATCTCTGTCGCCAAACGCCCCGCCGGCTGGACACCCGGCGGGCCGCAGCCGCTCGCGGAGCCCTGGCCGGCAGACTGCCTTCCGGGCGACGGCGAGGAGCTCTCCTTCCTCACGGGCGACTTCCGCATCCTGCAGCTGCAGCGGGGCCACCGCTGGTCGCTCGACGACCTCCTCACCGCCTGGTGGGCCGTTGCGCCGCTGCCGCCGACAGCCTCGCTCCGCCACCTCGATATGGGCTGCGGCATCGGCTCGGTGCTCATGAGCGTGGCCTGGGCACTTCCCGAGAGCCGATCCACCGGCATCGAGGCGCAGGCGGTGAGCTACGGCCTGCTCCAGCGGTCGCTCCGGATCAACGCCCTCACGGACCGGGTTGCCACCCACCACGGCGACCTGCGCGAGACGCAGCTCCAGGAGCGCTTCGACCTGATCACCGGCACGCCGCCCTACTTCGACATCGCCGACGGCACCGTCTCCGATGTGGCGCAGCGCGGCCCCTGCCGCTTCGAGACCCGCGGCGGCATCGAGAGCTACTGCGAGGCGGCCGCGCGCCACCTCGCGCCGGGCGGGCGGTTCGTGGTCTGCGAGACCGCGCTCGAGCTGCAGCGGGTCTACGATGCAGCGGCCGCAGCCGAGCTGGCCGTTCGGGCCCAGCTCGACATCATCCCCCGCGCCGGCAAGGCGGCGCTCATCCGCCTCTTCGAGATGGTGCGCATCGAAGATGCAACAGGCGAACCGCCCAGCTGCACCACCCTCACCGTGCGCGACGAGGCGCTCCGCTGGACGGCATCCTTCACCGCCGTCCGCGCCCGCATGGGCATGCCGGTCTAGCGGCCGCGGCTGATGCGGACGCCCACGCGGGCCGGGTCGCCCGGCACGCCTGTGGCCCGCTTGCTCACCGTCACGGTCACCCGCTCCACCGCAGTATGGCGGGCCAGCACCAGCTCGCAGACACGCGCTGCCAGATGCTCCACCAGGCTCACCGAAGGGCCGCCAAAGACCTCGACCGCCGCCGCCGACAGGTCGCGGTAGTCCACCGTGTCGCCCAGCACATCGCTCGCCCCCGACGCATCGAGCGAGAGCTCCGCCTCCAGCTCCACCTCAAAGTGGCGCCCCTCGCTCCGCTCCTCCGCATAGACCCCATGCGGCGCATGGAACTGCAGCCCTCGGACAAAAATGAGATCGCGCGCCATATGACACTCCCGTGGGCTTCAACGTCGGCGCAATCTAGCCTCGCGCGGCCGCCCGCGCTATCGCATCGCCACCTCTGCCCGCGGAACCCATGAACGGACGCCAACTTCCCCTCCTCCAGACCGCTGTCCCCGGCCCCTCGGTCGCTGCCTGGATGGAGCGGCTCGCCGCGGTCGAGTGCCCCGCCATCACCGCCCGCCGCTCCGGCCGCGCGGCCGCCGGCGCCACCGACCCCATCCTCTGGGCCGAGGCGCGGGGCGCCAACGTCATCGACACCGATGGCAACCGGTTCGTCGACCTCACCGCCGGCTTCGGCGTGGCGGCCGTGGGCCATGCCCACCCCAAGGTGGTGGAGACCATCACCAGCCAGGCAGGCAGGCTCATCCATGGCATGGGCGACCTCTTCCCCACCCGCGAGAAGATCCTCCTCGCAGAGCGGCTCGCCGCCCGCACCCCCGGCCGGCTGCAGCACTCCATCTTCGGCTGCAACGGCGCCGACGCCGTCGAGGCGGCCATCAAGACCGCGGTTATCGCCACCGGCCGCCCCCGCGTGCTCGGCTTCCACAACAGCTACCACGGCCTCTCGCACGGCGCCCTCTCGGTGAGCGGCTACCGCGACGGCTTCCGGCTCCCCTTCGCCGGCCGCATCGGCGCCAGCGACCTGCGCCTGCCCTACGCCTCCTGCCGCGCCTGCCCGCTCGGCGACACCTACCCCGGCTGCGGCCAGCGCTGCCTCACCTACCTCGACCACCTGCTCGCCTCCGCCACCTCGGGCGCCGGCGACATCGCCGCCATCATCGTCGAGCCCATCCAGGTTCGTGGCGGCTTCCACCTGCCCCCCGAAGGCTGGCTCACCCGGCTCCGCGAAGTGACCCGCGCCCGCGGTATCCTGCTCATCTTCGACGAGGTCTTCACCGGCTTCGGCCGCACGGGACAGTGGTTCGCCGCCGACCACGAAGGCGTCGAGCCCGACCTGCTCGTCGTCGGAAAGTCGCTCGCCGGCGGCCTGCCGCTCAGCGCCTGCCTCGGCCTTCCAGAGGTCATGGAGGCCTGGGGCGCCACCAAGGGCGAGGCCATCCACACCTCCACCTTCATCGGCCACCCGCTCGCCTGCGCCACGGCGCTCACCACGCTCGACATCATGGAGGAGGAGGGGCTGGTGGCCCGCTCGGAGGCGCTCG
>CANMDT010000201.1 GCA_947496715.1 Myxococcales bacterium
CTTCTCCATCTCGAGTCTGTCCATCAGTTGCTCCACCGAGCGCACCTGCGCGGGGTGGAAGTCGGCACCGGCCTGCGCGAGGGTCACCGCAGGCAGGTCGAGCGCAGCGGCAAAGCGGCGGTTGAGCGCGGGGGTCACGGGGGCGAGCAGCGCCATCAGCGCGCAGCAGCCATGGAGCGCCACCGCACAGATTTCGCCGGCCCGCGCCGGGTCTTCCTTGAGCGCAACCCAGGGGGCCGCCTCCTGGAAGAAGAGGTTCAACTTATCCCCCGTCTCGGCCACCGCACGCATGGCAGCGCGGAAGTCGATGCGGTCCATCGCCGCGCGGCCCTGCGCCACACCGGCCGCCACCACCGCGACCAGATCGGCATCACGCTCGGCGACCGCAGGCACCTGCCCGCCCAGCTTGCCGGCGACAAACTTGGTCACGCGGCTGCAGAGGTTGACCACATTGTTGATGAGGTCGGCGTTCACCCGGGCGACGAAGTCTTCGAGGTGCAGGTCGATGTCGTCCACGCCGTCGGCCAGCTTGGCGCAGAAGTAGTAGCGGAGGTAGTCGGGGTCGAGGTGCTCGAGGTAGGTCGAGGCCTTGATGAAGGTGCCGCGCGACTTGCTCATCTTCTGGCCGTCGACGGTCAGCATGCCGTGGACATGCACCTGGTCGGGGGCGCGGAGGCCGGCCGCCTCGAGCATCGCGGGCCAGAAGAGGGTGTGGAAGTAGATGATGTCTTTGCCGATGAAGTGGACGATGTTCCAGTCGCCGCCCTTCTGCCAGACCTCGCGCCAGTCGCGGCCCAGCGGGTCGAGGAAGGCCTTGGTGGTGCCGATGTAGCCGATCGGCGCGTCCATCCAGACGTAGAAGAACTTGCCGGGCTCGCCGGGAATCTCGAAGCCGAAGTAGGGTGCGTCGCGGCTGATGCACCAGTCTTTGAGCTCGCCCGAGAGCCAGTTGTTCACGAAGTTCTGGACGGCCGTCTGCGGCGCGCCGCGGGGCAGCCAGTCGCGGATGACCTGCTCGAAGTCGTGGAGCCGCACATAGAGCTGTTCGGTGTCGCGCACGACGGGGGTCTTGCCCTCGATGGCATCGACAGGGTCGATGAGGTCGGTGGGGTCGTAGGTGCTCTTGCAGGACTCGCAGACGTCGCCGTACTGGTCCTTGGCGCCACACTTGGGGCAGGTGCCCTTGACCATGCGGTCGGGGAGGAAGCGGCCGAGGCTCTCGGAGTACATCTGCTGCGAGACGCGGCGCTCGAGGTAGCCGCCCTCTTTGAGCTTGAGGTAGACCATGGAGGCCAGCTCGCGGTTCTCGGGCGAGTGGGTGGTGTGGTAGAGGTCGTGGCTCATCCCGAAGGCGCGGAAGTCGGCCGTGTGGGAGGCGTAGATTTCGGCGATGAGCGCCTCGGGGGTGATGCCCCGCTTGGCCGCGTTGAGCTCGATGGGGGTGCCGTGGGCGTCGTCGGCGCAGAGGTAGATGACCTCGTGGCCTTCGGAACGGAGGTGGCGCACGTAGGCGTCGGTCTGGATGTGCTCCACCATGTGGCCCAGATGGATGGGGCCGTTCGCGTAGGGGAGCGCCGAGGTGACGAGGTAGCGAGACATGTTCGGGAGCCTGGCGGCGGGGTTCAAAACGGCCCCGGTGGAGGGGTGCGGCGATAGCATGTTTGCGATGCAGTCGCCAACCGTGAGGATTCGCCGGACCCTCTTGCAGATGCAACGCATGTGCGACTAAGAGCCTGCCCCTTCCAACCGGCAGTTCAGGCTCCCTTGCTCGAATCACTCCACGCGTTGATGGCAGGCCCGGGGGCGCTGCTCCTGAGCATCCTGGCGCTCATCGTGGGTGCTGCGCTGGTGCATCCCGTCTGGGGTCAGGGCCCGGTGGCGCGCGCCATTGCAGCCTTCCCGCTCGGCGCGGTGCTGTCGCTCGTTGTGCTCGACATCCTGCCCGCCACGGCAGAGGTGACGGGCAACAGGGGCTGGCTCTACGCGGCGATGGGCATGCTGATTCCGCTGGCCTACGAGCGGGCCTCGGCCCGCCCCTCCGACGCGACCGAGCCGTCGCCGGCGAGCGTTGGCTACACGCCCAAGCACTGGACGATCGCGCTGGCCATCCTCGCCATGCTGCTGCACGAGTCGCTCGATGGCGCCACGCTGGCCTCCGCGGCGCTCTCCGACGGCGGCGGAGACGAACACCTTCGCCACTCGAGCGAGGGCCTTCTCTTCGCCGTGCTGCTGCACCGCATCCCGGTGGGCGCGACGGCGTGGCGGCTCGCAAAGGGCTTTGGCGTCGCCTGGGCACCGCCGCTCGCCATCGCCCTGCTCTCGGTCTCGACCGTTGTCGGCTTCATCGCCGCCGGCCACATCTTTCCCACGGTCTCCAGCGTAGCCGTCGCCTCCTTTCAGGCGCTGGCTGCCGGCTCCTTCCTGCACATCCTCTGGCACCACCTGCCGCTCGGCGTGGCGCACAGCAAGGCCGCACGGCGGGCCGACCTCATCGGCATGGCCATCGGGCTGATCCTCTTCGCTGCGGTCGCCCTCTCGCACTGAGCGGGCGGCTGGCGGCTACCAGTCGGTGATGCGGTAGTCCTTGAGGAACTGGCCCCAGACCTGCTTGCCCGTGCGCAGGCCGTCGAAGATGGGGTCGACGATGCGGGCCGCGCCATCGACGATGTCGAGCGGCGGGTGGAAGCGGTGCATGTCCCGCTTCATCTGCGCGATGGCGGCGGGGTCTTCGTCGGTCACCCAGCCGGTATCGACGCTGTTCATGTGGATGCCGCTCTCGATGTAGTCGGCCGCAGAGGTGCGGGTCATCATGTTGAGCGAGGCCTTCGCCATGTTGGTGTGCGGGTGGCGGTCGCTCTTGAAGGTGCGGTAGAACTGCCCCTCCATGGCCGAGACGTTGACGATGTGCTTGTCGGCGGTGGGGACCCGCTCCATGAGGGGCTTGAGGCGGGCGTTGAGGATGAAGGGGGCGACGGCGTTGACGACGTGGACCTCGAGGAGCTCGACGGTCTCCACGTCGGCCAGCTTGAGACGCCAGGAGTTCATGTTGCGCAGGTCCACCTGCTGCTCGTCGGCGTCGAGGCGGCCGGTCGGGAAGAGGTGCTCGCCGTTCTCGAAGTCCTCGGCGATGAGCGGCACCTGCGAGAACTCCGCGGAGGGGAGGATGCCGGTGAAGCGGTTGGCGGTGAGGGCGGCCGCAGCGGCGTCGCTCACGTCGTCCTGGAGCGCGTTGGGCTCGGCGAGGAGGCGGAGCTCGACGGGGTTGGCCTCGCCGGCCATGGAGCGCTCGCGTTCCATGAGGTGGCCGTAGAAGCCGGGGGGCCGGCGCACGGTCTGGCAGGCGTTGTTGATGATGTAGTCGAGGTGGGGGAGCGTGCGCAGGAGCGTCTGGCAGAAGGCCTCGACGCTGGGGATGTGGCGCAGGTCGAGGCCGTGGATCTCGAGGCGGTGGCCCCACTCCGCAAAATCGGGCTCGGCGGCGTAACGACGGGCGGCATCGCGGGGGAAGCGGGTGGCGACGACCACGCGGCAGCCGTTGCGGAGGAGCATGATGGCCGACTGGAAGCCGATTTTGACGCGGGCGCCGGTAACGACCGCGATGCGGCCGGAGAGGTCGGCGACGGGGTCGCGGCGGCTGTGGTTGAAGTCGCCACAGGCGGCGCACATCTGGTCGTAGAACCAGTGGATCTCGGAGCAGTCTTGGCGGCAGACGTAGCAGGAGTAGGCGGCGCGTCGCTCCCCGATGATGGGGCCGGCGGTGGGCTGTGCGGCTGGCTCTGCCGGGGCCTCGAGCTCGGCGGGGAGTTCGTAGCCAAAGCCGGGGAGCTGGGGCGGCTCGCCGGCATACTGGGCGATACGGCGGGGGGTGGCGAAGATGGGGTTCTCGCGCATCTTTCGGATGGCGGTCTGGTCGAGGATGGCCTCTTCGTTGTCGCGCTTGTCGATTTTGCGCTGCTTTCGCTGGGCGCGGGAGAGCTGGCGCCGGGCGTGCATGTCGGGGTGGGAGACCTTGCCGGCGACCATGAGGAGCCGCTTGCGGCCCTCGGTGTCGAGGTGGGCGAGCAGGCTGCGGTTCTCGTCGACGGCCTCGAGGAGTTGGATGGCTTCGAGGAGGCGGGCGCCGAGGTCGGAGGGGGCGGGGGGCTGGTTGGGTTCGTGCATGGTGGAGGCGCAGGTAGCGGGGCAATGGCGGGAAGACCAGAGCGGGCGTCAGAAAGCGGCGCGGCAGGCGGAGGACAAAAGGAGAGAAGGCCCCCGTTCTTTCGAACGGGAACCAACTCTTGAGGCGGGGTGGACGGGACTCGAACCCGCGGCCTCCGGCGTGACAGGCCGGCGT
>CANMDT010000202.1 GCA_947496715.1 Myxococcales bacterium
CGGGCGGAGGAGCAGGAGTTGGATGGCTCCAGGGACCGCTTCGAGGCGGATGGGGATCTGGCCCGGTGCCTCGCCGTCGAGGTCGATGTAGGCGGGGTTCGAGCCCACGAGCTCGGCAGTGATGGCAGCGCCGCGGAAGGTCTTCACACAGTCGAGCTCCGTGTGCTTGCCACGGTAGATCGTGGCAATGAGGCGGAGGACGGTCAGTGGGCCACCCGCCTCGACGACGGTCACATCGAGCAGGCCGTCTGTGATGCTCGCGGTCGGAGCGACCATCATGCCGGCTCCAAAGTAGCGGCCGTTCGCCACGGCGATGTTGGTGATGGTGTAGGTGCCAACCTCCTTGCCATCGACTGCGAGCCGGACGGTCGCGGGGGTGTAGCGGTAGATGGCCTCGAGCGTGGTTAAGAAGAAGGTGGCCTTGGAGCCAAGCCGCTTCTTGGAGTTGTTGACCATGGAGGCTGCGAGGCCACCGACGCCGAAGGAGCAGATGTTGAGGAAGTGGCGGCGCTGCTCGATGCCGCCGTCCCAGAAGATGGCGAGGCCGGCGTCGATGGTCGTGGTTGTTGCGGTTGGCAGGGCCTTGGCGGCCGAGAGCCAGTCGTCGGAGTCGAGCAGGAGGCGACGAAAGTCTCCGCCTGTTCCCGACGGTAGGATGCCGAGCCGGATGGAGCCGTGCGGCGCACCAGAGGTGAGGATGCCGTGCACGACCTCGTTGTGGGTGCCATCTCCGCCGAGTGAGAGGAGGGTGTGGGCGCCGGCGGCGATGGCCTCGCGGGCCTGCTGCGCTCCGTCTCCGCTGCTGCGCGAGGCACGGAAGGTGACGGGGCCGAGGATCTGGCGGAGCGTCCGCTCGCGCTCCGCCCACTCACGCCCTACGCGACCCGAAGCGGCATGGGGGTTGAAGATGAGGCAGGTGGTAGAGGCATCCCAACCGTTCATGGTGTCTCCTGTCTGGCGCAGCGGGCGAGAACCCAGTCGATGACAGCAAAGGTAGCCGAAGCGCCGGAGCGCTGGAGATGGCTGGCGCATCGCGCGTTGGAGGTCGCGGTCGGGCTGCAGCCGAGCGTGCGCTTGACGAGCGAGCGCCCTGCCCGCGCTGCGTCGTCGGGCCAGACAGCGGCGTAGATGGCCTCGCCGCCGCAGCACTCTGGCTCGCCGCGGAGGTCGAGGAGGGGCTCAGCGGTGAGAGCGACGGCAGCCAGGAGGCGGATTTCGTGGTCCGTGAGGTTGACGACCCTCCGCTCGCGGCAGCCGCCATGGAGTTTGATGGTGGCCGGTGCCAATCCGACGCAGATTGCAGCGACCGCATCTGCCCGCTCTGCGAGGAATCGCGTGAGGTGCACCGCCTTGGTGCCTAGCGCAGCCGCTGCATCGGGGCATTCGACGATGAGGAGCGAACGGTTGGCAGCCAGCGTCGCCAACTCCGTCGCCTGCCGGTCGGCGAGCTCCGCGAAGCCGGCGCGCCGAGCTGCACCGCCGCCAGAGCCGTCTGTACCCTCGAAGAGCAGTCCGATGGAGGTGCCGGCGAGAGCGTTGAGGAGAAGCATGAGCCGATCGAGCCGCGCCGCGGAGGCGTCGCTCTCGAGCCAGTGCGCGCCGGCGAGGAGGGCTGTGGCGCCCTCGGCAGCGTGGCGAGCGCGGAGGTGGGCGGCGGGGGTCTGCTCATCGTCCGAAAGGATGCCCTCCAACTCGAGTTCGAGCGCGGCGACCGCCTCCGGGGCGTGGCCGCTCGAGACGGCCTCCGCGCGTGCGGCGGTCAGCACCGCGCCCACCTCGTTGCCATGTTTGCAGAAGGCGGTGCATCGGCCGCAATCGGTGCAGCGGTAGAGCGCCTCCGCGGTCTCCTGCGAGGCGGGAATCACCCCCTCGTCGATCGCCGCGACGATGGTCATGAGACCCCAGGCTGTGCCCTCTTCGGAGCCGGCTCCATGTGCTGCCGGGCAGACATGGTGGCAGAGCCGGGGGCAGAGCGAGCAGCCGCGGATGGTCTGCTGATGCGCGGGTGCGGTCGTCACTGCGAGACCTCGGAATGGCGGGTGAAGCCCGCGCCGAGCAGCCCTTCGCGGATGAGCTCGTGGTTTGCAAAGGCGATGGGCGGGTACGGCTTCCGAAGGGCCACGGTCAGATGCGTCGGCCCAAGCGCGAGGCAGAAGAGGTCGGTGGTGGCCTCGATGAGGGTAGAGGCCTCGGCGAAGGGGAGCGTGAGCCAGCGGTCTGCGCCGGGGCGATCGTTGGTGAGCGATGCGGTGGGCTCCGCGCCGATCGCAACGAGCGCGTCGTGCAGGAGCGCAGTCTCGGGTCGGTCGCCTCGAAGGCGGAGCCGGAGCGTGGCGGCCGCGGGCGTGGGCAGCAGGCGGAGCGCACGACCGAAGCGGCGCTGCAGACTCACGACAGCTTGGAGCGAGGCGGCGGTGAGCGGGAGCGAGAGGTCGTGCGGCAGACGGGCTTCGCGGCTGGCCTCGATGGTGGCGCGCAGGATGGGACCTGTGACGCCGGCCCGGCCGAGAAAGTGGGTTCGGAGGTCGGGGCCGCTCGCGGTGCGCGAGGCGGTCTTGTATTGGTAGCGTTCGCCCGTGGTGAGCATGGCGGAGAGGCCGATGCAGCGGGCGCGGGCCGTGCCGCTGTGATGAAGCGCCGGTTGCCAGGGTTGGCGGGCGAGCGTGCCGCCGATGGTGGCATCGGCGAAGGCGTCGGGGATGTCGGTGAGGGTGAGCCCGTAGGCGACCGCGATGGCCTGCGCGGCTCCCCAGGTCATGGAGGCCGGTAGGTCGAGCGTGGCGGAGGTCTCGTCCACCGAGGCCGGTTCGAGGAGGCCATCGAGGAGATAGAGCGCGTCGGGCTGCGTTGCAGCGAGGCCGTCGGTGCCGCCGCCGAGCGGGAGGAGTGAGGCCGCTGGCGCGCGCTGAAGTTCGACGGCCAGTGCTTCGAGGGAGGCCGGCACAAAGAGCGCGGGGCTGCCTGCGGCGATGGGCCATGGGCGATGTGCGGGAGCCGAGGCCAGAGCGGCCTGCCAACGGTCGCTCATGGTGCGACCTCCCATAGCTTGCCGGGATTGAGCAGCCCGGCCGGGTCGATTTCGCGACGGGCTGCAGCGAAGAGCGGGGCTCCGCCGGGCTGGTCGTGGCCCAGCCAAGGCGCCTTGAGGAGGCCGACGCCGTGATGATGCGTCGTTGCGGCGCCAAAGGCTGCGACGGCAGAGAGCCCCGCCTTCCAGACCCGGTCGTAGCGGGCGAGGCAGTCGGCCTCGTCGGCGCCGAAGCCCGCAAAGGTGAAGTAGATGGAGCAGCCCGAGGTGTAGGCGTGCGAGAAGTGGGCCATGACGAAGGCCTCCTTCTCGACCGCTTCATGGACGGCGGCGTAGAGCGCCGCGACGCGTTGCCAGGGCGCGCTCACCTCCATCGTGTCGACGAACATGCCCGAGGCCAGGATGGGGGCCATCTTGAAGGAGACGTCGTGCCGGTGTGCAAACCAGTACTCGCCAGGCGCCGACCCGAGGTCCTGGAGCCTGCTGCCAAGGTCATCAAACAGCGCCCCGGCGAGGAGTGCAGCGTCTGCGTCGGAGGCCTCTTCAACCCCGGCGATGAGCAGGCAGCCAGAGGCGGCCTTGCCCGCGAGATGGTTGAGCCAGTGCGTGGCGCTGGGTCTGCGTGAAAGCAGCTCGTTGGCGGCTGTCATGAGGCGGGGCTTCACTTCGGCCGGCGACAGCGAGGCGGGGAGCCAGCTCGGCGCCTTCTTTCTTGGCCACTGCTGTGGGTCGGTCGGGAGCAGAAGTTCGCCCTCCTCTGCCTTGCGGGCGCCGGAGATGAAGCTGTCGAAGGGATCGTAGAGACGGAAGACTGCCGGCTGGTGGCCGTTTTGGATGGCCCGCCGCATGGCCTCGAGCCCCTGCGAGACAGAGGCGCACCAGTAGCCTCGGAAGAGGCGGCCCGAGGTGGCCGCCGGCTCCACGCGGAGCCAGGCATCGACGATGACGCCGAGCATGCCTTCGGAGCCGACGAGCAGCTGGGTGGTATCGAGCAGACCCTCCGTCGTGTGGCGGAGCTGCCCTTCGCCATCGACAAAGCGGAGACTGACCACCATGTCTTCAATTTTGCCGAAGCGGGTGGAGTACTGGCCGGCAGAGCGGGTGGCGAGATAGCCGCCGACGGTGCTGCAGCCGATGGAGGAGGGGAAGTGGCCGAGCGTGAGGCCGTGACGCTGCAGTTCGTGCTCGAGGCGCTGACCGATCCAGCCTGCGCCTACGCAGATGAGGCCATCAGCAGCGCGCGAGAGATCGAGGTCGAGGAGCCGCTTGGTGTCGAGCGAAACGCCTCCGCGGATG
>CANMDT010000203.1 GCA_947496715.1 Myxococcales bacterium
TTGCGATGCAGCTGCTCCGCCAGCTCCGCCTCGCTCACCAGACCCCGCGCCAACAGCGCCCGAACCAGCGCCCGCAGCAGCTCCTCCGAACCCGCCTGCCGAACCGCCCGCGCCGCGACCTCTGCCCGGCTCACCGCCGCGTTGTCGCCAAGGCTCAGCAGGAAGGGCGACGATACCTGCCCCGCCGGCAGGCTCTCAGAAGAAAAGGGATCGGAGGCCGGCGCAGAACGCTCCGGGAGCGCCGTCGTCTCCAACTCAATGTTCCCCTCGTCCAGAACCACATCGATGGGACCCTGCCGCATCGGCTGGCCCGCTCCCCGATGCGCCCGCTCGGCATCGCCCCGCGACATCAGCCCCGACCCTAGCGCCGGCGAGGCCTGCATCGGCGGCCGTGCCACGCCTGCTCCCTCGGCAAAACGAAAGGGCGCCACCTCCACCTTCGGAGCGGCCACAACGGCGCCTCCGCGAAGACGACGAAAGACCTCCGTCAGGTCGAGTGGCCCCACCAGAATCGTCGTAACAGCGCCACTCCAGAGCTCACTGGCGATGCGGAGTGCCTCACTGTTCGTAGGGTCCTCCATCGCCACAAAGAGCCGCCCCTCTTCGAGCGAGATCGGCACAAACCGGTACTGCTCCATCATCGACTGCGGGTAGAGTTTCAGCAGCTCCGCCGGGGCCGAAAAGCCCTTCAGCGAGACCGCCTTCACGCCCAGCAGCTTGGCCGCAATCCGAACCGCCGTCTCCTCCTCCACCGCCCGAGACTCCACCGCCGCCCGATAGACCGAGGTCTGCCGTGACAACGCCAGCACGCCAAGCTGGCGCACCTGAACCTCTGTGAGCAGCGAACGCTCCAGCAGCACCGCTCCGAATCTCTGGTCGTCGATCATCTCACCGTCCCGTTACGCCCAGCGGCTCCGCCTCGATCCCGCGCGGCACAGGGAGCTCGAACAGCACCGCGTCAAGCTCCACACCCAGCTGCGCGCTGCCAACCTCCACCAGCACCTGCGTCTTCTCCTGCGGCAGCTCCACCTCGAGCCGCCGCGACAGCGTCACCTGCTGCGCCCCGTCCGATACCTCGAACGGCGCCGCCGTCGTCACCCGAAGCACCACCCGCCCTGCGCCATCCGTCACACGGAGCGCCAGCAGCGAGCCGCTCCCATGCCGAAGCCAGAGCTCCTGCAGCGAACCATCACCCGCCCTCCGTGACAGCCGGTAGCCGCCGAGCCGCTCGTCCCACGCCATCGTCCAGCCATCGGCCTCCGCCAGCGCCGGAGCACCGCCCATCAGCAGCCGCACCAGGTCGGGCGCCGTCAGCGGAATCCTGGTCAGCGCAGCGATGTTGGAGGCCGTCGCTGCCCCGGTCAGAAACCGGCCCGCCTGCAGGTCATAGAGCGACAGCCGGCCGCCGTCGCAGGCCACCACAGACAGCGTCGTATCGAGCGGAGAGAGCGTCTCAAACCGGAACCGATCCGGCATCTGCGCCACGACAACCTGACGCGCCTTTACACGCTCACCCGCAGCATAGACCTCCACCGTGCTCCGCATCCGGAGCGTCCGCAGCGGGTTCGCCTTTCCCTCCACCACAGCCAGCAGCGAGGCCACCGAGTCATAGGCATCAGGCGGAGCAGCAACCGTCATAGCCCCGCAACCGCCCAGCCAGCCCGACAGCAGCACCGCCGCCAGACCGAACCAAACCCTGCTCATCTGCTGTGCCATCCATGCCATGTCGCCATCCTGATCCATCCCGCACAGGCTGTCAAAACCGCCTGCTCTCGACACGATCACATTAGGCTTCTAGCAAGCTCTCCTGCCCGCAAGTCCATGAGTCGCCCGTTTGGAATCCCCCGACGCACCCATCAAGTTCGGACGCTACGAACTCCTCCGCCTCCTCGCGCGCGGCGGCATGGGCGAAGTCTACCTCGCACGCATGCAGGGCGCCTCCGGCTGGCAGAAGCAGCTCGTCATCAAGCGCATGCTCCCCCACCTCGCAGAAGACCCGGCCTTCGCACGCCGCTTCCTCGAAGAGGCACGCATCTCTACAAGCCTCTCGCACGGAAACCTCGTCCCCGTCTTCGATGTCGGCGAGCACGACGGCGCCCTCTTCCTCGCCATGGACCATGTGGACGGCTGGGACCTCCGCGCCATCCACCGCGCCGAACTCGCCCGTAGCGCACGCCTCCCCGACCAGCTCGCCCTCTTCATCGTCGCCGAAATCTGCCGCGGCCTCGCCTATGTCCACAATCGGCGCGACGACCAGGGCAGAAGCCTCGGCCTCGTCCACCGCGACGTCTCACCCTCCAACATCCTCATCTCACGCGACGGCGAGGCCAAGCTCGTCGACTTCGGCATTGCCATCGCGCCCGACCAGGCCGTCCGAACCGCAACCGGCGAGCTCCGCGGAAAACTCGCCTACATGAGCCCCGAACAGGCCCGCGGCGAGCGGCTCGACCACCGCAGCGACATCTACTCGCTCGGCGTCGTCCTCTACGAGCTCCTCACAGGCGAGAGACCCGTTGCTGCTGGCTCCGACATGGAGGTCCTCGCCCGCGTGCAGCGCGGCGAACACCGCCCCATCACCGACCTCCGCGACGACCTTCCCGCCGGTCTCGCACAACTCGTCGAACGGGCCATCGCCACCAGCCCCGACGACCGCTTCGAAGAGGTCGACGAACTCCTGCTCGGCCTCATGCGCCTGCTCTTCAGCGAGACGGGGCCGGTGACCCACGCCCTCCTCGCACGCCATGTCGGACGCATCATGGCGGAGCCTGCGGCCGCGGCAGGCATGAGCCTCAACGACCTCCTCAATGCCCAGCTCGATGAGGCCGCACAGAGCCAGTCCGGCGCCCGCCACCTCACCCCCTCGCGCCCCACAGGCAGCGACCGCTCGGTACGCTCTGCGCCACCCTCGTCGCCCCGCCTCGACGCAGCCTCCATCACCCGCACCCGCGCTGTCACCCCCGCGCCTTCGCCCGCGCGGAGCCGCCTCTGGTTCGCCGTGATCGCGCTCGCCCTCATCACGCTCGGCCTCACCCCCTTCCTCTGGCCACGCCTCACCCGCTCGCCGCTCCAGGTCACCTCCGCGCCCGCCGGGGCCGCCGTCTACTGGAACGACGAGCTTGTCGGTCGCACCCCGCTCGACACCCGCGTCCGGCAGACAACGGGCCTCCTCCGCCTCGAGAAGAAGGGCTTCGTCGCCAGCGAGCAACAGCTCGACCTCGCCACCGCGACCGCCGTCAGCGTCGACCTCGCCGCAGAGCCCATCTCGCTCCTCTTCCAGTCCACGCCGCCCGGCGCCGCGGTCCGCATCGACGGCGGCCCCGCCTTCCCGGCCGGCACCCCCGCCCTCTTGCTCCCAGACAGCGAACACACCGTCACGATGGAGCTCGCAGGCCACAAGAGCCTCTCCGAGCGCCACCGCGTCGCCGCAGGCGAGACCCTCTTTGCCCGCCTCCTCGAGCCGCTCCCTGCCGCCGCGCCCGAAGCGACCACGGATGCCGCCCCCATCAACCCACCTGCGCAGCCTGGCGATGGCCTGCCCGAGAAGGTGCGCCCCGCTGCCCCCGCGCCAGCCCCCGGCCGCTTCACCTTCCGCTTCATCGAACTGCCCTACGTTGGGACCCTCTCCATCGACGGCGGTCCGCCCATCCAGCTCATCGAGCTGGCCCAGGTCGTCGAGGTCCCCGCGGGCGATCGCAAGCTCACCATCCGGAGCGGGCGCGAGGGTCGCAGCGACAGCTGGGTTGGCAAGGTCGCGCCCGGTCAGCAAGAACAGGTTCGCATCGACTGGAAGTGACCTTCACTGTATCGTGGCCACTCTGCCGCGGAGCACCCGCTTGACCGTCGAACACACCAGAACCCTCCTGCTCGACAACGGCACCGAGTCGCTCCGCCTCCGCCGCTTCCGCCTCGTTGTCCAGCCTGCCAAGAGCCCCGCCTACGAGGTTGAGCTCGGGCTCCACCGCGTCTTCTTTGGCTCGGGACTCGACAACGACCTCGTCCTGGACGACGCCGCCGTCTCGCGCCGCCACGGCGCGATCGAGGTCGACGCCAGCGGCTACAGGCTGCGCGACCTCACCAGCAAAAACGGCACCCGCATCGGCGACCTCCGCATCGCCGAGGCCTGGCTCGCCCCCGGCACCACCTTCACCGTCGGCGACACCCGCATCCGCTTCGAACCCACCGAAGACGAGGTCGAGGTCCGCATCTCCCGCCAGAACCGCTTCGGCAATCTCGTCGGCCGCAGCCTCCTCATGCGTGAGGTCTTCGGCCAGCTCGAGCGCATCG
>CANMDT010000204.1 GCA_947496715.1 Myxococcales bacterium
CGATGCGTCTGTGAGCCACGCGACGAGCCCGAGCGCTGCCAACGCCCCGGCTAAGATCGCTAGCAGTTTGATACCACTCATCGGCGCATCCCCGGCTGGGACCGGCGCGGTGACGACCGACGCTCCCTCGAGATGTCCCAGACCGGGCAGACCTTCCGCTGCGTTCGATGCGATCGGGGAGTTGTCTTTCCGTGGCTCGTGGGAAGGCTCGGCGGTGGAGGATGCTGCGGTCGGTTGCGCGCCGGCATCGGTCTTGATCGCGGGGGCGAGCAGCATCGCCCGAATCTCGGCGACGCTTTGGGGTCGGTTTGCTGCGGTGAGTTCGATGCAGCTCATGAGCATGTTGACCCACGCTTCGGGCAGCTTCTTCTCGCGGAGTACTGCGAGATAGGGCGCCCCGTATCCCGCACCGTCGACACCAAACTCCTGCAGTTTCAATCTCACGGTGGCATCGACAGGGTCGTTGTCGGCGCCGGGGTGGGGCGCGAAGAGGCCGAGCATGGTCATTGCCCAGCTGTAGAGGTCGCTTGCCGGACCCACCTCTGCGGCGCGATTCGAGACGACAAGTTCCGGGGGCGCGAAGCCGGCGGTAAAGGCCACCGTCGTCATTCCGCGTTGGCTGAGTTGGTCCACATGCCGCGCGGTGCCGAAGTCGACGAGCACGGGCGCACCGGAGGGCCGGACGATGATGTTTGAGGGCTTGATGTCGCCGTGAATGAGCCCTGCGTTGTGGACCGCTTCGACCGCGTCCAGCAGCTGGTTCGCAAAGGGAAAGAGCTGCTCGGGCGGCACCGAGACGGGTTCCGCTTTGAGTTCTGTTCCGTCGATGAAATCGAGCGCGACGAAGGCGGTACCGAGCTCTGTCCAGGTGGCACGAACGCTGACGACGCCCGGGTGCCGGACCCGGTTGAGGAGCCGTGCCTCGCGCTGCGCGCGCTCGAGCCAGGCGGCGAGGTCGCCGTCGCGACCGGGCAGGGCGACCATGCTGCTGCCGTCGTGCGACCGGGCCATCAGCTGCGGCATGGCGAGCTCTTTGATGACAACCTGGTCGTCGAAGTGGCGATCGCGTGCGAGATAGGTGTTCGCGAATCCCCCGGCGCTCAGGGCCCGCTCGATGATGAAGCGAAAGCCCGAATCCTGGGTGGGATCGGGCATGAGCGGGTGCGCTGCAGGGAGCGGGACAATCGACATTTCGTTCCTAGCGGAGGTTCACGGTTCGAGTTGGTCGGGGCCGGTGCATCCCAGTGTGGCGTTGTCCGGCAATGGGATGGGGATGTTCCGCACCAAGCGGATGCCGATCCAGGAGGCCCGATCGACCTGCTCCATCTCCTCTCCGTCAATCATCGCGCTGTGGTCGTCGAGCCGGGCCACCGTTGCGGATTGCATGTAGGAGCCGCCGCGAACCGAGGGGTTCCCCTGATACTGCGACTGCAGGTTCGAAGCGGTCTTGGCAATCACGAGGTCCGAACCAGCAGGGCAGACAAGGGTCTGGGTGGTGAACTCGGCAACATTGCCCAGCGTGTCATAGAACCCCCAGCCGTTGGGCCGCGTTAACGCCTTGCTGGGAACGCTCCGTGGGTGGCTCTCGAGGCCGCTGTTTTCGTAGGTCCAGGCGATTGCGTCGATGGAACGGGCGTAGATTGGCTTGTCGGAGCCTGCTCGGGCAGCGTACTCCCATTCGGCGTCGCTGGGCAGCCGGAAGCCGTTGCAGGTGGTGTCAAGGAGCCCCGCGTTGTAGCAGGGTGTGAGGCGCTCGCCTTTGCTTCGCGCGTTGGCAAACTCCATCGCCTGTTCGAAGGTGACGGATTCTACTGGGTACTCCTTGCCTTGGTTGAGACTCGGCGGCGTGCCCACGTGGGTTCGATAGACGCCGTTGGAGGTCTCGCCGAGCGCGAAGCAGAAGTCGCTGGCAATCCTCACGCGTCGGGCCGCAGGCAGCGGCTCCAGGTAGGGCTCGTCGACAGCGCGGCGCCGGACCTCCTGTGGGCTTGCGCCCATCACGAACTCGCCCGCCTTCACGAACTTGAATCCCGCAGGGCAGCCCACGCAGGTGCCGCTTTCCATCCAGGTGCCTTCGCAGCAGCCTGCGTCGATTGGGCAGGATTCGCAGGTCTCTTCGGGCTCGACCGTCCCGTTGCCGCATTTGAGTCTGCAAGCGTGGGTCGTCTCATCACAGAACTCCGAAGCCGCACAGGTGACCTCGGCTGCGCAGTTGCTGCAGGTCTCGCCGGGGTCGGCCTTTCCGTTTCCACAGGTATCTTTGCAGCTGTTATCGACGCATTCGGTCATCGGACCGCAGGCAACATCCTGCGGGCAGGTGTTGCAGCCTTCTCCCTCTTCAACCTTGCCGTTCCCGCAGACGGGTCGACCTGCGAAGAAGAAGGCTGCCACGGCGAGGGCAAACAGTGCTGCGGCCGCGATTGCCCACTTCATCCCGCCGCCCTTGTTACCTGCTGGGGGAGCGCTCTCTGTGGTGGGGAGAGGTGCGGGATGAGCGGCTGATGCTGGCAGCGCGGCCGCCGCTAGGGGATTTGCGGGTGGCGGGGGCGTGGTCGTGGCGGTGGGTGCGGCAGAGGCTGTGAAGGGGTTTCCGACCTGCTGCGGCGCATCGATGCGGGCGAGGAGGGCCGCAACCGATTGGGGGCGCGCTGCAGGTTCAACCGCGACGCAGTCCATGAGCGCAGCGACCCAGGCTTCGGGCAGGCCCGCTTGGCGGAGCTCGGCTGCGGTCTCTGCGCCGATGCCAGCCTCCTTGAGTCCGTGCTGCGCCAGCGCGATGCGGGCCGTGGATTCGAGCGGCGAGCCGTCCATGCCCCGGTGCCGGATGACCAGGCCCATGATGGTGAGGGCCCAGCTGTAGAGGTCGCTCCAGGGCCCCATCTCCTTGGCGCGGTCGCGGACTGCCAGCTCGGGCGGGCAGTAGCCGGGGGTCATCGCGATGGTGGTCAGGCGGGTCTTCTTCGCCTCATTGGTGGAGCGGGCCGTACCGAAGTCGATGATGACAGGGGTGCCATCCTTCTTCACGAGCACGTTCTGCGGCTTGATATCGCCGTGCACGAGTCCCGCGTCGTGAATCGCGCCAAGCGCGGTCAGGAAGCGTCGGGCCAGCGGTTCCCAGACATCCCACCCAACGCCGGGCGTGGGCTCGAGGGGGAGTTCGATGCCGTCGATGAAGTCCATGGCGAAGTAGGCGGTTCCATTCTCGCGCCAGGTTGCCCGGATGGGAACGACGCCGGAGCTTCGGAGGCTATTGAGGACCTGCGCCTCCTTCTGGACCTTCTGCACCCAGATGGCGACGTCCTCTTCTCTGCCCGGGAGCGCCACCATGGTGCGGCCGGAGCGGGCCATCAGTTCGTCGATGGCGAGCTCTTTTATGACGCAGCGGTCTTGAAACTGCTGGTCCCAGGCCAGGTAGGTGATGGCAAAGCCACCGGCGCTGAGCGGACGCTCGAGAACGAAGCGGGCGCCGCCCTCGGAGGTCGGGTCGGGGTGGAGCAGTTCGTTGGGTGAGAGAGGGGCGAGGGGCATGGCGGGCAGGGGAGGGTGTGATGGGTTGGGGAAGGGGTTTGAGCTGGCGCTGGATTCAGCGGTTCGAATGGCTTCGATGGGTGGTCGATCGTTTGCGGCGAACCTCAGTCGTTCCTTCGCTCGATCTGTGGCACACTTGGGTTAAGCGTTGTTATCACTCCTCTGCTCTTCGAAACGTGAAAGGATACGCAACCACCACCATCCCTCCATCGGGATGGTCGAAGCGCATCTTTTGCACCTCCGCGAGAATGCAGGACTCTACGATTTTGTTGCCCATCGTGTTCTCGGAGACCGAGGCGGTGACGACCTTGCCGTCCAGGCCGACCGTCCACTGCACGCCGATGCGGCCGCCAAGATTGGCATCGTTCACGATCTCGCGTTCGTAGCACTCCTTGATGGCCGCCTTGTGGCGTCGCACGACCTTCTCGATCTGCTCCGCGGCAAGGAAGCCGGTCGGCACCCGAGCGCGGCTCGAGATTGCAGCCGTCGGTCCCTTCGCGCCACGACGACCGCGACCGTTGTCATCGACAATGTCGAGCTTGCCGACACCGTGCACGCGGCCGGCACTGAAGCCGCCGCCGCCGCGACCGTTGCCGTTCATGCTCATGCCGCCCGAACCGCGACCCACGACCATGCCGTCGCCTTCGACCGGCTTCGCGAACTTCTCTTCGCCAATGTCCGCCATCTGGCCGTTGTTTTGGAAGATCGCCTGAAGCTGGCTGTTGTCCGAGAGTCTGTCGAAGGCCTTC
>CANMDT010000205.1 GCA_947496715.1 Myxococcales bacterium
ACCTGTTTCCGCAGCGGGGGCAGGAGCGAAAGAGCCAGCCCTTGGCGCAGTCGTTGCACCAGACGTATTTGCAGGCCCAGTTGGTACATTTCCAGCTGAACAGGAAGGTCGATTTGCCGCAGTTTGCACAGGCCATGGGCGTTCCCCGAAGGTTGGGTTTGGAGAGGATGGGCTAGGTGGAGAGCGGTCGGGGTGTCAAGGATGGCCGCGTTGACGGGAGGGCGCCGAGTATGGGAGGGAGCCGGCTCCACAGCAGGGGTGAAGCATGGCACAGGTCAACGCGGTCGGAGTCTACGATTGGAAGCCCATCTACCAGGAGCTTGCGACGAAGCTGCTGCAGTTCCGGGGGGACCGCAAACCGCTGCTGGCGTTTCTGCGTGAGCAGACGGAGATTGTAGAGGGGTTCAAGAGTCTGAAGGGAGACCAGTTTGCTGATGGTTCCAAGGGCTTCATCCGCGACATCTGTCCGCTGACGTTGTTTGCGATGTTCAATCGGAGCAGCAGGCCGGAGAAGCGAATCGAGATGATTCGTGCGCTGCGCACCTTCGTTGATTGCGCGGAACCGCTGCCGACCGCGTTCTCTGGTATCCCGCTGGTTCACGCTCAGGCATCTTGGTTCTTTCTTTACGACAAGAACCGAGACCCTTCGCAGATCGACTCCCTTTGGAGGCTTTGGGCTGCTGGTCTGGAACTCGCCGATTCTGATGCGCCTGAGGCGCGCGCAGCCTTCGCTTCTGCGTTCGACGATACGCACGGCCGTCCATGTTGCGCATGGGGCCTGACCTTTGCGCTCTTCTGGGCACGGCCAGACTACTTCGTTCCGCTCGACGGCCGGAGCAGGGCAACGCTCTCGGCAGCCGGATTTGAGCTCGGCGAGGACGGCCCCAACGGCCGTGTTTCTGGCGCTAACTATCTCGCCGTTTGTGACGCGGTGAGAGCAGCGATCGCTGCCGAATCTCCGTTATGGCCATCCATCGGTGAGATGTCGCACGGCGCGTTTGTGGTTGATGCCCGCGACGGCGGCGAAGATTCTGAGAGCGAAGAAGAGGAGGTCGTGACCTCGTCGGCAGGCGGCCGCGTCTGGCTCGTGGCGGCCGGCAACGACGGGAGCAAGTGGGAGGGCTGGAGAGCGCGGGGCATCGTGGCCATCAGCGTCGAGGACATCGACCTGCAAACGTTCGCATCCCGCGCCGAAATGCATCGTCGGCTCGTCGAGATCCGCGGTGGCGACACGAACCCCACGAACGACTCGAAGGCCTGCTGGGATTTCCTTCACGTTATGCAGCCGGGAGACGAGGTCTTTGTGAAACAGGGGCGGCGGCGGTTGCTCGGATATGGTCGCGTCACCGGCGGCTATCGGTTCGTAGACCAAGACCGATACTGCCACGAGCGCGACGTGGAGTGGCTTCCGATCGCTGAGGCGCAGATGCCAGAGGGCGCAGACCCGCTGGTCTTAAAGACCCTCACGAACGTCACGCCCTATGAAGACCTCGTTGCGATGCTGCGCTCGGTAGCAGGTTTGCCCGCCGAAGCGCCCAGTACGCTCAGGCCAGCCGCCCCCCGCACCTTCCTCTTCACCTGGAACCCCGAGCGGTGGGAATGGCCTGAACTCGAGGCCAGCGCCGCGGCGCTCGCCCGTGGCGAAGAGCTGCCAGCTGACCAGTGGAACACGGGCGGCCGCCAGGACCTCAGGTAGGGCGACCGGTTCTTCCTGCTTCGTCAGGGCAGCGCGCCGCGCGGTATCATCGGCTCGGGGCGTGTTCTGGGGCCACCGGTCGAGCAGCCCCACTGGGAGGAGGCGCGCGCCGCTGCAGGCGATACGACCCGTTCCGCTCCGATTGCCTACGACACGCTCGTGCCCCGCGAGCGCCTGCTGACCATCGAGGCGCTGAAGGCTGCCGGTCTTGAGGCCGTGCGTTGGAATCCACAGTCGAGCGGTACGCAAATCC
The DNA here is from genome assembly GCA_947496715.1 of Myxococcales bacterium. Classification (GTDB taxonomy): domain Bacteria; phylum Myxococcota_A; class Bradymonadia; order REDH01; family REDH01; genus CAIWGR01. The sequence goes on from CANMDT010000205.1 coordinate 1,950, forward strand.
CGCCCCAGTTCGTCGCACAGGTGGAGGCCGCCTGGCAGGCGCACCTGGAGGGTCGGACGGTGGCAACTGCTGGCTCCGTGAGCGCCGTCGAACCCTATGGCCTCGATGACCTGGAGGCCGAAGGCTGCTTTGTGCCGCGTGCCCGTGTGGAAGCGATCGTCGGCCGTCTGCGGTCGAAGAAGAACCTCATCCTCCAAGGGCCGCCCGGCACCGGCAAGACATGGCTCGCCAAGCGGCTCGGCGACCTCCTCGTAGGCCACCGCCACAGCGGCCGCGTGCGGGTGGTGCAGTTCCATCCGAACGTCTCCTACGAAGACTTTGTCCGTGGCTACCGCCCTGGCAGCGATGGCAAGCTGCGCATCGTCGACGGCCTCTTCATGGAGGCCGTGAAGGCGGCAAAGGCCCGCCCCGAACTGCCGATGGTGGTGGTCATCGAGGAGATCAACCGGGGCAATCCCGCCCAGGTCTTCGGCGAGCTGCTGACCCTGCTTGAGTCGTCGAAGCGGAACCCGGAGAGCGCCATTGAGCTCACCTACGCAGGGCCCGACGAAGGGCAGGGCGAGCTCCGACAGGCCGTTCACCTTCCCGAAAATCTTTTCGTCATCGGCACGATGAACACGGCCGATCGCTCCATCGCGATGGTCGACATCGCCTTCCGCCGCCGCTTCACCTTTGAGAACCTCCGACCGGCCCTCGACGAGGCCTGGCTCAGCTTTGTGGAGCGTCACGGCGTCTCGCGTGCCTTGGCCAACCAGGTCCGCAATGCGGTCGAGTCGCTGAACGATGCCATCCGCAGCGCAAAGACGCTGGGGCCAGACTACTGCCTCGGCCACAGCTTCTTTACGCCGCATGACCGGTTGGAGGATGGAGCCGCACAGGCCTGGTTCGACGGTGTCATCGAGGCCGAGGTGACATCGTTGCTCAGCGAGTACTGGTTTGACGACCCGGAGAGCGCAAAGCGCGCCGTCGCCGCACTGCGTGAAGCACTTCGATGATGGCGTCGGCGACCAGCGCAGAGCCGGAGCAGGAGCGTTTCGTCGGGCGGATTCCCGTGCGGAACCTCTGGCTGCTCATGCTCTATGCGGCGCAGAGCGAGCTTGCGGGGCGCGGGCTGGGAGGTGCCGAGTCGCCCGACGCCCATCTGCCCGACCTGCTGGCGGAGCTTCTCACGCACGAGGTGAATCTCCGGATGCGGCGCGACCTCTCTGTGGGGTATCGGAGCCGGCAGGATGACCTCCGCCGTCTGCGCGGACGGGTCGACCAAATGGAGACGGAGCGTCGTCAGCTCCTCAGCCGCGGCCTCGTGGCCTGCACCTTTTCGGAGCTGACCCGCGACACCATCCGCAACCGCTACGTGAAGGCGGCGCTCCTCGTTCTTGCCCGCTCGGCGCGCGCCGATCACGCGCTCGCCTGCCGTGCCGCGGCTGCGATGATGGAGCGGAGCGGCGTCGTGGGCCCGCGCCCGGGTCGCGCCCTGATCGCCGCAGACAAGACGGCCCGACACGATGCCCAGGATGCGACCATGGTCGCCCTGGCGAAGCTCGCGCTGCTGTGGGAGATCCCGAGCGAGGAGCTGTCGGACCGACCTATCTATCTGCCCAGTCGGGAGGAGCATTGGGTGCGCCGGCTGTTCGAGCGTGCCGTCTTCGGCTTCTACCAGCAGGCTCTCAAGGTGCCGGTCGATGCGCCCAAACTTGATTGGCAGATTCGAGAGGCATCCGCGGGCGCTCGCCTCCTCATGCCCGAGATGCGGACCGACATTCGGCTCCGCTTCCCTGACCGGCAGCTCATCATCGACACGAAGTTCACCGAGATCACCACGGGGCGCTCGGACGAGGCAGGCCGGTATGGCAAGGAGACCTTCAAGAGCGGTTACATCTACCAGCTCCTCGCCTACCTGCGGGCGATGGCTGCGCTGGGTGGCTCCGAGCGGGTCGACGGAATGCTCCTGCATCCAGCCGTCGGCACCTCAGTTAACGAGTGGGTCCGCTTCGATGGTCACTCCGTCCGGTTCGCAACGGTCGACCTGACCGGCACGGCCTGGTCCATCCGCGAGCGTTTGCTTCAGGTAGCGGGGCCACCCTCGACCTTGTCGTAGGCCTCAAACTTGTCGTGGCCACGGTCGGTGATGCGGGCGAAGCCGTGGTCGGGGTCATGGCCCGTAGAGAGGAAGCCGCCCTGTGCGACCTCTGTCAGCACCGTC
>CANMDT010000206.1 GCA_947496715.1 Myxococcales bacterium
GACTGGGTCGGGTTCCGTGATGCCGAGCGAGCTCAGAAAGAGGCGAACTTGCGGGGTGGCACAGACCACGCGCCGGATGGTTGGGAAGCCAGAGGATGCAGCGCCCGGCAAGAAGGCGGTCGGCTTACCGCCTTCGAGCGCTACCACATGCCTTCCGTCCTCGAGGCGGAGGAGGGGAATCGTGTCGAGGGAACGACGGACTGCCTGCTCCTGGCCGACGAGGAATTCATAGAGCCGCACGACCCAGCCATCGGATTGCCGCTCCAGGAATGACCGGGAGAAGAGGGGCAGCAACTTGGCGGGGGTGATTTCGTCGATGCCGAGTTCGTTCATCACATATTGGCGAATCTCGGGGGCACGGTCCTGGGTGATGTCGGCCGCCAGCCAGCCAGCCACGCCAGCGCCGAACAGCTCGGCAAGCTGCTGCGGGTTCAGCAGTTCCCGTAACTCCTGCGTTCTCGAGAGTTTTGCCTGATGGGCCGTTGCAAAGCCGTCCTCAAAGGTGGGGAGCAACGCCTCTTGGCGGAAGGCCTGCCGCACAGCCTCAAAGGTGGGGGCGAACCGCGCCTCTTTGGGGAACTTCTCCCGGTTGAGCGGCAGACAGCGCATTGCAGCGACATCCAGCATCTGATGGTCGCGCAACCAGCGCATCGCTTCGACCACAAGTCGCGAGGTCTCCCCAATCAACTGCTGATTCCACGGGTCACTCTGCGGCACATTGTCGCGGCTCGGCGTCGTGCGGTAGGGGCCCTGCACGAGAAATCCAAGGTGCGTTTCCACGACCGTAGGAAAGAAGACCACGAGCGGAGACTGCGCCAGCGCCCGCACACGCCACTGTGCGGGAGCATCCTTGGCGGCCAGCAGCGAGAAGGCGATCTCAACGCGCCCCACATGCTTCGTCGCGGCAGACGAAACGTCGCGCTGGAAGACCAGCCAGGACTGGTCGACTTCCGCGCTCCCATCTTCCTTTCCGAACAGCGTGACGCGCTGAACGTTTGGCCCAAGCGGCTCTGGACGATTGCGCCGGTAGTGGCCCGACGCGCCACCCTGCACGCGCCAGGAGACGGCATCGATGTGGCGCAGAAAGAGGAGCGCGCGTGGCCCCAACTGCCGGAACCCGGCAGCGATTTCGTTCCAGACTGTCGCGTCGTTCTTCTTCAGCGGCAAGACAATCAGGGTCTCGTCTGCAGCGCGGGCCGAGCGTTGGATTGCCCGCGGAAAGACATAGTTTTCGATGGCAAAGGCTTCGTCGCCTGAGTGAATCTCAGGCAGGTCGGTGACTGTGTAGACAGACTTGAAGCCGAGGCCGAAGCGGCCAATCGACGCCTCGTTCTTGGTGCTTTCGGCGATGTCGCAGACGCTGCGGACGTCGGCCTCGTCGAAGGGCTTTCCGAAATGTGAGAGCGTGAGGGTGGTTGGGGAGAGGGTGAATGAGACCTCTCGCGAGCCGCTCCATTCGCCGCGCCGCCGCAGCGCGTCCTCTGCATTCTGCAGCAGTTCAAAGATGAAGTGGGTTCGGTCGTCGTAGAGGCCACCGGCCAGTTCGCCAGCCTTTGTGGCGCCCTTGGTGCCGTAGCTCTCCCGATTCTCTCTGCAGATTGCCTCGTAGTTTGATGCCACGCCCGCTCCCTCGTGATGTGATGCTGCCGTCGTGAAGAGCTGCTGAGCCCGCGCTTCGACTCCGCACAATATGTGCACCCGTCGTTAGGCGAGGCGAATCGGAGATGACACAGAAATGTCGGGGCGCCCCACCGCCACCCCTCTCGCTACCCCGTCCGCCGCGTGTCGTCGGGCAGGGTGAGATGGGCGCGCAGCGCCTCCCAGAAGGCAGGGTTGGGTGTGGCGCGCCGCACGTCGGGATCGCGGGCGGCGAGGTTGCAGAGCTCAGGGACCGACGCGGCAAAGGCGAGAAGGTCGGCCGTGGCGAGGTCGTTCCGCGCATACCAGCCAGCGGCGATTCGCATCAGCATGCGGTTCTGGATAGCGTCGCGAAGCAGGTCGTCTGCGACGCCGGCCATTCCGAGTTCGTACCGGCTGCGCAACCGCTCCGCGAAGGCCTGGCGCGCGAAGACCGCGCTGGGGAAGAGGTGGTCTGGATTCGCCGCCTCCCAGAAGCCAACCTGCTCGTCCTCCCAGACAAACCCGCCGCGAATGCGCTGGCCAACACCTTCGAGCTTGGAGGCCAGCGCGTCATTGCAGCGCCGGTTGCCATTTGCGCCGGCAAGCTTCGTGACCCGCTCCTTCCACGAGCAGGGCAGCATCGCGCCCGAAACAACATCTTCGGCCGGGACGAGCGCTCGGAGCTCGGCGACGGCTGCATCGACCCCATCGCCGCCTCCGAACAGCGCCTTCAACGAGATGGCCTGGCCCCTCCCGATCTTGATGATGTCTTCGGTGCTGCTGAGCGCGCTGATGACGGAGCTGAGCATCCAGCCGCTGTCGTCAGCTACGCGCTGCGCGAGCTCCGCAAACTCCATGGGCTGCTTCATAGACTGGGACATGGTGTGGATGCGGTCGCGAATCGTTACCGGGTGCGCGTCGGCTGTGCGCAGCGCTACGTTGAGCGTGAAAACCCAGCCGCGCACATCGGAACTGGCGGTCAGAAGCGCGTCTCGAAGCAGGAAGGGTGTCACGCGGTCATCGCCGCCGCCGAGCTCCTGATGGCATTGCTCGAGGAGCTCCTCGCAGGCGTGGGCCTTCTCTGGTTCGCGCCTGATCGCCTCAAGCGCTGCGGCGACATACTGGTCGAGGATTGCGACCAGCTCGGGCGAGAGCCGCGACCGGTGGAGCCACTGCGCCCGGTCCATGTGCAACACATCCGGCTGCCGCGAGAAGACCGCTGCGACCGACTGCGGGGTATGGCGGAGTTCCGCGTCCTGGGCGTTGGCGAACTCAATCACTTCGGTAATCGTGAGGGGGCGCTCGGAGTCGGCGAGAATGCTCTCATAGAGGAAGCTTCGCGAGATGGTGCGGCGCGTAACCCTGTCGTCCATCGTCGTCAGGTCGGCCACCTGCTCGAGGGTTTTCGACAGTAGCTCACGCGAGCCGGTGATGCCTGCCTGCTCCAGGAGTTCCGAAAAGTCTGCCCAGTCGTCCGTCAGCAGCGAGGCCTTCCGAAGGTCGCGCCGCAGCTCGCGCATGAACCGTTCAAATGCACTCGATTCGAGCTGCGTCAGCCAGCCATCGTGGACGTAGAGGGGGCGGGTTTCGCCCGCGATATCGCGCACGAGTTCAATCATCCACGGCTCGACCGCTCCCCCCTCGTCGCGCAACTGATCGATGCTCACAATCTGCCCAGCCTCATCAAGCCATTCGAAGATGCGCTCGGCCGCTTCGGCGGCTACCCCGCCCCAGACGGTTCTGTCTGCACTCAACCCCTCCTTCAGTCTCTGGTCGATGTACTGGCGGCTGACTGGGACGTGCTGGCCCATGCCAATGACTTCGAGGGTGGCACCCTCCCGATAGCGCTGCTCGAAGATGCCTTCATCGAAGCGTGAAACGTGCTTGAGGTAACGCTCGGCGACCGCTCGTACGCCACGCGGGCGCGCTCCGCCGAAGCAGACGAGTTCGGGGCCGAACTGGTCGAGCAGAGCGAGTCGGGCCCGGAAGCCGGTCTCGGTCTTTGTCCCCACACGGGGCGGCCATGCCTCTGGCCGGTCTAGCCAGGCCTTCAACTCGCCAACCGTCCCGATGAGATCGGAGCTCAAGAGCGAACGCATTTGTTTGTTGAATCTGCCGAGCGACGAAGCCGCGGGAAGCCCATCGTAGTGGGCCACTGCGATGCCGGCTGGCTGATGGATCCACCATTTGGCACCCGTGTCCGACGCCCGCCGCATGGCCTCCATGCAGAGCGCCTTGAGATTGGTCCGGGTGTCGGCGTGAAGGCCGGGGAGTGCCTCCAAGCTGGAAAGGTCGAGGCCGAGCAGGTCGCGGAAGGTTGTGAACCGGGCGAGCCGGAGCACCTCGGCGGTTTCGCGGTCGCCGTTCACATGATTGGAAAGGAGTTCGTCGAGCCGCTCGCTCCGTTGTTCCGGGTCGCTGCTTCCCGACGAGGAGGTTGGGGCGCTTGAGGCGGCGAAGGGGGCGGGCGCGGGCTGAGCGCTTGGCTCATTGACAGGCA
>CANMDT010000207.1 GCA_947496715.1 Myxococcales bacterium
AGGCCCGGCCAGCGCGCCGCCACTCCTCCCGAGCGGGCCGTCGGCCAGCCCGACGCCCGGCGGCCGCCTCCTCGCGGCCACCTCTCCCGGCGCGCTCGCGGACTGGAAGATCGGCCTCGCCGTCCTCGCTGCCGCCATCCTCCTCTTCATCCCCGGCCTCGGCAGCTTCGGACTCTGGGACCCCTGGGAGGTCCACTACGGTGAGGTTGGCCGCCAGATGGTCGAGCGGGGCGACTGGATCTCGCCCTGGTGGGGCTCCCACTGGTCCATCCCGGGCAAGAACCCGGAAGGAGAGTTCTTCTTCTCCAAGCCGGTCCTCCTGCTCTGGATGATGGGCATCGGCACCGAGCTCTTTGGCTTCTCCGACTTCGCCATCCGCATCGGCACGGCCCTCATCGCCATCTCCGGGGTGGTCGCAGCCTACTTCATGGGTGCCCGCATCTGGAGCCGGCGCGTTGGCCTCCTCATGGCCGCCGCACTCATGACCAGCCCCTTCTACGCCATGCTCGGCCGCCAGGCGCAGACCGACATGCCCTTCGTCGGGCTCCTGACCGTGGCCATGTGCTGCCTCATGCTCGGCGCCTTCGCCCGCGACCGCAACGAGCCCGTCGATCGGCTCTCCTGGAACCTCTTCCTGGGCAGCATCGCGGCGCTGATGATCCCCCAGCTGCACACCGTCCTGATGCGCCAGACAGCCTGGTCCACCAACCCGGCCTTCAATGTTGTCGAGAAGGCCTTCGCCTGGGGCCCCAGCCAGCTCCTGCTCTACCTGTTGATGATGGCGGTGGTCTACTTCACCGTTGTGCGCAGCAGCAGCCGCACCCGAGGCCAACTCTACCTCTTCCTCTTCTACGCCTTCGTCGGCCTCGCCACGATGGCCAAGGGCATCCTGGGCTTTGCCCTGCCCGGCGTCATCATTCTGGGCTACCTCGCTGTCTCACGCGACTGGTCCTTCCTCATGCGGGCCGAGATTCCGCGCGGTATCCTTGTGGCCCTCTTCGTCGGCTTCCCCTGGTACGGCGCCATGTTTGCCCGTCACGGCGGTATCGGCGGCTCCTTCTGGGACCGCTTCATCATCCATGACCACTTCAAGCGGCTCTCCGAGGGCGTCCACCAGATCGACACCGGCTCCTTCGAGCACTTCATCAAGTGGCTCGGCTACGGCCTCTTCCCCTGGGGCTCCTTCCTGCCGGCCGTCATCGCCCGCACCCTCTCGCCCGAGCCCGACAACGAGCAACGCGACCAGCAGCGGGCCCGCTGGATGCTCCTCGTCTGGTTCGGCGTCGCCTACGCCCTCTTCACCCTCTCGAGCACCAAGTTCCACCACTACATTTTCCCCGCGGTGCCACCCATCGCCATCCTGGCTGCGCTCTTCGTGGACGACCTGCTCGAGGGCCGGCTCTCCAAACGCCTCCACTGGCCGCTCCTGGCCTCGGCCTTCGCCCTCTTCGCCGTCATCGGCTTCGACCTGCTGGCCGACCCGCAGCACCTCAAGAACCTCTTCACCTACCGCTACGACCGGCTCTGGAACGCTGCGGAATGGAACCCCGGCTTCCGCCTGGCGATGGGCAGCTTCTACGCCCTCTTCGCGGTGGCATTGCTGATGATGGCCATCCCAGGCAGGCGGAAGGTGGTCTTTGCCGGCACCATCCTCCTCTGCCTCACCGCGCTCGCCTCGGCCGGCTGGACCCTCAACGGCTACATGGCGACCATCTCGCCGAGCTGGAGCCAGGCGGGCCTCTGGGATGCCTACTACGCCCAGTGCACCCCCACCGATCCGCCGCCCGGCGCCCACTCCATGAAGCGCTACTGCAAGGAGCCGGCCATCTCCTACAAGCTCAACTGGCGGGGCGAGACCTACTACACGCAGAACGAGATCGTGCCGCTCGCCGACACCGAACAGGTCAAGTACTTCGTCGAGCACAACGATGCCCGCTGCTTCTACGCCATCATGGAGCGTGGACGGGCGACCGCCTTCAGGAACGACCTGCCCGTCGGCCAGCGCGAGACGGTCCACGAGGCCTACACCGGCAACAACAAGTTCATCCTGCTCTCGGCCAACTGCAAGCCGGCGCCGGCGCCCGGTACGGCGAAGAAGAGCGCTCCTGCACCCGCTGAGGCCAGCGGCGGCGGGGTCATCGACTGATGCTCACCATCCGGTTCCACGGCCACGCCTGCTTCGGCCTCGACCTGCCGGATGGCACCTCGCTCTGCATCGACCCCTTCGAGGCCGGCGGCTTCGGCGGGCTGCTCCCGGAGCGACCGATCCCCGACCGCTACAGCCGCGTTGTCTGCACGCACGAGCATGCCGACCACAACGCCACCCATGCGGTGCCGAGCGCGCGGCGCATCGCCCAGCAGCACCGGGAGCCGGGCCTCCACATCGATACCTTCACCGCCCCGCACGACGAGCATGGCGGCCGCCTCCGAACGGGCCTGGTCTCGCTCCTCCGCATCGAGGCCGGGGGGGCCACCATCGTCCACCTCTCCGACCTGGGCGAACGGCCCCAAGGCCCGCTGCTCCGCTGGCTCCGCGAGCGGCCCATCGACCTGCTCATCGGCCCTGTCGGGGGCTACTTCACGCTCGATGCAGACGGCTTCGCCGAGATTGTGGCGCTCGTGAAGCCCCGCTTCGCGCTCGGCTGCCACAGCGCAGAGGACGGCGCTCGGCTCCCCGACCTCGACGACCTCTCGCTGCTCAACGCTCGGCTCGGTCCGGCTGCGATGGGTGCCACGCTGACCGTTGACGAGCAGGCCGGCTGGGCCTTGGACGGCGCGCCGATTCCAGCCACGCAGCAGCTCCTCCGCCTGACCATCGCCCGGTAGCGCAGGGCGCAAAACGAGGCAGGGCGCCCGAGGATGAACCCCGCGCGCCCCGCATCCGAGCGACCGACCGCCTAGTTGCTGAAGGTCACGTTGCCGAAGCTGCCGGCCAAACCAGCCGTGCCAAGGCCCGTAGCGGTGTTGGGAGAGGTGCCACCCGAGCCGCCGGTTCCGGCGGTGGCCGTCGCCGCGCTGTTCAGGAAGGTGTTGCCGCTGGCGTAGGTGGTGTTGGTGAGAGTGCCTGCGCCCCAGACCATGATCTCCCAGGAGGAGCCACCGCAGCCGCCGCCACCGCCACCGCCGTGGCCACCGCGGGTGCCGGGCGCGCCGCCCTGACCGAAGTGGGAGCAGAAGCGTCGGATGTCATTCGAGCCGAAGGTGTTCTGACCGCCGTTTCCGGCCGCACCCGGGTCGCCGCCAGCGCCACCGTTGCCGCCGTCTCCACCATCGCCACCAAAGTCGCGGGAGATGCGGTTGGCAGAGATGACGGGGAGCGAGGCGCCCGTGGGGGTGGTGTAGACCACGAAGATGCCGAAGGAGCCGCCGCCGCCCGTGCCCGTGTAACCGAGCTCGGCCGCGCAGCCGCCCGAGCCGCCGCCGCCGCCCGAACCGCCAAGACCCTCTTGGGTACCGGAGCTCGCGATGGAGCCCCCGCCGCCGCCGCCGCCGCCACCACCAGCGCCGTGACGGCCATGGTTGCCGCTGGCGCCAGCACTGCCGCGCCACTCGCCGCCAACGATCGAGCCCTGATTCAGGCCGCAGCCGAGCCCGCCTGCGCCATCGCGATTTGCCAGCACGGCCGGGCTGGTCCCTGCAACGCCGTCGGTGCTACCCGACGGGACGTAGCAGGTGTTCGCCGAGGTCGCGCTGGCGTTGTTGTAGACGCTCGGCTGACCGCCCGTACCACCACCGCCGCCAGCATTCGCACCGGTCACGCCGGTGCCCGAGGTACCGCTCGCCGAGGTCGAGGAGTTCCGCGTGATGCAGGCCGCATTGCCGCCCGTACCGCCGTTCACCGAGGTGAAGGTGTCGGCGACCGTAGCAGAGAAGGTGGCGGGGTCTTGGCAGGAGCGGGTGCCGCCCGTGCCGCCCGGTGTGGGAACGCAGGTTGCGGTGGAGGCGTTGACCGTGTTGCCGCCGGCTGCGCCGTTCACACCGGCCGAGCCAGAGGTGCCCACGTTGCCGTTGCTGCCGGGGCCACCCTTGCCGGCATAGACCTGGTTGGTGGTGATCGAGACGCCGCTACCGTCATCCCGCATGTAGGT
>CANMDT010000208.1 GCA_947496715.1 Myxococcales bacterium
GAGGAGGGCCTCGCCGGCCAGGAGGTGGGCAGGCGCGAGGGCGTTCAGCATGGCAGCGACTCCACGATGTCTGCGAAGGCGGGACGGACGGTGACGTCGCCGCTGCCGAGGAAGAGGTCGACGGCCCGCTCGTAGAGGTCGGGCGTGATGGTTGCGTCGTGGTCCCAGGTGCCCATCGCCTGGTAGGCGGCGATGGCTGTCACGAGCGGCGCCCGATCGATGGCGGGGAAGAAGCCGGCAACCAGCGCGGCAAGCTCTTCAGCGGGCGCGGTACGGGCCTGCACAAGGGCGTTGCGGAAGGCGCGGCTGAAGGCGCGGGCCTGGTCGGTGGCGAGCCAGGCGGGCGAAGCGCAGAGGCTGCTGAAGGCGACAGGGCCCACCGCCTCTCCAACGGAGGCGAAGACGGTGCCAAGCCCTTCATGCTCGATCTGCTGCGGCGTGGGCCCCTGCATGTGGACAACGTCGCCCTGCCCTGCCCGATAGGCCTTCTCGATGGCAGCCACGTCGCCGGCGTCGATGAGGGTCACCTTGGCGGGGTCAACGCCCCGGTTGGCGAGCGCCTGCCGAAACATGGCGAGGGGCTGAAAGAAGTGGTCGATGACGGCGCTGCGGCCCTCGAGCGACTTCCAGTCGAGCGGCCCCGCGCCGCGGCCGGCAAGGAAGAAGCCGTCGCGGGAGTTGAGGAGTGCGAAGTGGCGGAAGGGGAGCTTCTCGCCCCGCTCCCACGGGGCGAAACTGACGGCGGGTGCCGACTGCGCCACCTGGACTTCGCCGCTCGCGATCGCGGAGGGAATGGGGCGGTCGGGCCCTGCGATGTCGAAGGTGGCGGCGAGCCCTTCTGCGGCGAGGTGGCCGCCGCTCATGGTGAGCAGGAGCGGGCTGTAGAAGGCGGAGTAGCGAAGAAAGCGGATGTGCAGCGTTTCCATGTCGTCCTCACGGCCCGCAGTTCGGCGGCGCCTCTGCCGCGTTGCCGCAGCAGGAGGCGATGTGTCAAGGCGCCGACCGCCGAAAGCCGATGCAGCGGGCGGCTCGCGGACGCCGTCTCTGCGGTTCGCCGCTTCAGCCGGCAGAATACAGCGCATGATCGCGGACGGGGGTTGCACCTCGACGGGGCAAGTCGCATCTTTCCGTGGCAACGGACCCCTGGCCGAGAACGACCCGATGACGACCGCCGATTGGAAGCGAAGCTCACTGCCCCTCCTGCTGCTGGCGCTGGCCGCCGGCGGCTGCGACGTGGAAGAAACCACGCCTCCTTCCGACCCGCAGACCGACCTCCTCTCGCGGCCCGGGGCCGTTGAAGCAGCGGATGATCGCGACGAGACGGACTCCGAAGCATCCGAAACCTCCGACGAGGAGGCAGATGTCCTCGACCAGACTCAGCCGGAGCCTACACCGGAGCTTCCGCCCTCGGAGCCGGCGAGCACGACCGGTTTCTATGCAGCCTACGCCTGCCAGAACGACTGGGAGGTCATCCAAGGCGTAGGGCTCACCGAAGCGGAGGCCCTCTCGAGCTGCCTCCTGATGATGGCCTACCAGCCTGGCTTCTCGCTCCGCTGCACCTGCGACGGTCGCGTCATTTACGACGGCTGCGAGGAGGGCGCCGGCACGCTGCCCACCAGCAACGACCTCTACGCGGGCGCCTTCTGCGACACGGGTCTCTTCATCCAGAGCTACGGCATCAGCCGCGGCGATGCGCTGTCGAACTGCCTCGTCAACGACGCACTCAACCCGGGCCGCGGTGTGCTCTGCACCTACGGCAGCGAGGTCATCTACGACGGCTGCGGAGGCTCGGGAGCGCTTCCCGGCGCCGTCGCTTGCGATGGCTGGGAGGCTGCGCCCTTCGCCCGCGTGCCGGAGTTCGTCGACCCCAACAACTGGAGCGCAGACCTGATGCGTTGCAGCGGTCCCACCTTCCGCCGCTTCGACGCCCGCTACGGCCTCTGGGTAGGCCTCGTCTCCTGCGGTGCGGGCTATCGCTTCTACCTCTCGGAGGAGGCCGGCGGCCCCTACCTGCCAGCAGCCGACGGCGCCGGCCACGGCCAGGACCTCTGCGAGCTCCTGAACCCCGACTTCGTCCTCCCCAACGAGGACGACATCACGAGCGGCGACTGCTCGGGTTGCAGCATCGGCTCAAACTATTCCTTTGTCGGCGGAGAGGTCTATGGCCGTTCTGCCTTTGGCGAGCCCTTCACGCGGGCAGAGGCGCCCGCCTGGGGCAACTACCAGAGCTCGGTCATCGCCTGCGGCGTGGGGCCCGTGGAGTGCGGCCTGCCCACGCTCTGAGCGCTACGGCGCCGTCGCCTGCAGCGCGAGGTCGGCCGCCGCATCGGTCGAGACGAGCTGCACCGTCGGCGGCAGCAGGTCGATGAGCGCGGCATAGGAGTTCTCCAGCGAGAGGCCACCATCGCTCGTCATGTAGACCCAGGTGACCGTGCCGGCCGGCAGCGCCGCGAGGCGGTCAGACATGCGCTGCGGGCTCGGATGGAAGTCGTCGCTGTTGTCCACGCCCCGCCACGACTGCGACCGGAAGAGCACCGCCTTGCCACCGTCCGCACCCGTCAGAATCTGGTACTTCTTCTCGGCCGGCCAGGCGGGGAAGGCCTCGAGCAGGTAGGGAACGTTGACGGGGAAGATGCCGTGAATCTGGCTGCCCGCGTGGGCATACCGCGGCAGGAAGTTGTTCACCGACCGTGCCCAGTCCTGGAACCACTCCCAGTGGATGGTGCTGTGGGTGCCGAGCACCGCTGCCACCCGCTCCGTCGCAGCGGCGAACTTCTCCTGCTCCGCCGCCGGCATCGCGCCGGGGTAGGCGTACTGGTAGCCGCTCGGCGGGAGCATGAAGTAGTCGGAGCCGGTCGACGCAGCCGATTCGTAGTACCAGTGGAGCACATCGGGCGCGATGTCGGGCAGGTGGGGCGAGATGGTCCAGGTGAGCGGCGGGCACTTGGGCTCCGCGCCGCGGCACCGGTCGAGCCGCTGCTGCAGCCAGTCGCGCCGCGTCGACATGATGTAGCGCACGTTGTCGCCGTCGCCGATGACGAAGGCCACGTAACGCTTCGCAGCGTCGTAGGTGATGGCCTCGGGTGCCGTCTGCGGCAGCTCCGACGCATCGGTGATCGGAGGACGCCGGGTGTCGAAGAAGGAGAGGTTGCTGGTCCGCGTGGGGATGGCGCCCATGTTGGCGGAGGGCAGGCAGCGGGTCTGGGCCTCGTAGAGGTAGCCGCCGGCGAGCCAGGAGTCGTTGTAGCCGAAGACGCCGAGCGGCGTGGGCCAGCCGCTCTCGTTGACGATGGCGCTGAGGAGGTTCTCTTCGGGGTTCCGGTCGACGCAGCCGTTGACGAGGAAGATGACGAAGAGCTTCCGCGCGAAGACGAAGTCGACCAGCGCCGTGGGCATGTCGTCGATGAGCGGCGGGTTTGCCTTGTCCGCGGCGTTGCGGTCGTAGCCCGGATTGAGCATCGCCAGGCCCGTCGTCTTCTGAAGGTAGTTCTCGTAGACATACTGGGTGGAGAGGAGCTGGGTGGTCTTGTCGGCAAAGACGGCGGTGGCGTCGACGACCGGTGAGGCGCAGGTGAGCGGCGACTCGTCGGCGAGCGGCGGCACACCCTCCGCGGCCGCGACCGTGAGGATGGCGGGCAGGATTTCGTGCTGGCTCGCGTAGGAGTAGCGGACGCAGCCGCCGAAGTCGGCGAGGCAGCTGGTCAGGAAGTCGGTGGTGTTGACCGTCTCTGCCGCTGTGAGGCCGAGCGCGGGCAGCCAGGTCTCGTCCTGGAGCGCGGCGCCGTCGATGTTGGCCTGCTGCACGTCGGGGTCGGTCTGGACGAAGACAGAGCCGCCGAGCCGCCGGTTGTAGAGGCCTGCGCAGGCGTGGACGGAGAGCTGGGTGGGGACCGAGGCAGAGGCGTCGATACGGACGATGCGAAAGCTCTCGGCGTAGGTCGGCTCGGGCTCCGGCGTGGTGTCGGCGGGGGCGTCTGCCGAGCCTTCCGCG
>CANMDT010000209.1 GCA_947496715.1 Myxococcales bacterium
GCGCCGCCCCGTCGCCGCCACCGTCTGCTGGTAATCGGTATGCACACGCCCCGTGTCGGCCCGCACCAGCAGCGGCAACGAGTCGACATAGGTCGAGATCAGCTTGGTCAGCTGTCGGTACTCCAGAATGAGCGCAGGCAGCGGGTGCATCGGAGCCAGCGCCTCGAGCACATCCACATCGGTCGAGGGGCCCGTCTTCGTCTTCTTCACCACGGGCAAGCCGAGCTTCTCGAAGAGGATAACGCCGAGCTGCTTGGGGGAGCCGATGGAGAAGGTGCCGCCGGCCGCCTCGTAGATTCGGGTCTCCAGCACCGCCGCACGCGCCGTGAACTCCACCGACAGCTCCTTCAGCAGCCCCACATCGAGGCGGATGCCGGTCGACTCCATCCGCGCCAGCACCCGCGACAGCGGCACCTCCACCTCGTCGTGAAGCTTGCGAAGCCCGTTGGCATCCAGCCGCTCCTCCAGCACATCGGCGCATCGGAGCGTCACATCGGCATCCTCTGCCGCGTAGGGCGTCGCCTCGGCGATCGAGACCTCATCAAACCGGCGCTGTTTGGCACCCACACCCGCCACCTGCTCGTAGGTGATGGTCTCGTGGCCCAGCAGGTCGTGGGCCAGGCCGTCGAGGTTGTAGCGGCGCCGGTTCGCATCGAGCAGGTAGGCCGCCAGCATCGTGTCGCAGCCGATGGGGGCGATCTCAATCCCCTGCCGCGCCAGAATCGCCATCTCATACTTGGTGTGCTGGCCCACCTTCACAATCGATGCGTCGGTCAGCATGGGCCGGAGCAGCGCCATCACCTCATCGCGGTCGAGCTGCCGCGGCGCCAACAGATCCTGATGGGCAACCGGGATGTAGACCCCCTCGTTCGGTCGCCAGGCGAGCGCGATGCCCACAATCTCGGCATCAAGCGGCTCGATGGAGGTCGTCTCCAGATCAAACGCCACCCGACCAGCCGCCTTGATCTCCGCCAGACAGGCTACCAGCTCCTCTCGGTCGTAGATGGCACGGTAGGCCTGGTCTGCAGCCGACGACTTCGCCACCGCCACCGCCTCCTGCGGAAAGAGCTCCCGCACCATCCCCGACAGCCGGCTCAGCTCCAGCTCCCGCGCGAAGGCATCGACCGCCGCATAGTCCGGCGCGCACATCTCGATCTCCTCCAGCGTCACCGACAGCGGCACCTGGGTGAAGATGGTCGCGAGCTCGCGGCAGAGCCGCGCCTGGTCGGCAAAGGCCCGCAGGTTCTCCTTCCGCTTGACGCCCGACACCTTGTCGATGTTCGCCAGCAGCGTCTCCATGTCGCCAAACTCCTTGATGAGCTGGCCCGCCGTCAGCTCACCAATGCCGGGCACGCCCGGGATGTTGTCCGAGGTGTCGCCGGCCAGCCCGAGCACATCGGCAACGCGGTCCGGCATCACCGCAAACCGCTCGAGAACGGCAGCGATATCGACCCGCTTCGCCCGCATCGAGTCGAACAGCGTCGTCCGCTCATCCACCAACTGCGACAGGTCCTTGTCGCCCGTCAGCACCACCACATCAAAGCCCTCGCGGAGCTTCGACTTGACCAGCGTCCCGATCACATCATCGGCCTCATATCCTGGCACCTCCAGCACCGGGATCCGCATCGCCTCCACGAACTTCCGGAAGTAGGGCATCTGCGGCACGAGGTCGGCCGGCATCTCGCTCCGGTTCGCCTTGTAGGCCGCATACATCTCGTTGCGGAAGGTGCCGCCCGGCGGGTCGAAGGCCACCGCAAAGTGGGTCGGCCGCACCTCACGAAGGAAGCTCAGCACCATGTTCGTGAAGGCGAAGAGTCCGTTCGTCGGCATCCCCTTCGAGGTCCTCAGCTCACGCATGCCGTGGAAGGCACGGAAGATGTAGTAGGTGCCATCGAGCAGGTAGAGAGTCTTGTCGTCGCGCATCGGTCGCTCACAGTCAGGAGTGGCCGCCGCTCTGCCACCGCAATCTCGTTGCCGCAAGTGCGGCCAAACTTGCGCCGCCGCACAACTCTTCTAGAACAGCGCCGTCCCATCCTGAGAGAATCCAGATGAAGCCCGTTCGCAAAGCCGTCATTCCCGTCGCAGGACTCGGTACCCGCTTCCTTCCCGCCACCAAGTCGGTGCCGAAGGAGCTCCTCCCCATCGTCGACGTCCCCGCCATCCAGGTCATCATCCAGGAGGTCCTCGCCTCCGGAATCGAAGAGGTCATCTTCATCACGGGCCGTGGCAAGGGCGCCATCATGGACCACTTCGACCACTCCTACGAGCTCGAAGACACCCTCCGCCGCCGCGGCCAGACCGACCTCATCAACCAGATTGAGGCCATCTCCCGCATGGTCCGCGCCGTCTCCGTACGCCAGAAGGCGCCGCTCGGCCTCGGCCACGCCGTCCTCTGCGCCAGAAGCATCATCGGCGACGAACCCTTCGCCGTCCTCCTCCCTGACGACATCATCGACGCCAAGGTCCCTGCCACCAAGCAGCTCGTCGAACAGGCAGAGCGCTACGGCTCCGGCGCTGTCGCTGTCATGGAGGTCCCCGAGGACGATGTCAGCATGTATGGCATCATCGCCTCCGAGCGCATGACCGAACGCTCCCACCGCATCTACGCCATGGTCGAAAAGCCCAAGCGGGACCTCGCCCCTTCGCGCCTCGCGGTCATCGGACGCTACGTCCTGCCCCCCGAGATCTTCGACTACCTCGAGAAGACCAAGCCGGGCCACGGCGGCGAAATCCAGCTCACCGACGCCCTGCAGGCGCTCGCACGCGACCGCGGTCTTGTCGGCTACGAGTTCGAAGGCGACCGCCACGACATCGGCGACAAGGCCGGCTTCCTCCGCGCCAACATCGAGTTCGCACTCAAGCGCCCCGACCTCGCCCCCGCCCTCATCGAATACCTCCGCGGCCGGCTCGGCTCCGAGCTCTGAGCAGCGCGTGCGGACGCTGCTGCTCGCCGCACTCCTGCTTGCGGCTCCTCCTGCGCTCGCTGCCCGCCCTACGCCGGCAGCCGCACTCCTCGTCGACGCAGCCACCTTCCGCGCCGCGCTCCCGGATGTGGCAGCCAACCTCCGGCTCGAACGCGCCGGCACCCAGCAGGTCGCGCGGCTTGAGCGCTCGAACGCCCAGCTTCGCCTCACGGGCGCAGACGGCGCCGAGTTCACGGCGAACGGCAGCGCAGCCGATGCCTTCGCCTTTCGCCTTCTCCAACTCGCACTGAGCGCGACGCCCCCCGCCGCCGCCTTCGCCGAACTCGACTGCCGACTCCCCGCGACCCACCTGGGCCTCTTCCTCTTCGCCCACCCGGACGAGAGCCTCATCGTCGACCGCGTCGGCTCCCTCCAGACCTGCTGGGTCGGCCTCGAGACCGAGATCGCCCGACCGCGCGAGTGGGCCGTCAATCACGCCGGCCAGCTCTGGATAGTGCGCATCGCCACCTACACCGACGCCGCCAACGGCTGGTTCCCGGAGCGGCTCGATGTGGTCCGAAACGGCGAGATCCTGCTCACCGCGACGGTCACCGCTGTCGCCCCCACCCCGGGTGATCTTCCACCCTTGGTCGCCCCCGTCGCGAACCCCATTGCCCTGCCCGCCCCGACCGTGCCATCTGAGCGGACCACAACACCATCGCCGCTCCGACTCCCGCTTTGATCCCACGACGCTACGCACAGATCGCTGTCGAGATGCCCTTCCTGGAACCCCTCACCTACGAGGTTCCCGACCATCTCGCTGCCCGCACCACGCGCGGCTGCCGCGTCTTGCTCCCCTTCCGGCAGGGCGTCCGCGTCGGCGTCGTGATGAACCTGTCCGACACGGCCGGCGAACTCGACCCTGCCAAAATCCGGCCCATCGCCGACCTCCTCGACGCAGCACCCGTCGTAGGAGAGCCCCAGCTCGCACTCGCGGAGTGGGCGGCTAAGTATTACCACGCCCCCATCGGAGAGGCGGTCCGGCTCGCGGTCCCCCCCTCCCTC
>CANMDT010000210.1 GCA_947496715.1 Myxococcales bacterium
GATGGGAAGCTCCGACTCCGCGAAGGCTTCGCGCAGGGTGGCGAGCCGCTCGAGCGGCAGGCGAGCCGGGCCGAGCAGCGCCAGGTCGAGATCGGAGTAGGGTTTGGCCCGTCCCGACACCCGTGAGCCGAAGGCGCGGACCTCGCACTCCGGCACCTGCGCGCCAAGCAGCTGCACCACGCTGGCCAGCTGTTCGGGAGCAAGATCAATCATTGCGTGCTCGCAGCGATGCCAGGAGCGACTGCGCCGCGGCCACGAACTGCTCCGCTCGCTCGCTCACCTCTTCTGCCGTGGCGTTGTCGTAGGTGTGCGAGGTGATGTTGCGCGCGGCATGAAAGCTCATCCAGAGGTCCACATCCTCCAAGAGGCGACTCTCCGCCGCCAGTCGGAACAGCTCGCGGCGGGTCACACCATCAACCGATTCCGCGCTGATGTTGGTCTCCAGCCAGCGCTTCATCATCTTCCACGACAGCTCATAGGCAACTTCAAAGTTCTGAATGATGCCGCTGCGCACGGTCTCCCGGAGCTCGGGCGGAAGGGTCGCCTGGAACTTGGTGGCCGCTTGGATGGAGCGTTCCAGCGAGGCCGTCGCGTTTTCCAGACTTGTGAGTTCCAGTTTCATGGCGGGTCTCAGGGTGGGGTTGCGTCGCCCTAGTCTACCAGATGTGCATCTGTCTGCCTCCTGCAAAGCCGTTGGTGTTTTGGTATGGCCTAGAAAGCGCCAGTCACCGCCCTCTTTGAGCCCATCCCCGTGCCGCCCACGGCAATTGCGCAACAGGTTGTTGCGCGATTGGGCCTTCAGGAAACGCGCGGGCGAAGATTTTCATCGCCAGCCGGTTCCGCGCGGACAACCCGCCCATGTCTGGGAACTCCTCCCGCAAGTCCGCAGCCAGCCGGTCAATCACCTTCGCGCGCCACGCAGCCTCGTTCTGGTGCCGGAGGATGATTTTGCCCGTGTGCCAGTAGGCTTCGATAACGATGGGGTTGGCCGCGAGCACGGCGCAGACGCGGGCTCGCCGACGAGGCAACTACCGAGGATTCCTCGGTAGTTCAGATGGAGGGCTCCCCTAATAGCCATCCCGTCCCGCATCGCCTAAGCCCCTCGGAGGCTGCACCGCGCGGTCGAAGACGAAGGTGTGACAGGCATGCTCAAGACCCTTCTCGATGACCGCATCTGGCTCGTGACCCAGCCCGACCATGGCCGCCTCGCCGGCCAGCTCGCCGCCCACTGGGGCAACCGCGATGGCTTCGCGCCGCTCGGCTCCTTTGGCGGCCCCGCCGATGCGCAGCTCCGCCGCGAGGCCGTCTTTGCCATCGCCCAGCACGACAACGGCTGGTGGGAGTGGGAGGCCACCCCCGACCTCTCGCCCGACGACGGCCTGCCGCTTAGCCTCGGCGAGGTGCTCCGCGACCAGGTCGCCGGCATGGAGCGCTGGCGGGTGGGGCTGCGCCGCTTCCCCCGCAGCCCCTACGCCAACCTCCTCATCAGCCGCCACGCCCACTGGCTCTACGCCATCCGCGCGCTCCCCGACCCCGACCCGGCCTTTGCCCATCCCCTCTTCTGGAAGGGGTCGCCCGAGCAGCTCTACCCGGGCACCAACGAGGCGCCGCTCCGCTTCCTCGCCGAGCTGGAGGAGATGGCCGCAGGGTGGCGGCGCGAACTGGCGCAGAACCCCGCGATGGCCGGCTGGGTGGAGCCCGCCCGCTTCCTGCCGCACGAGCGGCTCCTGCAGCTCTGCGACGGCCTCTCGCTCGCCCTCTGCTCGTCCCTCATCCCGGCTGCTTCCGGCACCACGCGGGGCATGGGCAACGATGCCTTCGAGCTCCGCGATGTGCCCCGCGCGGGCTGGGAGGACCGGGTCACCATCACCGTCACGCCGCTGGGCGACGGCCGCATCGAGCTCGACCCCTACCCCTTCGACTGCGACCCGCTGCCGCTGCTTGTGCCGGCGGTCGCGGTGACGGTCCCTTTCGAACCACCTACCGCGTTTGCCTCTTGGTGGCAGTCGCAGCCGATTGCTCCGCTGACCTGGGAGCTGGTGGGGCGGGGGTAGGGGAGCTCGATTCCGTTGGCAGGCTGCCTGCGCGGTGGTATCCGCCTCCTGCATCGTCGCCGGCGAGCAACACGAGGGAGGGGAAGAATCATGAGCGTGCAGCATCCAGACTTTGTCATTGGTATTGCAGACGACGAGCCCGAGATTCGGGAGATGATTCGCGCCTCCGTGGAGGTTGAGTTCCAGCGGCGATTCCCCGGCATGACGATCCCACAATCACATTTGATCGGGCGTCTGCGGTGCTCGATTACTTCCTCGAAGACGCTCCGAATGCGATCGACCTGCTGTTGCTAGACGTCCGGTTCGAGCAGACGGGCGGTGGTGAGACGGGCATCGATATCCTGCCCGACCTTCGGGAGCTGCGCCCTGATCTCTTCGTCTGGTTGGTCTCTGGAACCGTGGACGATGAGCAGGTCGAAATCGCGTCGCGCTATGCGCCGATGGACTATCTCCAGAAGCCGGTGTCGCGCGATCAGCTCATCCGAAAGGTGTTTCTGCAGCTCAGCACCGATGTGGTGGCTGAACGAAAGGCGCATCGCGACGCGTTGCGTTTGGCGCGACAGCAGTGGTCGGAGCAGAAGGCGGGCCGCGCGACGCCCGTCAGCAAGGAGGAGCGGGGGTTGCTTTCGCTTGTCTACCCGAACCTCGCGTTTCATCCGCTCGCGCTTGCAGAGGCGCTCGACAGCAACGCCTCTCAGGAGCTCTTCTGCACGCTCCGCCGCATCGATGCCAATCAGCTCACACCCGGCAACAGGCCGCGCGTATATCACGGCGTTCAGGGCGTGAGCGAGATCCGTTGCTCTGGCGCCTCTCGCGTGTTCGTCCTTGGCGAGCCGTCGGGCAAGTTCCGCATTCTCGGCGTCACCGACCAACATGAGCACACCAGCAGTGCCTACGTGGATGTTCTTCGAGCGAGGATGCGATGAGCAGCGCGACGGAGCGAAACTTCTTCGCTGGTCCGGTGGATTGGGTCAGTGCCCGAATCTCGCGCACGGGAAAGCGCCTGCGTCTTGCCATCGCCTGGGTCGTGGCCTTCCTCGTCGCCGCGCTGCTCCTCTACCCGCTCAACTGGGTGACGCACTACGACTCCATGAGACTCATCATCGAGAACCAGCAGCGCGCTACCCGCATGACGGTCGCGAAGATGGTGGAGCAGGACTTAGCCGCAGGCCGTCCGGTGAACTGCGACGCGCTGAAGAACATCTGGACCTCCCATCCAGGCATCTTCGCGCTGACCTTCCACCCGCCGATCGCCTGCCCGGACTTCTCGGTGAAGAACGGCCGATACGATACGACGCGCGAGCTCATTGAGACCCGCGCCAAGGTTGGCAAGGGTGCGCTCGAGGCCGTCGATTTCTACGCATCGAGCGACAATCGACCAGCCTACCGAGATGCTTTCGTACGGGCCTTCACCCTGTCGGTTGCCGACCTGCACCGCGACGGCTGGAAGAAGTATGACGCGTCCCGAAAGATCCTGCGGTCGGTGATGTTCTGGGTGCCCTTGATCGTCGTCTGGCTGCTCGTCTTCGCGATCCTTGAGCTCTGGTTCCGTGCCGCACGGCGGGTGGCGCAGGCGCGCGAGATGGAGGTTTCGGTGGCCCGTCGAGAGGCCCGCCAGATGCGGGCCGTGCTCCGAGGGCTGAGCAACTTCGCATCAGACGCCGCCCATGTTGCGCGCAACACCGCACAAATCGAAGCGCTCGACCCGCGAGGCGTATTGCGTCACGCGCGCCACGAGCTCGCCAACGCCTACCTGCGCCCGCGCGCAGCCCTGGCAGGAGGGCAGGCAACAGATGCGGAGAGCGTATCCGCCGACGGCGAACTCCAGCGCGCCTGGGAGGAGGCCGGTCGGACCTTCGTTCGGGTTGTGGATGACGTGATTCACCAGGTAGCT
>CANMDT010000211.1 GCA_947496715.1 Myxococcales bacterium
GGCCTTCACCTGGTCGTCTTCTTCGCGCTCGCCCTTCACCTCGACCACGAGGTAGCGGTCGAGCGGCGCGCCGGTCTCGTCTCCGAGCCGGATGATGAAGTCGGGGCGGTAGTGGCGGGTGTCGCCGCGCCAACTGTAGGGCACCTCGAAGCCGAGCGCGTGGTTCTTCACGTAGGAGAAGGTGCGCGGGTGGTCCTCGATGAGCTTGGCGGCGGTTCGCTCCCACTCGCTGTCCATCGACAGAAAGTTGATGTGGCACTTGTCGGCGCGGGGCTCGAAGAGGCGGTCTTCGGCGCTAAAGTAGTTCACCACGCGGGTGCTAACGCTCTCCTCGAAGGGGTCGAGGCGGGCGAGCACGGGCCGCCCTGCGGCGGCCTCGGAGCGGCTGATGGCGCGGTCGATGCGCTCGGCGGCCCGCTCCTTCATCTCGTCGTAGAGCACCTCGTCGCGCCGCACGCCGGGCGCGACCTGCAGGCAGGTGCGGAGCCACTGCTGCACGATGCCGTGGTACTCGCCAAAGCGGGCCAGTTCGGGCGCGCCGCTCTCGTCGAACCGCTTATGGCGCACCAAGAAGCCGGTGAGTTCGAGCGCGATGGTGGCCTCGCGCCGCTCCTGCTCGGGCAGCGCCGAGAGGTCGACCGTGGCACCCACCACCCCCGAGTTGGTGGTCTTCATCGGACCGACCAGTTCGCGGGTGAGGAGGAGTTCGGAGTCTGCGGTGAAGTCGGCCACGATGCGGGTGGCAGCGGGCGCCGCCTGGTAGCCGACGACGCGGGGATAGGAGATGGCGAGGCGGTCGCGGTCGGGGATGACGGCGAAGACATGCTTGCGCGGCTTGGGCGGCAGCACGACGGCGGCCTGCGGCTTGGCGGCAAAGTCGAAGGGCACGCCGAAGATGTCTGCATACTCCACGGGCAGATGCTTGGTGTCTGCGTCGAGGTCGTAGGAGCGCCGGCGCAGTGCGCGGCCCACCACCTGCTCGCAGAGGAGCTGGGTGGAGAAGGCGCGCACGCCACAGATGTGGGTGACGGTGTTGGCGTCCCAGCCTTCGGTGAGCATCGAGACCGAGACGACGCAGCGAATGTTGGCGCCCAGTTTCCCCTCTTTGCCCACGGTGTTGAGCATCTCGCGGAGGATTTTGGCGTCGTCGAGCGCGTCGGCCTCGGTCTGCTTGCCGGTGCGACGGAGCTGGTCTTTGAACTTCTCGATGATGCCGGCAGAGGCCTTGCGGAACTCGTCGGTGAGCGCCTCGCCCGACTCGAGCTGGCGGGAGTCGATGAGGACACTTGGCGGCTGCTCGAGCCTCTGCCCGTTCCGGTCAAAGTTGGAGAAGAGCGGCAGCGCACCGGGCGTGCCGAGCGTCGCGCCATCGGCCGCCTTGCCGGAGATCCAGTCATAGACGAAGCGCGAAGCGGCGGTGTTGCTGCAGACCACGATGAAGCAGGGCGGCGTCGCGTTGCCCGCCTTCTCCCACGCCTCGGAGGTCTTCTCGTAGTGCCGGTAGAGCGCCTTGAGCGCCCCTTCGAGTTCGGTGGGGAAGATGGCCGCGTTGGCTGCGTTGGCAACCCGCTTGGGCATCTGCTTGCCGATGTGGTCCCAGAGGTTGCGGTACTTGGGTGCCTCGTCGGCGGTGGCATCGTCGGCGATGGGGATGCGGGGCAGCTTCACGATGCCGCACTCGATGGCATCCATGAGCGAGAAGTCGCTGGCGGTCCAGGGGAAGATGGAGCCTTCGCTGTAGCCCGAGCCGGCGAGGAAGAAGGGGGTGGCGGAGAGGTCGACGACGCGGGCGATCTTGGCGTCGCCGAGGAAGCTGCGGAAGGTGCGCAGCCCTTCGAACCAGACGCCGGCCTCTTCTGCTGCGTCGCGGGCCTCGTTGCGCTCATCGGCCGACAGCTCATCGAGGTCGTTCTCGAAGTCGGGCCGGGCGAGGTAGCAGTGGTGCGCCTCGTCGTTGATGATGGTGATGCGGGCGAGCCCCATAAGCGAGCTAGCAACGCGTCGGACCATGGCGCCGGGGGTCTCGAGCGTGGAGACGGCCTCGCCCGTGCGGCCCTGCAGCAGCCGGCGGGTGCCTGCGGCGCCCTCGAAGAGCTCCCTAAGCTTGAATGCGTGGTAGTTCGTGATGATTACGACGGCCTGCTGCAGCTCTGGGCGGAGCCGGTCGGGCACCATGTTGCGGCTGGGCGCGAAGTAGCTGTCTTCGTGGTTGGGCAGCAGTACCTGGAGCCGTTCGCGGATGGTGATGCCGGGCGCGACGATGACGAAGCCCTTGCTGAACCGCTTGTCGCGTGGGCGCCGAACCGCGTTGATGGTCTGCCAGGCGATGAGCATCGCCATCACGGTGGTCTTGCCGGCGCCGGTCGCCAGCTTGAGCGCGAGGCGGGGAAGCGCGTCGTTCATCTCGCCATTCACCTCGGCGAAGCGGCTGATGAGATTCTTGCCCCGCGCGGTGGTGGGCGCGACCTCGGTGAGCCAGATGAGTGTCTCGATGGCCTCAACCTGGCAGTAGAAGGGGCGGACGCCGTGGTTGCTCGAGTCGCGCCAGTGCTGGAGGAGCGAAGCGGTCTCGGGAGTCACGCCCCACATGGTGGGGAGCTGGATGCGGCGCCAGAGGTCGATGTCGGCGCGGATCTCGTTGACCCAACCTTTGGTGTCGTACTTCTCGGCGAGCTGGTCCGCGAAAGAGGTCTGACCGCCGGCCGTGTTGGCTCCCTTCTTCTCGCGCCGCGCACGGGCGATGGGGGTGAGAAAGTCGGCCCTTCGGCGACCCTTCATGACCTTGCCGGTAGGGCTCCCCTTGGTCAGCTCCGCGGTGGTCTCGGTGGCGAGCTCCCAGTGGCGGGTGGGCTGCTCGTAGGGCGAGTTGAGGATGGGTGATGTGTAGAAGGGATCAGACATCTCAACACGCTCCGAGCAACGCAGCAGGCCCCTCCGCAGCGGCCAGACGAAGGTCCGCCCTCGAGCCGCTGCGCGAGGGCTGTTGATTGCGCTCGAAGCGGACGCTGTCAACCAACGGTTGCCTTCCGAAGCAGGCGCCTGGACAGGATGGTGGAACCGCCTCCGCTGATGTGCCTGCGCTCGTGCCCCTCCAATCCGCCGGTTCGCACCGCCAGCGGCCGACATCGCGAGGGTCGGCAAGACGGATCACCTGGTCGACGCTGCGGAACCAGTGTCAATCGGTCAGCGGGCTGCTGACCAAACAGGCGGGCGGGGTCCCCGTGCGCGAGGAGCCGAAGATTGGGTTGCGCCAACTTCGACCCGTCCGAGAGCAGGCCGAGTTGCGCAGATGATCGCCTGGCCCGCCGCGCCGAGGTCGAGCAGCTCCTTTACGATGGAGTCTTCGAGGGCTCTGGGGGTAGGGGCGCGTTGAGGGCGTAGAACTCCTGCAATTTGGCGGCCAGCACCGCCTTATCGGGCAGTTGCAGATGGTAGGCGGCCACCAGCGCCGGAGAGAGCGAGCGGCTCATGGCATACTCGACCACTTCGCTCTCTTTGGTGGCGCAGAGCAGCAGGCCAATGGCCGGATTCTCGTGCGGCTTACGAACATCGCGGTCGAGGGCTTCGAGGTAAAAATTGAGCTTGCCCAAATGCTCGGGCTCGAACCGGTCAACCTTGAGCTCAATGGCCACGAGGCAGTTCAGTCCGCGATGGAAGAAGAGAAGGTCGAGGGCAAAATCGCGGCCACCCACCTGTAGCGGATACTCCGACCCCACAAAGCAGAAGTCGCGGCCCAGCTCGATCAGAAACTCCTTGAGGCGACTGACCAGACCCCGATGCAGCCCCGCCTCGTCGTGTTCGGCGGGGAGCTGGAGAAACTCGACCACATAACTGTCCTTGAAGACATCGGCCGCCGCCGCGTGCGCCTGTCTCACCACCGGCGACACCCTGGGAGGCGTGAGCACC
>CANMDT010000212.1 GCA_947496715.1 Myxococcales bacterium
ATCGCCCCGCTTCCCCACGCGACCGCAGCCTCAACGCGCCACAACCCTGACCGCGCGCCCCCAACCTCCAGCGCGCTTGCAACAGCAGCAGCAGCAGCCTATTCGCCTCTCCGGCGCACTTGTGCGACCTCGCACACACTGGCACTTCATGAGCAAGTCCTCCGTCGAAACCTATGGCAGCTGGGCCGTTGTCGCCGGTGCCTCCGAGGGGCTCGGCGCCGCCTTCGCGCAGGCGCTGGCCAGGCGCGGACACAACCTCATCCTCATCGCCCGCCGCGCAGAGGTCCTCGAGGCCGAGGCCGACCGGCTCCGCAAGACCGGCGTCGAGGTCCGCACCCTCGCGCTCGACCTCGGTGACCCCGCCTTCGTCGCGCTCCTCCTCGCTGAACTCGAAGGCCGCGAGCTCGGCGTCGCCGTCTTCAACGCCGCCTACTCCTACATGGCCCCCTTCCTGAGCCGCCCCGTCTCGGAGCCCCTCAAGGTTGCTGCCGTCAACGTCCAGGGCCCCCTCCTCTTCGCCCACGCGCTGCTCCCACAGATGGTCGAGCGCAAGCGCGGCGCCCTCATCCTCATGTCCTCCCTCTCGGGCTTCCAGGGCTCGCCCTTCCTCGCCACCTACTCCGCCAGCAAGGCCTTCAACACCACGCTCGCAGAGGCGCTCTGGGGCGAGATGGAAGAGCACGGCGTCCATGTCCTCGCCAGCGCAGCCGGCGCCATCCGCACCCCCGGCTACGCCGCCACCCTCGCCAAAGAGGCGCCCGGCACCATGGACCCCGACGCCGTCGCCGAAGAGACCCTCCGCGCGCTCGGCAAGGGCCCGCTCGTCGTCCCCGGCACCTTCAACAAGCTCGCCTCCTTCATCCTCCGACGGCTCCTGCCCCGCAGCCTCGTCGTCCGCATCATGCGCAAATCGATAGCAGGTCTCCAATGATCATCGGCTTCTTCTCCTCCTGGATTGTCTACGCAGTCATCCTGCTGCTCCACCTCATCATCCCCGCCCGCTGGGTCGACGGCTATGTGAAGCACGAGGTCACGGGCAAACCCCTCCGCTACCGCCTCAACGGCCTCCGCGTGCACCTCGTCACGCTCGGCCTCTTCGCGGCGCTCTGCCACTACGGCCTGCTCCCCTGGGACTTCTTCTGGACCCACCGCTGGGAGGGGCTCGCCGGCGCCTGCACGCTCGGCCTCATCTTCACCGCCGCCATCGTCTTCACGGCACCCTCCACCGGGAAGTCGCTCCTCGCCGACCTCTACCTCGGCCGCCGCTTCAACCCGCAGTGGCAAGACGGACGCATGGACGCCAAGATGGTGCTCTACCTCGTCGGCGCCGTGCTCCTCGCGCTCAATGTCATCTCCTTCGCCGCCCACCAGGCCATCCTCTTCCCCGAGTCCATCTCCTACGGCGCCTGGCTCTATGTGGGCCTCTTCCTCTTCTTCACCAGCGAGTACCTCTACTTCGAAGAGGTCCACCTCTACACCTACGACTTCTTCGCCGAGCGGGTCGGCTACAAGCTCGGCTGGGGCTGCATCACCTTCTACCCCTACTTTTATGGCATCGGGCTCTGGTCGCAGGCCGAGAAGCCCTCCCCCGGCACCCCCACGGCGCTGCTGGTCGTCTACGGACTGGTCTTCTTCCTGGGCTGGTTCCTCTCGCGCGGCGCCAACCTCCAAAAGTTCTACTTTAAGACCGACCCCACCCGCAAAGCCTTCGGCCTGCTCACCCCCGAGACCGTCACCGACGGCCAGCGCACCCTGCTCGTCAGCGGCTTCTGGGGCCTCTCGCGCCACATCAACTACCTCGGCGAAGTGCTCATGGCGACCGGCCTCGCGCTCTCGCTTGGCCGCCCCGGCGAGCTGCTCCCCTGGCTCTACCCGATCTACTACGTGGCGCTCCTCTTCCCCCGCCAAGCCGACGACGACCGCCGCTGCGCCGAGAAGTATGGCCCGCTCTGGAAGACCTACACCGACCGCGTCCCGCGCCGCATCATCCCCGGCCTCTACTAGGGCGCTGCGCCCTTGGGCGCAGGCTTGAAGTAGATCACCTCGCGCAGCCCCGGCGTGAGGTAGTCGGGCACCTCGCCTACCTGCGCATAGCCGAGCCCCTCATAGAAGCGGCGTGCATCGGCGTTCGCGTGGGTGCAGAGCAGGAAGAGCCCGTTCGGTCGGCCGTAGGCCTCCTCCAGCGCAGCCATCAGCGCCCGCCCCACGCCTTGCGACCGCACCGCGCCGTCCACGCTCAAGAGCTTGAGGTAGCCGCTCCGTCCAAAGCCACCCTGGCGCAGGAAGTGTGCAAACCCAACGGGCACCCCACCCCGCTCTGCCACCAGCAGCGAGGCGCCGGCATCGGTCAGCGCCGTCCGCAGCTGCCGCTCCACCCCAGCAGCCGTGATGCCATGCTCGGCAAAGAGCGGCACCCGCGCCGTCCAGGCCGCCATCGCCTCCACATCGCCCTCCACCGCGGGCCGTATCACCAGTGCATCGTTCAAAGCGGACCTCCAAAGAGCTGCGCGAGCGGCAAGAAGGGACCGAGCGCCTGCAGGCGGGGGAGCTGGCCGAGCAACGACGTCACACCCTGCGGCTCGTTGCCGTTGCCATGCACAAGAATCACGCTGCCGGCGGTCGGCTCCTGCCCATAGGCAATCCAGGCGTCGCTGCCGAGCGGAATGAGGGAGTAGGCCAGAAGGAGGTCCACCCAGCGCTGGTCGGAGACGAGCCCCGGAAAGCGGAAGAAGGGCGACGGCAGCTGTTCCCGCTCGAGCAGCGCGATCTCCACGGCCTGGATCTCACGCGACGGGTCGAGTCCCGGCGTGAGGAGGAAGTTCTCGCTGTCTGGCAACCCGGCCGCAAAGGGATGCGCGTCGGAGTGGTTGACCCAGGTCAGCGCCAGCTTGCCAGCCTGCTGGAGCGCAACGAGCTCCGCGAACCAGGCGGCATGGTTGCGGAGCCATCCGCCCGTGATGGCCACCCCCATCGGCACGGGGCCGCCCTGCTCCGCGGAGAGGGCTGCGATTGCAGCGAAGAGCCGGCCTGCGAACTTTGACCCAGGCGCGGGGCAGAGGTCGGCTGTCAGAAAGAGCCCCTGCACGGGCACCTCTGCCCGCTGCACGCCATCGTTGCGGGTCGGATAGGGAGCCGCGGTGGCCCCAAAGAGCACCCGCCCAAAGCGCGAGGCCTCAAACCGACGCTCCGCCTCCGGGTCCTGGCAATCGAGCGCCGCGGGGGCGGCGAGACGGGTGGTGACCGCCTCCACGTCGGTCACGAGGTACCGCTCGGCCCCATCGAGCCGCATCGCTCGCGTCGCATGCACCACCCGCCCGGTCTCTAGCTCCATGCAGTCCATCTGGACCACCTCAAAGCCCGTCACCCGATGCCGCTTTGCAGGCTCTACCGCTCCAGCGCGCGCCGCGACCAGGAGCACTACTGCCCTCGCCAACACCCGCGCCGCCTGCAACCAACCACCCATGCAGCCTCCGCTATGCCTGCAGCGGGCAGCGGTCAAAGAAGTGGGGAGGTGGGCGATGTCATGCCCGCGCTCCTCCTCCCGCCAGGGCATTTCATCGGCTCAAGGGCCACAGCGCGGCCGCGGCTACGCCTGAGTAACCCAGTTGATTCCCCGCGGGGGCGACTTGCGGGTGAACAGGGGGGCGGGAGGCAGGTGATTTCGGGCGGCCGGCACTCGGCCCGGTCATGCCTAGGTTGCTTCCGGGGCTGCCGCCCCGGACCCGGCGCCCCTGCACGGCTACGCTCCACACCGCTCCGCCCTCCACGGGGCCCGCGCTTCGCTAGGCCTTCCCGTGGGGGCTGCGCTACCGAAGGCCCGTTGACAAGGGAACAAGGGTTCAAGGGTCAAGGGTTCACT
>CANMDT010000213.1 GCA_947496715.1 Myxococcales bacterium
TCTACATCGTGGCGAGACGCGAGCTGCAGGCCAACGAAGCCAAGGTCATCGGCTTCGCCCAGCAGCACATGGAGGCGGTGGGCGTAGGAGTCGTGGCGGGTGGAGAAGCTGCCATCGCTGTGGCGGGCCGAGATGCCCACGCCGAGCACGTCGGTGGCGAGCGACTCCCAAGCGGCGAGGTCGCGGACTTCGAAGCCCAGGTAGCCGAGCTGTTGGATAGACGACATGGAGGGCTCCGAAGGAGGGTTCGAGACTAGAGGAAGTAGTCGGTGGTGCGCTGATCGAGGAGCACGCCACCGAAGTTGATGGCAGGCCGCTCGGGATTGTTGGCGTAATGGCCGCGCGCGGTATGAATGTCGAGGAAGAAACCCTGGATGGGGTTGCTGGTGAAGATGGCCGAGCCGCCCATGCAGAGGAAGAGCTCATCGACAACCGCGGAGACCCGGTCCACCACCTGGGCGGAGTCGAAGCGGTAGGCGACCCGGGTCTCGATGGAGATCTCGCGGCCCGTCTTGGCGGCATCGGTGATGTCGGCGATGTTGCGCTGCAGGATGAACTTGAGCTCCGAGAGGGTGGAGCGGGCGCGGGCCAGCGCCATCTGGGCGTTGGGGTCCTGCGCGGTCTTCACGCCCGAGGCGCGGCTGATGCGCTCTGCGGCAACCTCCTTGAAGGCGTTGATGGCCCCCTCGAGGATGCCGATGGCGGTGGTCGAGACCGACCGAACGAAGAGCTGGCCGAAGGGCATCTTGAAGAGCGGGCCGTCGTTGAGCGCGTGGCCCGGGCTCCGCAGCGTGAAGCCGTCGGAGAAGCGGTGGGTGCGGTACTCGGGCACGAAGCAGCCATCGATGACCACATCGTTGGAGCCGGTGGCGCGGAGCCCCATGACCTTCCAGGTGTCTTCGATCCGGTAGTCGCCCTTGGGCACGAGGAAGGTGCGCATGTCGGGCGGCTTGCCGTCGAGGCCGGGAACGAAGGCGCCGAGGAAGGCCCAGTCGCAGTACTTGGAGCCGCTCGAGAAGCCCCAACGGCCGCTCAGCATGTAGCCGCCCTCTACCCGCTCCACCTTGCCGACCGGCATGTAGGAGGAGGAGATGAGCACCTCGTTGCTGGCGCCCCAGACCTCGTTCTGCGCCTTCTCGTTGAAGAGGGCGAGCTGCCACTGGTGGACGCCGACAACGCCGAGCACCCAGGCCGTCGAGGGGCAGTACTGGCCGATGGCCATCTGCACGTCGAAGAAGACCTGCGGGTCGTGCTCAAAGCCGCCCCAGATCTTGGGCTGCAGGATGCGGAAGAAGCCAGCCTCGTGGAAGGCCGCGATGTTCTCCTCGGGCAGCTGGCGCACCTCGTTGGCGGCGGAGGCGCGGGCGCGGAGCTCGGGGCCCATGGCGTGGGCACGAGCAACGAGCTCTTCGTGGGTCGGGATGTAGGCGGCAGGCGCACGGCCCGGAAGGTTGGCGGTTTCCATCTGCATCGCTCCTCAAGGAGAGGGTTCGGGCGGGACTGCCGGCCGAACTAGAACGCGTTCCAATTTTGCTTTAGACACGGTAGCGGTGGCTTCGCAAGGTTGGCTGTCACGCCGCCTGCGTGTCTCGCCGCACGCCTCCACCCCATCGGAAGATCCATGTCTGAGCCAGCCCGTCTGCCACGCGCCATCGACACCTTCGTCAACATCAACATGGGCTCCATGGCGCGGCCCCCCTGGCTGGTGCGTGTTGCAGAAGACTACTTCAAGCGGCCCGACGCCATCTTCAAGGATGTGGAGATGGGCGAGCTCATCGACGACATGGACCGGCTCGGCGTCGAACGCTCCGTCATCTCCACCTCGGCGCTCGATGTGAACCCCAAGGCGCTAGCCTTCGCGGCGGCCCACCCCGACCGCTTCGTGCTCTCGGTCTCGGTCGATCCCCGCTCCGGCATGCAGGGGGTGCGGGCGCTCGAGGCGCTGGCAAAGAACGAGCCGGTGGTGCTGGCCCGCGTCATCCCCTTCATGGTGGGCGTGCCGCTCGACGACCGCATCTACTACCCCGTCTACGCCAAGTGCAGCGAGATGGGGCTGCCCATCTCGGTCAACACCGGCATCCCGGGGCCGCCGGCGCCGGCCCGCACGCAGGACCCGCTGCTGCTCGACGAGGTCTGCCTCTTCTTCCCCGAGCTGACGGTCATCATGGCCCACGGCGCCGACCCCTGGTGGAACGTCGCCATCCGGCTCATGCTCAAGTACCGCAACCTCTACCTGATGACCTCGGCCTTTGCGCCGAAGTACTTCCCGCAGGAGCTCATCACCTTCATGAACACCCGCGGCAAGGAGAAGATCCTCTTCGCCTCCGACCACCCGGTGCTGAGCATGGAGCGGACGGTGAACGAGGCCCGTGAGATGACCAACCTCAAGCCGGGCGTGCTGGAGAAGTTCCTCTACGATAACGCCTGGAAGGTGCTGTTCGAGAAGCGGTTCGGGCCGGCGACGCCGCAGGGTTAGGGGAGATCTTTGCTGAACTTCACGAGCTGACGAACCCGCTCAAAGAGGCTCCCTTTCGGCTTCGCGTTGTCGGCCATGTAGGAGCGGCGAATCTCGATCATCGCCATTCGCACATACTCGCGGATGAGGGGCTCGTGCCGCCAGATCCGGAAGGCGGTGTAGGGCTCCGACTGGCCGCGGAGCAGCGCATGGAAGGCCGTCTCTTCGTCGCGCCCCGCGACGGCGAGGAAGGTGTACCACTGGGCGATGCTCTCCAGCGTGTAGGTGGAGCTGTTCTGGAAGCAGTCGGTGTCCCAATCGCTGCTGTCCCGGTCTAGGCCTCGGTGGCTGATAAGGTGGGCCAGCTCGTGGGTGTAGACAACCAGGCCCAGCGCGAAGGGATCGACACCGAGCGCCTCTGCGCAGAGGCCGATGCGGGCGTAGTAAAGGGTGATTCCCTCCTCGACGCAGTAGGTGCCGAGGAGGTCGATTTCGCAGCCGCCGAGCAGCTCAAGCAGCTCGCCCGGTTCGAGCCGGAGCTGCGGCAGGAGTGGGGTCGCAGGGTTGAGCAGGGGCGATTCGGGGAGGCTGGTACGCGGGTCGCGCGACCGCTCCATCTCCATGTGGCGGAGGTGCTCTGCGAGGCGGCCGACCTCTCCGATGCTGCGGGACTCGAGCTCTTGCATGAGGTTGTCCCAACCTGGGCACTCGCTGTCGTCCACCTGCCGGCGCACGAGGTCGGCCGAGAAGATGGGCGCAAGGTCGCGACCCTTCACATGCGGGGGCAGGGTGAGGCCCATGTGGCGCGAGAGGAGGTCGACATACTCCTTCTGGAGCTTGCGGCGACTGCTCTTGGGCAGGGCCGGCGGGGTGCCGCCACACGCATCAGCGAGCTCGCGGTGGAGCGGCGCAAAGCGGGCAGCGAGCACGGTGGAGAGAGGAGAGGGAGGAGCGGGATAGACAGACACAGGATGACGAATGGACATGACACTCCAGAAAGGGTTTCGCGATCAGGTTCGGCTGCCCCCATGGCTAGCTCTCCCGTCGCAGGGGGGAGGTAGGCGCAGAGAATCGACCCGCAAGCAGAATTCGTCACGGCCAGTTAGATTTATGTTGCTCGCATTTATGGGCCGTATCTTTGACCAAACCGACGAAGGAATCATCGATTCGAAGATTTGTATTAACCGAACAAGAACATCTCCGATTTAGAGTAAACGACCTCTTCTCGTCGCCCCGTGCGGCAGACAATTGCGACCTCGAGACGCCGTTGGTAGGCCATCTCCCTCACCCCTTTTGGAGTCTTCATGCGTCGTGCGAACCTGGCCCTTGGTGTCTCGCTCCTGCTTCTGGCGACCGGCTGCAAGAGCAACGGCAGCTGGAGCGGCCTCAAAGAGG
>CANMDT010000214.1 GCA_947496715.1 Myxococcales bacterium
GCCCGGGATGCGGCCACGCAGGAACTTGATGATCTCGAGTCCCTTGGCGAGCGGCGTGCGCAGGTGGGTGATGCCGAGCGCCATGTCGGCCTGGAAGATGTAGTAGGGGCGGCAGCCCTGCTTGAGGAGCCAGCGGTTGAGTTCAAGCACGGTCTGCGGGTCGTCGTTGATGCCGCGCAGCAGCACCATCTGGTTGCCGAGGTTGCAGCCAGCGTCGGCCAGCATGCGGAGGGCCTGCGCGGCCTCGGGCGTGCACTCGCGCGGATGGTTGAAGTGGGTGTGAAGATAGAGCGGGCGCACCTGCCGAAGGATGGCGCAGAGCTCAGGCGTGATGCGCTGCGGGAGCGTCACCGGGTTGCGGGTTCCGAGCCGGATGACCTCGACGTGGGGGATGGCGCGGAGGCGGAGCAGGATCTCGCCGAGCCGGTCGTCGGAGAGGGTGAGCGGATCGCCGCCGGAGACCAGCACGTCGCGCACCTCGGGGTTGGCGGCGATCCAGTCGAGCCCGCCCGCGATCTCGTCCTTGGTCGAGGCTGATTCGGGGTTGGCCACCTTCCGTTTGCGCGTGCAGTGACGGCAATAGACGGGGCAGTTGTGGGTAACATAGAAGAGCACCCGATCGGGGTAGCGATGGGTGATGCCGGGAACCGGCATGTGGCTCTCTTCCGCGAGCGGGTCTTCGAGTTCGAACGGGTAGGTGAGCAGCTCTCCGGCCTGCGGGATGGACTGCAGCCGGATGGGGCAGTTGGGGTTCCCGTGCTCGCTCAGCGAGGCATAGTAGGGGGTGACCGAGACGAGGAAGGTCTCGGCGGAGCGGACGAAGGTGTCGCGCTCGCCGTCGGTGAGGCCGAAGACCCGGTCGAGTTCGCCGAGCCCGCGCAACCGGTGACTCTGCTGCCAGCGCCAGTTGCTCCAGTCGGCATCGGTCACCGCATCGAAGGGCGCCCGGC
Source organism: Myxococcales bacterium (assembly GCA_947496715.1). GTDB lineage: Bacteria > Myxococcota_A > Bradymonadia > REDH01 > REDH01 > CAIWGR01. The sequence continues at coordinate 951 of CANMDT010000214.1, forward strand.
GGCTCATTCCTGCTCCATCCATCGACAGAACTTAGGACTGCAGAAGCGTCTGCAGCGCCTCGTTCGACGACCGGAGGTCGACGCTGAGTAGCATCACGACTGCATCGAAAATCACCTGCGCAGCGGCATCGCCTTCGGTGCAGGCGGCCTCGAGTCGCAGCCCATCGAGCGCAACAAGCACCGTTGTCTCTGCCGCCGAAAATGAATGCTCCACCGCCTCGCCCAAGATGAGCCGACCGAGTCCTGCGATCTCGCGCCGCGGCACCGCGAGCTGGGGCATAATCCGGAGCTCACTCCCACCACCATGCAGCGCGCCCGACACAACGAGGAAGGCGGTGCGGGGCGCCTCAGCACGGAGCGTGAAGGTGGTGCCAGCCGCGACGGTGATGGCCTCCGGCGCGCCGAAGACAGCCTCGAGCTGCGCGGAAGTCACGCCCTCAAGCGGCGTCTGAAGTGAGTTCCAGGAGAGCAGCATCAGACCCACCGCAGCGGCAAGAGGAGTTCGCGCGCCTCGTGGCCGAGCGAGGCTTCGCCCTCCACCTGCGCGAGCTGGAGTCGGAGGCGAGAGAGCGCGCCACGGCGGCGTGTCTCGAGCGTCTGTGCGAGCTGCCAGAGCACCTTCATTGCCGCCGACGGACAGTCGAGGCGGAGCGCGCTGAAGGCCTCGCGGCTCATCCAGAATCCGCTGCTCGCAGCCACCGCCTCCACCGAGGCGGAGCGGGGCGAGCCGTCGAGCAGCGACATCTCTCCAACGAAGGCGCCGTTGCCCAGGTAGGCCAGGGTTAGATGCTCGCCGTTGGCGCCCTCGGTGGTGACCGAGAGCTCGCCGCGCTCGACGATGAACATGCCGTCACCCGGTCCCGACTTGGCGAAGAGGAGTTCGCCTGCCGCGAGCCGACGAGGCTGCGCGACGCGAACCACCGCCGACAACTCTTCGGGGGAGAGGTGCTCGAAGAGCCTCACCGACCGGAACAGCTGCGACGCCGAGAGCGAGAGATTGAACTGCATGATCGCCTTCCTTGAGATGGCCCGTAGCTAGGCGATCTGCGCCCCTGCTCCAAGCAATACCGGCTATGACTTTCGCTCGCCACGCGGCTGCGCTGCCCGCGTGTGCGGCTTGCCCCCATCCTCCGCCGCGGCCGCCATCTCGGCCAGCCGCTCCATGACCCTGCCATGCACCGACTCGCGCGGAAACCGGCCCTTGTCGTCGGGCTGTCCCGCCGACGTATCGAGCAGCAGCTCGAGCGCCTCGTCCACGGTGGTCATCGGCCAGACGAAGAACTTCTTGGCCCGCATCGCCGCGCAGATGTCTTCGCGCAGGAGCAGCTCGTCCACATTCTGCGCCGGGATGGCGACCCCCTGTGTGCCCGTCAGACCGCCCTGCGAGCAGACATCGAAGAAGCCCTCAATCTTCTCGTTGACCGAGCCGATGGGCTGCACCTCGCCGAACTGGCTCATGGAACCGGTGATGGCGATGTCCTGCCGCACCGGTAGGTTTGTCACGCTCGAGAGCAGCGCGATGAGCTCGGCCAGTGAGGCGCTGTCGCCCTCGACGAGCGCGTAGGACTGCTCGAAGGTGACGCTCGCGGAGAGCGCCAGCGGCTGGGTGCGCGCATACATGCCGCCGAGGTAGCCGCTCAGGATGAGCACCGCCTTGGAGTGGATCTCGCCCGAGAGGTCGGACTCCCGCTCGATGTTCACGAGGCCCGACGAGCCGACAAAGGTGCGCGCGGTGATGCGCGACGGAAAGCCGAAGCCGAGGTCGCCGAGGCTGACGACTGCGAGGCCGTTGACCTGTCCGACCCTGCTCCCGCTCAGCGCGACAATGAGCCGCTTGCGTGCGAACTCGCGCATCATGGAGTCGCGGAACATGCCGTCTCGTTCGCGCCGCGCCGACTCGGCCTCCGCGATGTCGCGACGGTCGATGGTCTTGGCGTTGCGGGCGCGGGCATAGACATCGGACTCGACGAGCAGGTCGCCGAGTGCGCCGAGCTCGAGCGAGAGCAGGTCTTGGCGGCCAGCGAGACGGGCCGACCACTGCAGCGCCGCGACCACGCCGGAGGCTGCCACGGGGAGCAGGCCGTTGGTCTTCACCGCCTGCGCCATGTAGGCGGCCACCTCCTGCATGCGACGGTCGGAGAGCTCGGTGGTGTCTTCAAAGTCGGCGCGGATCTTGAAGAGCTTGCCGAAGTCCTCATCGAGCTCGCGGAGCAGGTGATACTCCTCCATGGAGCCGATGAGGACCATCTTGATGCGGATGGGGATGGGCTGCGGCCGGATGCTGGCGGCGGCAAAGCCGGGCTGCGAGTCGTCGGGGTCTTCGATGACGCAGAGCTGTTCGCGGAGTGCCCGCTTGAGCGCCGGCCAGACATGGGGCGAAGTGGCAACCTCGCGGGCCTCGGCGATGAGGATGCCGCCGCTGGCTGCGAGCAGGCTGCCGCCACGGATGAGGGTGTGGTCGGTCTCGACGGCACCAAAGTTGACCCGCCGCTCAATGCGCCCGAGCAGGTTGCCGAAGGTGGGGTGGCGCTCAAAGAGGAGCGGCCCGTGCTTCGCTCCGGCATGGTCCGAGACCACATTCACCAGATACCTTGCGCGAGCATCGAGGGCCCGCTGGCGGCGCTCCATGCGCGACTCGGGCGGTGCATCGTCGTCGGCCACCCAGTTGCCGAGGCCGTCCACGACGCTGTTCAGCACGGCGGCGAGGAAGGTGTCGATCTCGCGATTGGCCTCCATCTTGCGACGGATGCGGGCGATGCGGGGAGCGAGCAGCGCCGAGACGAGCTTGCGCTCGAGCGCCTCGATGCCAGCCTCGGTTGCGTCCTGGATCCGGCGGGTGTTGTCGAGGAAGCCGAGGATGTCGTCGCGCAGCTTGCGCTCGCGGTCCTCGAT
>CANMDT010000215.1 GCA_947496715.1 Myxococcales bacterium
GCGGATCGGGCGAACGGCCGGGCCGGGCATCCCGTGGGAGGAGCGCTTCGAGGTGGAGCGCAACTACCACGGCTGGCGCATCGACCGCTACCTGGCAGAGAAGATGCATCGCGCGAGCCGGGCGCAAGCGGCGAACATCGTCAAGCATGGGCTCTGGCTCGATGAGCGCTGGGTGACCAAACAGGGGGCCACTGTGCGCGCCGCCCAGGTGATTCGCATCCCGCGCCTCGAGTTCGCCGACCCTGCCACGCCCTCGTTGGACGAGGTGAGCGTGCTGCACGACGACGGCGCAGCCATCGTGCTCAACAAGCCGCCCGGCATGCTCATCCATCGGACGGCCAACGAGTCGACGCGCACCGTGGAGGCCTATGTGACCCGCCAGTGGCCGGCAGATCGCGTCGAAGCTGCCCACCGGCTCGACCGAGAGACCGCCGGCTGCGTTGCCTGCGGTCGTGGCTTTGACGCCATCCGCGACCTCCGAATGCGGTTCGCCGAGTCGGCGGCAGAGAAGCGCTACCAGGCCATCGTGGAGGACCGGCAGGGCCACTGGCAGCCCGGTGCAAGGGCGACCATCGACACGCCGCTCGGCATGATGGGCACGAGCGTGGTGAGCATCAAAATGGATGTTGGCCCCCTGCCCTGCCGGACCCATGTTCACTGCGTAGAGCGGCGCGGCGATTTTGCGCTGCTCGAGGTCGAGATTGAGCAGGGGCGGCAGCACCAGATCCGCGCCCACCTCTGGCTGCAGGGCACCCCCATCGTAGGCGATAAGCTCTACGCGCTGGGTGACGACTTCTTCCTGGCCTGGATCAATGCACCGGGAGCGCCGGAGTTGGTGGCGCAGCTACCCATCAGGTGGCACGCGCTGGCCTGTGTGGGGCTGAAGTTTGAGCATGCTGGCGGGCAGGTTGCGGTGACCGCGCCGACGCCCGCGCACATGGCCGAGTTCTGGGCGGCGCTTCAGCCGTAGATGCGCTCTTCGGCCATGGCGTCGGCGACCTCGTGAGGGAGGCGGCCGGTGCTGGCAGCACGCTCGAAGATGGTCGCCATGGTGTCGTAGACCGCGCTTACCTTGGCCTGGACCTCGGCGGCGTTGTAGCCCTCGGGGCGGTACTCGAAGGCCACGTTGATGAGGCCGCCAGAGTTGATGGCGTAGTCGGGCGCGTAGAGGATACCGCGATCGGCGAGCGCCTGCCCGTGACGGGGCTCGGCGAGCACGTTGTTGGCGGCGCCGGCGACGATGGCGCAGTTGAGCTGCGGCAGCGTGATGTCGTTCACAGGGGCGCCGAGCGCGCAGGGTGCGAAGACATCGCAGGCGACCGCGTGGATGGCCTCGGGCGATACCGCAGTGGCACCGAGTTCGCGTACGGCGCGGTCGAGGTTCTCGGCGTTGACGTCGGCCACGGTGAGGCGAGCGCCGCGCTCCACGAGCTCCTTCGCAAGGTAGTAGCCAACATGGCCAACGCCTTGGATGGCAACATGGATGCCGTCGACGGAGTCACGGCCAAGTTTGGCGGCAACGGCCGCTTCGATGCCGCGGCGGACGCCGAAGGCGGTGAGGGGCGAGGGGTCGCCTGAGCCTGCGGTGCTGCCGAGCGCGTGGCGCGTTACCCGACGGACGGTGTCCATGTCTGCGGTGCCGGTGCCCGAGTCTTCGCAGGTCACATAGGAGCCGCCGAGCGAGTCGACAGCGCGGCCGAAGGCCTCGAAGAGGGCCTCGCGGTTGAAGTCACCGGCCGGCTTCATGATAACCGCCTTGCCGCCGCCCAGCGGTAGGCCTGCGACGGCGGCCTTGTAGGCCATACCGCGGGCAAGACGGATGGCGTCGAGCCAGGCGGCCTCGTCCGAGAGGTAGGAGACAAAGCGGGAGCCGCCGATGGCGGAGCCGTGGCGGGTGTTGTGGATGGCGATTACGGAGCGGAGGCCGCTGCGCGGGTCGACGAAGACGTGTGCGCTGCCGAATCCGTGGGAGACGAGCGTGTCGAAGGAGATCATCGGAGCCTCGAGGTGGGTTTCCTGTGGCTCGGACCGGGCCACCGGATGGGCGCGGCGGGTAGCCGCGCTATCGGCAGGCTGTAAAGCGCAGCCGTTGGCGCGCCGCGTTAGTGTTGAAGCTCACAACCGCATGTCTGGGGCTGTTGCGAGGCTTTGCTGCGGCAAAGGATTTAGAAGAATTCGGGTCGTCGGGAGGGCGCTACCACTTCCGCTCGAGCTCGACCCGGATGGACTTGGGCGATGTGGGGCAGACGGTCACGCAGAGGCCGCAGCCGATGCAGCTGCGCGGGTCGATGTAGGGGCGGCTTGCGTCGTCGCGGACGATGGCCTCGTCCCGGAGCGGGCAGGCGTTGAAGCAGCGGGAGCAGTTGCCGCCGAGCCAGGCGATGCAGGTGTCCTTCTCGAGGGTGGCGAGGCCCATGGAGGTCTCGTGCATCGGGATGACCTGGAGCGCGCCGGTCGGGCAGGCCTTCATGCAGCGGGGGTCGAGACAGACAACGCAGGGCTTGGTGTTGACGTCGAGGAAGGGGGTTCCGGCAGCAAGGCCGGCAGACTCGTCGAGCACCTTGATGGCATGGGGCGGACAGGCGTCGCTGCAGGCCCCGCAGCGGGTGCAGGTCATGAGGAAGTCCATCTCGCCGATGGCGCCCGGAGGCCGCGAAACCAGCGGCAGCACCTTCTCCACGACGCCGGCGATGGCTGTCGCGAGCGCCTGCGTGCCGAGCTCCCGCATGCCACCCGTGCCGAACCGGAGGAGCTCCTCGCGGCTGAGCGGCGTCTCGAGCATGGGCGCTGGCTTGGGGCTGTCTGATGGTTCGGACATGAGGGTCATCCCACGCACGCTGCAAAATGGCGCGGGCCCCGCAATAGCGGTATTGCCGCACTCCGCCAACCTGCCGTGGTCCACGATGCACCGCACGCTCCTTCAACGCCTCGTCCTGCGCCTCGTCGCGCTCGGGAGCTCCGTGTTCGCGGTGTTGCTGGCGGTCTTCATCATGCTGCGGCTCATCCCGGGCGACCCGGTCACGGCCATGCTCGGCGAAGAGAGCCGGAGCGCCGACCGGGCCGCGCTCACCCACTGCCTCCGCCTCGACCTGCCGCTCCATCGCCAGTTCGCTGGCTTCCTCGGAGACATCGGTTCGGGCACGCTCGGCCGCTACTGCGACGCCCCCGACAAGACCGTTGCCCACGAGATTCTGCAGGTCTTTCCCTACACCGTCGCGCTGGCCTGCAGCGCCTTCCTGCTGGCCGCCACGGTCGGCATCGGCGCGGGCGTCTGGGCTGCCCGCCGCGCCGGCTCGGGGGTCGACCTGACGTTGCTCTCGGTCGGCATGATCGCCCTCTCGCTGCCGGCCTTCTGGGTGGGCCCGATGCTGCTCCTGCTCTTCGCGCAGACGCTCCGCTTCACACCGCCGCCGGGCGATGCGCTGCTCGGCTGGACCGACCTCATCTTCCCCGCACTTGCCATCGCGCCGGCCATGGCGGCCCGCCTCATGCGGACAACGCGGAGCTCCATGCTCGATGTGCTTTCTGCCCCCTTCATCACCGCGGCCAAAGCCCGGGGCGTCTCGGGGCTGCGGCTCTCGCTCAAACATGCGCTGGGGGCCGCGCTTGTGCCGGTGGTCTCGGTCGCCGGCCTACAGCTCGGCGGGCTGCTCGCAGGCGCCATCGTCGTCGAAAAAATCTTCTCCCGGCCCGGTCTCGGCTCGCTCCTGCTCGATGGACTCTTTGCCCGAAACTACCCGCTCGTGCAGGGCTGCGTGCTCGTCATCGCCCTGCTCTTCGTGCTCTCGAACCTGCTGACCGATCTGGTCCATGCCGCGG
>CANMDT010000216.1 GCA_947496715.1 Myxococcales bacterium
GCCGAGCAGCTTTGCCTTCCTCAGCCGGGTGCCGGCCTCCCCAGCCTCGGTCGATCAGCGCGACCGGCTCCTCATCGCCATGGTCGGCTCCTGGACCGCTACGGCCGACTCGCTCTCCCTCGCCGCACAGCGCTGGAACGAGGTCTACCGCCTCGACGGCGAGCGCCGGGTGAAGGCCAACGAGGTGGCCAGCTACCTCGGTGAGATGTACCGCGCAGCGGCCGTCATCATCCAGCTCCACAAGGAATCCGGAAAGGCCGCAGAGGCGGCCCCGGTAGCCGCGGGTCTCAACACCCTCCTGCTCCGCTACGAGGCGCTCACCCGGACCTTCAATGAGCTCCTCTTCGCCCGCGACGGCGAGCTGGCGGTCTCCTCTTCGCTCGACCCCGAGCAGGCCAGCCGGGGCGTCCTCGCCCAGCGCCACGAAGCCGCCCTCGAGGCGGTGGACGACGCCTCCACCAAGGTCGACACCCTTCTCCAGACCCTGCTGGACAACGACATCCGCAACGCCGACCTCTTCACCAACCTCGACAACGCGGTGAACGAGAGCCAGAAGCGCCTCGTAGAGCTATGCGGCCAGCTCGATGACTGTGATCCGCTCCGGCCAGCCGATGCCGCCAACCCGCTCTGTGACACCTCCTGGGTGGCCGGCGTCTGCGGCTTCAAGCAGTCCAAGAGCCCGCTGACCGGCAGGACACCCCGCAATGTCGAGGGCTTCGAGAGCGCCGCCAAGCCGTCTGAGGCGGGAATGGCGATCTTCGCCGTGGGCGATGCGGCGCGCGAAGCAGAGATGGCGGAGCAGGACTTGGATATCCTCCGGGGACGGCTGGCCCGGAAGAAGACGGAGTATCAGGCCGCCTCCGCTGACGCCGTGACGCGCGCCGCCGCCACGAAGACGCACATTGACAAAATCAACACCGAATACACTCAGCTGATTGAATCGACAGTGACCTTCGAGAACGCTGACGAGGCGGAACGGCTCAAGGCAATCGCCGATGAGAACAACCGAAAGGCAACGCTCAGCGTCAACTACTTCACCCAGTTGGGCTTCACGGTCTCGATGGCAGCACTCGAGCAGGTAGACGCTGGTGTAGCAGAGGTGTCGCGCAATGTTGAACAAAGTTTGGCGGGCGCAGCCGCCACCGTGGATGCGGTTGGAGGCAAGGCCTCCGACTGTCCCGATGTCACCGTCGGCGTCGCGGTTCGCATCGGTGCTGCGAAGTGTGCAGTGAATCTTGGGACCGTGGGCGTTGTCACGTCGCTGAGCCGGGCTGCCGACATCGCAGCCGGTGCAGGCGAACTCGCTCACTCCGTCGTGGAGAGCGCGAACCGATGGCAGAATGTCGCGAAAGAATCAGTTGCATTGACGACCGATTTTGCGCAGTCCATTTTGGACGTCGATGCCACCCTCCGCGGTCTCGAGCTGCAGACAAAGGAGGTCAACGCTTCCGACTTCTTGAAGGCAGAGAATTTTGAGCGATACCAGAATGCACTCCGCGAGCAGACGCTCAGGGCGGAGGAGGACGCCGATGCAGTCGCAGCGCTGTTGGAGGAGCTGAGGCAGCTCTCCGAGGATGTCGACCAGGCTGGCTTGAAGGTGCTGCAGACCGCGAAGCAGGTTGTGGCGGCACAGCTCTCCTATGCGCAGGTGGCAGAGTCGGCCCGCCAGGAGCGGGCCAGCCTTGTGATGCGCCGTCTTCAGCGGCAGCAGATTGCCCAGCTCGTCGCTGGCCCGCAGGCCGTCTTCTTTGCCGCCAACGGACTCACCGAGGCAGAGCGCGAGCTCGACCGGGCCAAGCGCAAGATGAACGACTGGCTCGTTGCCCTCGAGTATGCCGCCGTCCGCCCCTTCTACAACGAGCGGATGTCCATCCTCCTCGCCCGCAACACCTACCAGCTCCGGGCCATCGCCGACCGGCTCACCGACCTCGAGGGGCAGTGCGGAGGCGCCACCAACCTGCAGGATGGCTCCGTCTCGCTCCGAAATGATCTGCTCGGCCTCCGCACCGCCCAGATCGATTCCGGCTCCGGCCAGACCCTCACCCCAGCACAGCGCTTCCGCCAGACCCTGGCGCAGAGCGACATCCCTGCCACCGCGAACATGCGCTACACCGTCTCGCAGCCGGCAGAGCAACTCATCAGCAACAGCGCGCTGCTGGTGGTCAACTTCAGCCTCGGCCTCAGCGCCTTCGGCAATCTGCCGCTTACCTGCAACGCCAAGCTGGCCGGCCTCGCCCTCAAGCTGGTGGGCGACGGACTTGGTGACGGTCAGCCCGCCGCCACCCTTCTCTACGGCGGCAACAGCCAGACCTATTCCTGCCAGCCCGGCATCGACGCCTACGTGCAGACCTTCGGCCAGGGCGACACCACCTTTGGCTCCACCACCAGCTTCGTCGTGGAAGGGCGCGCGGCCTCGCCGATCGCCGGCGTCTCGGAGATGGGCTCCTCCAACGTCACCTTCGCCGGCCTCCCGCTGGCAGGCGACTACACCCTCATCATCGACCCCTCTCTGCCGGCCAATCAGGCCATCAACTGGGCCAACCTCGACGACATCGAGCTGGGTCTGACCTTCTCCTACCAAGACATCTTCAGCTCCACCTCGGACTGCGCCAACAGCCTCTAGTCCGCGCCTGCTACGGCCGCGGAGCGGCCGCTTTGACCAGCCGGCTTCCGGCCCCCCTGAACCTTGACCTTACGCTCTCTCGGAGTCGCTCCCATGTCTCAGTCTGTTACCGCGCGCCTCAGCCGCGCCGCCCTGCTGCTCGCCGCCCTCCTGCTCGCGAACAGCGGTTGCGCCTCCGAGGGCGACCTGCCCGCCGCCAACCCGGCCGAGGGTTCTGCCGCCCCTGCCCCCGATACAGGCGCCGTCGCGGCCCCCGAAGATGTGAAGGTGGACGCCCCCAACTCCGACGCGGGCGCGGATGCAGCAGACATCCTCTCGCTCGATGCCACGGGTGGTGTCCGCACCCAGGGCAACCTGGGCCTCACAAGTTACACCTACTGCAACACCAACCTCGACTGCCCCAACGGCATGGGCAGCTGCCAGACCGCCATCACCCTCAACCGCCTGTCGGAAGGGAGCGCCGCGATCACCGTCCCGATCAAAACGGTGCCCGGCTTTGGCGTCATCCCCGCCAACAAGGCCGGCGTCTGCTCGCTCGGCTGTACCGACCATCCCGAGATCTGCTCCACGGGCCTCAAAGTTGGGGCGGACAGCACCCCCTGGTCATGCCAACTCGTCTATGCCGGAAGCTCGCCCTACCCCGCGACCGGTCTGCCCTTTGTGCCCGATGCTGCGGAGCTAGCCGCCGGTCCGGCCTACGGCTCCATCTGCCGCCCCCCCTTCGAGCGGGCCGCCGCCTACAGCCCCGACTTCTGCGACAGCTGCTCCGCCTCCGACAAGTGCGAGAACAGCTCGGCCTGCATCGACGATGCCTTCTACTCCGACGAAGCTGCCGATCAGCGCACGGGCCACTGCTTGGTGGCCTGCAACGCCACCGCTGCGAACGCCTGCCCCACCGGCTTCTCTTGCCGCATCCCCGGCACGGGCGAGTCGCAGCTTGGCAGCCCCAAAGAGGGCACCTTCTGCTTCCCCACCCTCGGCAGCTGCACCAGCTGCCTAGACCGTGACGGCGACGGCGTGGGCGTCGGTGGCTGCACCGCCGCCGGTGGCGCCTCTGCGGTCGATTGCAATGACACCGATGCAGAGATCTACTTCGACGGCGCCGAGCCCGACCACGCCTTCCCCGGCTCCTGCGGCGCCAACCTCGATGCCAACTGCAACGGCATCGGCGAC
>CANMDT010000217.1 GCA_947496715.1 Myxococcales bacterium
GGGGTTCGGGCTTTGGCGCACGCTCGGTCGCCGCTGCGCAATGCTGATTTTCGGCGCGGCGGTGGTGCTCGGCGGAGGCGGGGAGGCGAGGGCACAGGTTGGCAACGGGACCATTGCGGCACCCGACGCCGCCGACCTCTTCGACACCGCCTGGGAGCTGGCGCAGCGCGCGGAGGCCCTGGTGCGATTCTCAATCGAGGCGCGCGGGCGGATTGTCGTAGGGTGGAGCGAGACGGCAGAGGTCTCACTCTTGGCCGATGCGCTCTACGACGCTAGCGACGCTGGCTCGTGACACCAACAATCTGATTTTCCCGGTGATTGTGAATGACAACGGAGCCACATCCTCGGCGAACAGCGAAAGGGTGTTCATCGGGTATGGTCACGCCATGGACAGCCGGCCATGGGTGGCACCCACCACATGGATGCATGAGTTCGGACATCGAAACGGTCTGGCGCATGGAGGTTCACGTCCGACCGGCCCTGGTGGAGAGTTGCAGCCCTATCGTCGGCAGGACGAGCCGAGATACCTTTCGGTCATGTCCTACGTCTACATGTGGCAGATGGAGGCATATCAAGGACTGCGCTATTCTTCTGGCGCGCTGCCTCGAATGACCGAGTACCAGACGAGCGAGTACTCGTACTCCCCCTCGTCGGCCCCCGCGTCGCTGAAGTGGCAGGACTCGTTCTACGTCGATGACCCCGTTGGCTCGGCAACGGCCTATCTGATTCGATCAGCCGGGCGGCGCGTCCCCGGGATCGGAATCATTCAGTTGATCCCGGTCGACAATTCGGATTGTCGAACCGCCGGAATGGTATGTCCCGACGGCTATGCATGCGTGCAACAAGGTCCGCGGGACGGGATTAGCGGGCGCCTTACGACTCAGACTTGGGATCCCGATGAGACAGACCGGTCGATCGCGCCCGAACCGGTTGCGGGAAACTGCATGCGGGTGACCGAAGGGCGTGATTGGGACGACGATGGCGAGAGAACCCCGAATCTGTCGTTTGAGAACTATCTGACTGGAGCCATCACGAGGGGATGGGAGACCGACACCGATTGCGAGTTCCAGTACTCCCTGCCTGCCGATGGAAACCCGAGCGGCGACGTGAACGAGAACACGGGCTACTGGCGGTTGAGACCCAACGTCTATGCGGGGCTTTGCGACCGCGACGCCGTCACGACGCTGCCAAACGAGAGCCAACCCGTTCAGCAGCCGGGCAACACGCGCGACACCCCTCAATCGTTGATAACATCCGTTGCAGACCAAACGGCCGTTCCATTTGAGATCTGCGTTAACGACGGGTCCGGTCGTAGAGAGCTCTGGACCGATGCCACAGGCAACGTCCTCGCGCAGACGGTCATTCTAGATGCCTCCGCGTTGGCGAGCATCCCTGATGGGTCGGCCCGCAACGCCGCACAGGCGGCCATCGACGGCTTCGCCCAGTTCCAGTGGCAGAACCCCAACACGGGTACCATGAGCTGCGTCTGGGTTTCGCGCGCTGAGAGACACGATTTTCAGTACGACGAGCCCCACGTAGACAGTGCAGACAACGACGACCTCGTGTATCCGCAGTTTCCCGTCTCGGCCTGCGCTGTGCCGCCGACCCAGAAGTCCGCCGGCGGTGGGTCCTCGGGTCCGCCGTTGGCGGTCATCGACGCGCCAGTGGCCGCGACTTGCGAGGGGTTTGCGCCATGACCGCGAGCATCTCCAGCCGGATTGCCACCTTGATCGCGCTTTTTTGGTGCACGGCGCGGTGCGCAGACGCCCCTTCGAGCGTCGGTAGCCCGCTCAACGACGGGAGCGGCATCGACGTGGCCGAGGAGAGTGGATTCGGCGATTCCCCCTCCAACGTCGCCATCGACCAGGTTCCGGAGCGCCCGACAGCGGAGTACCTCCCGATCTGTTCCGACTCGCGAGGGCGGCATTTCGAGTTTCCGCTCAGTGACGAGGTTTGTCAGTACTATCAGGCGGCCAAGGTCGACGAAATCCCGGACTGCTGGCGAATTCTGCGCCCATCGGTTGGCGACTACGCGTCTCACGGCTGGCGCATTGAGCGCACGGAGGAGCCACCGTTCGTCTCCGCCGAACTTCAGTGCCACGTGGCAGAGGGATGCCCGACACCTGCGTTTGCGCTCCGACCGGTTACTGACGATGGATTCGACCCTGGTCTGATCGGCTGGGTGGGGTCGCTCTCGGACCGGGAAGTACTCGTTTCGGGCGGTGAGACTGTCACAAGAGTCACGTTTGCGCCCGACGGTTCCATCTCGACACAGATGCTGAGCCCCTACCTGGGCGGGGCAACCTATCTAGGAGATGGTACATGGATGAAGGTGATTGGGACAAACTATCGATCTGTCTGCCCAGCGTCGGCCATCGGGTGCTTTTCGAATTTTCTCACACGTCTTGATTCCAACGGCCAAATCCTCTGGGCGCAGCCGCTTTCGTCCATTTCTGGGAATTACGTTGCCTTCCCTGCGCTGAACCGGGTCTACTTCTGGAGTTCTCCGGCACCACAACCGCCACGTCGGGTCGTAGACGAAAGCGGGCTGAGCAACGATACGTGGAACGAGCTGCCGGGGAACCCCTACACAGCGCCGTATCAAGTAGTTCTGGAGTACGAAACGGGCGCCTTCGTGTCCTGCGAGCGCATTCCCGACGAGTATGCCGTGGACCTCGCCTACTACCACTTGGGCGGAGCACCGTCGAACGGAGAGGTCGCCTTACTGTCAAAGGGCTTCCTGCGTTGGGCGGCCGACTGGCGCATGCTGCGGCTGGATGGTTCGACAGGCCGTCTAGAGCCGGTTTGGCGCGACCTGACACCCGCCAACCTCCCGACCGGCTCTGCCGGCCCCGCCTCGCTCACGCGGCGTGGGACGCTCCTGTACGCGTCGTCGATGGGGCTCGCCGAGTTTGATTTCAACGGTAATCTGGTGGACTCGCGGCAACTTTGGGACACGCCCGCAGACGAATCATGGAGCGCCATGAACTTCGGCAACACCGCTGACAACACGACGTGGTTTGGGACGGGTGTGGCGGTACGTGTGTTTGACGGTGATCCCATGACCACGGGCACCCTCCGAATCTTTGGTCCCACCCAGCTCGGCTGCGGTATTGCGATGGGTGACGGATCGCTCATGGGTGGGTGCACGACTGTCTCCGCCGCAGATCCGTCGACGGGCCGAACGATCTGGAAGCTGCGCAACCACGGCGGCTACAGCGGGCTTCACTTCCGGGGAGTCCTTGGTAATGACTACTTCGTTACCAACGAACCCTATCCCCCGTATGGCACAAACCGACCTGCACTGCGATTCTGGCGGCACCCTCACGGCCCGAAGGCGCGAACGCCTTCGAATGTCGGACGCGACAGGCAGGTCTGGGGTGATGTGTTCGATTGGGGCCCTTACGACGAGGGCAACACATGGCCGCGGCAGTATGTATGGCCCGAGGAGGTCGATGGCTCCGCCCCCCCGTGACCCTCGACTGCACGTTTTCTAACCGTCTTTATTGCGCTAGTCCAAACGAGCCTTCGCTCTCCCGCCCTACCCTGCCTGAAGCTCCCTTAGCGCCGCGGTCATCCGAGGCTGCACAAAGTCGATGAAGGCGCGCACGCGGGGCGGCAGGTGCTTGCCACCCACGTAGAGCAGATGGAGCGGTGTAGGCGGTGGCGCGAGGCTGTCGAAGAGGCTCACAAGCCGGCCCTCTGCGAGCGCCTCGTGCGGGATGGCCGCCGGCAGACAGGCGAT
>CANMDT010000218.1 GCA_947496715.1 Myxococcales bacterium
GAAGGGGCGTCTGCGCACCGCGCCGTGCACCAAAAAAGCGCGATCAAGGTGGCAATCCGGCTGGAGATGCTCGAGGTCATGGGGCAAAACCCTCGCAAGTCGCGGCCACTGGCGCGTCGAAAATCAGCATTGCGCAGCGGCGACCGAGCGTGCGCCAAAGCCCGAGCCCCCGCCCACCACATTCATTAACGAAGCGTGCCTGCGCGAGGTCTGTGCGGCCGCTGCCGCGATCGACCGATCCCTCACGCTTCCGCCCATTGAGTATCTCAGGCCGTCTTTCCATGACGAATCTCCTTAACCTTGCGCTCGGAGCGCCGGTTCCGGGCAACCTCCGTACTGGGATAGTCGCCTACTGCGTCACCATTGCCCCCCAATCGCATTCGCTGAGTGTTCGCGAAGGCCGACACTCGGACCTATGTTTGAGCTATGGTACTGTGCGCCCCGCCGCGCGGCCGAGTCAAGTGTCAAGTGACACCAAGAACAATTCACCCCATCGCAACGGTATTCTGCCCGCATATTCCACGGCAATAGGGCTACTTTCGCTGCCCGCGCCCGTTCGTGCGGCCGAACCTGCTGAACGGCCTGTTCCGACGGTCGCGATGAAACTCGGCGGCGCATCTCCGGGCCGCGTCCCGGAGCTCGATTCGTCTGGGCAGGCCTTGCTCAAAGCGGGTGCCTTCTTCCTCGACGGCAGGTTGACCTGGTCGCCGACCGCTTCGATGTGGCCATCCGTGCCGGCACGCTCCCCGACTCGGCGCTGGTCTCTCGGCTGCTCGGCACCTCGACCTACCGGGTGGTTGCCAGCCCCGCATACCTCGAAGCCCACGGCACACCGTCCCGCCCCGCCGAACTGAGCAGCCACGTCTGCCTCCGCTTCGGCAAACAGGGCATGGCCGTGCGCACCGCGTGGCCCTTCGGACGGGGCCGCAGGGCCTTTGAGGTTGCGGTGAACGGCCGGCTTGTGAGCGACGACTTTGTGGTGCTCCGAACGGCCGCGGAGCATGGGCTGGGCATCGCCTGTCTGCCGGCGGCCATCCCGCACGAGGCGCTCGCAGAGGGCCGGCTTGTGAGCCTCTTCGACAGCCTCGCACCACCGCCCACGCCGCTCCATCTGCTCTACGTGGGTGGCAAGCACCTGCCGCCCCGCGTGCGCGCCTTCATCGACTTTGTGCAGCCGCGCATGACTGCCGCGCTGCGGGAGCTCCAGGCGGGGTAGGGCGTAGCGCGCTAGGCCAGCCCGACCAGGGTGCGGCTGAGTGTGTCGAGCCGATCGGCCGCAGTCTGATCGTGGGCGTGCGGGTTGGGCGAGTGGAGCGGCCAGCCACCCTTCTTCGCCGCCTTCTCGCGGTAGACGCCCGTCTGGCTGAAGAAGGCGCCGGGCTGCGCGGCGACCTCGGGCGCAAGGAGCGCATAGAGCGTGGTCTGCGTGCCCTCCCACGGCTCAATCATGCCGGCAAAGTAGAGTACGGGGCGGAGGATGGTGTTCTGCATCCAGACGGGGAGCGAGTGGCGGATGAGGTTGGTCCGCACCCAGCCCGGATGCACGCTCACCGCCGTGACGCCCGAGCCCTCGAGCCGCCTCGCGAGCGACTTGGCGTGGAGCACATTGGCCAGCTTGGACTGCGCGTAGGCCTGCCAGCCTTCGTAGGGCCGCTTCTCAAAGTTGGGGTCGTCAAAATCGATGCGCCCCTCGAATCCCTGCGCCATGTCGTGCAGGCAGCTCGATACATTCACGATGCGCGACGGAGCGCCGGCCTTGAGCGCAGGCAGCAGCAGCTCGGTGAGCAGGAAGTGGCCCAGATGGTTGGTGCCGAACTGCATCTCGAAGCCGTCGTGGGTCTTGCTCTTGGGCGTGTTCATGACGCCTGCGTTGTTGACGAGCCCGTGCAGCACGGGGTGCTTCGCCAAGAGATTCGCTGCAAACTGCCGCACCGAATCGAGCTTCGCCAGGTCGAGCTCAGCCACCTCAACCTTCGCGGCCGGCACCCGCTGCAACACCTCGGCACGCGCCCGTTCGCCCTCCGCGGGGCGCCGCGCTGCGAGCACCACGAGCGCCCCCTGCTTGGCGAGCTGCTCGACCGTCACCAGCCCGATGCCCGAGTTGCCGCCCGTGACGACAATCGTCCGGCCGGAGAGGTCCTGAGAAAAGAGCGACGGGTCACACATGAGGGGCTTGGGCACGGGGCACTCCGGGTTGGCGGCGAAAGGCGAAATCGCGCGGAGCGATTCGGCCGCGGGCGGCCGGTTGTCAAGGGAGTGACTGCCATCCAAAAACGGCTGCGCGGACCCCGAGGCATCGAGCTGCCGGCCGCCTCATCGCGCAAGGGCGGAGAGGGGAGGGCAGCGCGAAACCAGGCGAGGCCCGCGCGGAGAGGTCCTACTGCTTGTAGAGCAGGTCTTCGTCGAGCGCCTGGCGCGTGGTGGTCGCGTTGCGATTGATGACGGCCTGGCTCACCTTCCGGTCGGTCGGGCCCGTGCCGGTGGGGATGTTGTAGGCCGGCAGGCCAGCCTCATCCTCGGTGGCAGACGGAGCCTCGGGGTTGGCGCTCGCCGCATAGTGCTGCGTGCGGCCCGGGAGGTCTGTCCGATAGACATAGGCGGGGTCGGTGGGCAGGAGGTTGAACTCCGAGGTGGGGTGGTTCGAGACGAGCGAGAGGTACTCGACCAGCGACCCGTCGAAGTGGACAGTGGGGTAGCCGAGGATGACGCGCGCGGCGAAGCCGTTGACCTGCACCTCGAAGTTGGTGCGGCACTGCGAGACGAGCACGGTGTCGATGGCGAGCTCGGGCGTGTAGCCGGCGGCAGAGAAGAGGGCCTCGAGGTCGGCGCGGCTCTTATACTTCCAGTTGTTGCTGCCGGTATCGACGAGGAGGTTGGCCCAGGGGAAGGTGGCAGCCCCCTTCACATGGCCCTCGACGGGCAGGTAGTTCTTGGCCTTGCCTGCGTCGTCGTTGCTCGGTGCGCCGGTCGAGTTCCAGGCCGTCGTGATGAACTGGCCGGGGAGGGTGTCGACGAAGGCGGCGTTGCCGGCGGTGCGGAGGAACTGCGGGGTGGGGCGGGCGTCGATGATGAACTGGCGGTCGTAGCCTTCGACGACGCCGGTCGCGTTGAGCCCGTTGTCGACGATGGTGAGGAAGTCTTCGAGCGGGAGCGTGAGCGAGAAGTGGTCGTTGCGCAGGTCGCGGACCGAGAAGCCGTCGTTGGAGATGGCCCCCTCCGTCAGCTTGCTGCTGGCCAGCGTGCCGGCGTAGTTCTGCGCGATGGTGCCGTTGAGGATGGCGATGCGGCGGAGGTCGGCGCCCCAGTAGGAGAGCCAGTAGACCGCGCGGGCGAGGTCCTGGAAGAAGGCGCCCGTGGTGCCGGTGTTGGCGCCGGCCGCGAAGACGACGAAGTCACGGCTCAGGTCGATGCCGTAGCGGGTCAGCCAGTCGTCGGTCGTCGAACCGCTGGCCTGGTAGCGCACCGAGTTGGAGATGAGCCCCGTGTCGCGCGTCTCGTTGAAGCGGAAGGCGTCGATCTCGAAGACATAGACGCCGTTCGCAGGCGACGAGGGGATGTAGTCCTCGCCCGGCGCCCGTGCGGCCGCGTTGAGCTGCAGGACGATGAGCCGCGCATCGGCGTTGAGGCTGGCGGGGCGTCCGTTGGCGGCTGCGTCGGGCGCGGCGGTGTCTGCGGTGGCCCAGCCGGTCGCGTAGGTCTGCAGCGTGGAGGCCTCGATGAGTCCC
>CANMDT010000219.1 GCA_947496715.1 Myxococcales bacterium
GTAGCCCGCCTCGTCGTCTCCGCTGGGGGTGTCGCGCGTGCCGACGCCAATGTAGCGCTTGCCAAGATTGAGGAGCTGGACCCAGTCGTCGACCACGCCGGGGAAGGCGGCGTCGTTCTCGTCGACGACCACGGTGCCCACGGCAGGGAGGTCGGCGGGGAGCGGGCCGTCGGGGAAGCGGGCCGGCGTGCGGAAGTGGCGGATCTCGTTGAAGAGCTTTCCGTTCACAATCTCGAGCGCGTCGAAGTTCTCGCTGTAGGTGGTAGCCCTGCTGACAGGGTCGATGAAGGCAGGGCCGGTCGGGGAGGTAAACCGATCAAACACGCCAGGCCGATTCGGCAATGTTGTGAAGGCGTTACGGTTGTATTGTGAGAAATAGCCGAGGATGCTGTCGCGGGCGTGGTTGACCTGGACGATGGTGTTGCCGGAGCCTTCGGAGCCGAGCTCGCGGAGGGCGGAGAAGAGCTCGTCAGGTGTCCGCTTGGACCAGCCCACCGCCCCCTTGCCGACCGGGCCCGTCTTGTAGGCGAGCGGGTAGCCGTTGAAGTGGCCGGTCTCGAGCGTGGTGAGCTCCATGCCGATGAAGCTGGTCATCCACGGGCGCAGCCCCAGTTCGTCGATGGTCGGCCCGAAGTCGGTGACGAAGTTGTGGTCGGTCGAGACCGCAATCTCCACCCCCTCTGCTGCGAGGCTCCGCACCCTGTAGTCGACGGGGAACGAGGCATCGATGGAGTGAATCGAGTGGATGTGCATGTCGGCGGCAAGCCGGTCCGGGGTCTGCACAAGGTGGTCAACGCGGAGGGTGACCGAGGCGGTCGCGCCGGGCGCCACAGTGACCGTCTGCTCCGCGATGCCGTACTCGGGGCCGCGGCTGCCGACCACGGTGTAGGTGCCGGGCCGCACGAGCAGCTCCGCCTGACCGGCCGCCGCCCAGTCCACGGTCTCGATGTAGCGGCGGGTGAGCGGGTCGGCGGTATCGGGCACCAGGTCGGTGGTCCGCTCATGCTCGCCCGCGGCCTTGTCGTAGAGGAAGGTGCGCGGATCTTGGTTGGCCTTGTCTTCGGCATAGAAGGCCACGGCGGTCGCCTTGCCCGGCATGGGCTGACCACGCTCATCCACGATGCGCACGACGATGCGGCCCGCGCCCTCTGCCGTGAGGTCGAGGCTGCTCGCTTCGCCCACCTTCACGCTGAAGGCGACGCCTGACGAGAGCGGCCGGCCTTCGCCGGAAACGACCGCTTCGTAGTCGCCCGCTGGCAGACGACCTGCGAAGGAGCCCGCGGTGACGGCGTAGCTTCCGTAGGGCAGGTAGCGGTCGCCGGCCTTGCGTCGGACCTCCACGGTCACCTCGTCGGCCGGCGCGCTGCCGAGCCGCTCGTGCACCTTGCCGCGCACATCGCCGGTCGCAACGCCCTGCAGCGGGAGGAGCGTGTCGAGCACCGAGCCCACGTCGCCGTCGCCGATGATGAAGTACTTGGTGACCTCGAAGGCGTCTCCCGCCGCGAGCTGGGTGGGGGCCTGACGATGGAAGAGACCGGTGAAGCCGCCTGTGACGAAGGGGATGAGCATGGAGCGGTCGGTCACGCCGAAGGGGGCGACCGGCGCGTAGGTGGCCTGCTTGCCGATGACGAAGTTGTCCGGCGAGCCCTCGACCATCATGCCGTAGCTCACGCCGTCGCCCGACGAGGCAACCCAGTCGGCGACCACGCCCGGAAAGGCGGGCCAATCGATGGCAGCATCGTAGCTCCGGTCCAAGGCGGCACGAAGGTCGTAGCCCGCGCCCGGCACGAAGAGCTTGGAGGTGGCGCCGAAGAGGGCCACGTCGCCGAGCGGCACCGTGAAGCCCTCGGTCGGGAGTCCGATGACGGAGAGCAGCCCTGTCGCGTCGGAGCCGGGGAAGACGAGCGGTTCCGGCGAGATGTTCTCCACCCGGAAAATGAGCCGAAGCCAGTTTGCGCCGGGCTCGAGCTCGTAGGTGGTGGCGTAGGAGATCTTGGGCGTCGAGGTGGCGTCGCCCGGGCGCTCGTTGCTGCCCGTGATGGCTCGGTTGAGGTAGCCGACCAGCTCGAGGAAGTCGCCGGCCGTGCCGCTGGCACGCACGCGGGCGGTGCCGCCGTCGGCGCCGGAGGAGATGACCTCCACCTTGTCGACCGCAACGGCCTGCAGGAAGAAGGAGGGGAAGAGTTCGCCAAACTGGTCGCTTCCGACGCCGCCCGCCGAGCTACCCGAACGCTGGTTGCGGTCCACACGCGCCGCATCGAGGAGGCTGCCGCCGTAGACGCCAAAGCCGCGGCTGTCGCCCGGTCCCTGGATGACGACGCGGACCTTGTCATTCTCGAGCAGCAGGTCGCCCACATCGCCAAGCGCGCGCGGCCCGGCAGGGACCTCGTCGCGGTGGGTCACGGTGCGGGCCTGCGCTCTGCTGGCTGGCGTGCTGGAGCAGCCCGCAAG
This sequence comes from Myxococcales bacterium, assembly GCA_947496715.1. Lineage (GTDB taxonomy): Bacteria > Myxococcota_A > Bradymonadia > REDH01 > REDH01 > CAIWGR01. The sequence goes on from CANMDT010000219.1 coordinate 2,452, forward strand.
CCCCGCGAAAACGCTGAGCGCGAGGCCGATGAGGGGGTAGAGCGGGCGCATCAGAACGCCACCACGGCAGAGATCTGGGTGCGGTCGTTGTTGATGCTCCGCGTCTCGAACTCTTCGACGAAGGTGTGCTGCGCGACGATGCGGGCGGGGTAGCCACCGAGACTGGTTCCAAGGCGGAGGGCGACCGTCTGTTCGGTGACCTCTTCGTGGGTGCGCGTCGCGGAGCCCTCGGCCCAGGGGTCGAGGGTGGCGATGCGGTAGCCGAGGCCGGCGGTGGCGGTGCCGATGGCATGGTCGTAGCCGGCCTCCGCAGACCAGCCGGCCTGGAGGCGGTCGGTCGAGCCGACGGTCTCGTAGCTTGTGGCCACCTGGGCCGCCTGTGCGAGGAGCGAGAAGCCGGCAGCAGCGACCCGGAGGTCGAAGGCGGTGCCGGTATCGCTCTCCTGGTAGCGGTCGGGGAGTGCGCCGTCCGTGCGGGCATTCACGAAGCCGGCGGCGCCGAGCGTGACGAGCTCATTGTAGGCAAACTCGATGCGGCTGCCGAAGGCGACGCTGGGGTTGTCGTTGAGCTGCTGGTTGGCACCGTTACCGTTCCAGGCGCCGGCGCGGAGCCGCACCGTGAGGTCGCCCGCGACGATGCCGGTGCCGCTGTTGACCTCGGCGCCGATGCCGCGGTCGAGCGCAAGTCCCGGCGTCTCGAAGCCTGCGCCGAGGGCGACGCCGGAGGCGAGGAGGGAGGCGGTGGCGAAGGGGTAGGCCCCGGGGTCACGGGTGGACTCTCCGAGGAAGCCGGGCCGGAACTGACCTGCGCGGAGCACAAGGGTCTTGGTGGGCGCGTAGCTGAGCCAGCCGTCGCGGACGCGGGCATCGAGCGTGGCAGCGGGCGTGGTGCCGCTCGACTCGATGTCGGTCGCGCCCTCGATGCTCAGCCGGGCCGCAAACCCTGCGGGGTTGGTTGCATCGAGGATGAGGCGGGCGTTGCGGAGCGCGAAGCCGTCGTAGCGGCCGATGAAGTCGTAGCGGTCGTCATCTGCGACGCTGTCGAAGCCGGCGCCCAACAGGCCGTGGAGTTGAAGGTCCCAGGCCAAATCCGCGGCGCTCTCCTCGGCGCGGGCCGAAGCAACCGGGAGGATGGCGAGGGTGAGCAGCGTCGCGGCGAGTGCGGAGATTCTCATGGAGGCCTGTTGCGTGGAGTGTCGGCGGTCGCGGACCGCGGTTGGTTGTTCGCCCCTTTAACGATGGCAAGCCCTGCTGCAAGCGCCATCGCC
>CANMDT010000220.1 GCA_947496715.1 Myxococcales bacterium
AGTCCATACGGGGCTGTTCGGCCCGTTCGACGGCGGTCACGCTCACCCAGCCGGTGGGGATGACGCTGGTCTTGCCGAGCTCGACGCGGAACTTGGAGACGCGGAGCCCCGTGCGGGTGCGGGCGACCTCTGCGAAGTAGGTGCCGGGCGGCAGCGCGACCTCCACGCCGGGCTCGTAGGAGCCGGCGGCCGCGCCGGTGCTGAAGGGGGTGCCATCTTCGCGATAGACGAAGAGCCGCGCCGTGGAGCCGCCCTTGGGCAGGAGCCCGCTTGCAGGGGCCAGGATGGCCGCGAAGCCTGTCGCCGCGGGGGCGTCGGGCTCGTCATCGAAGCGGCTACCGGCCTGCGCGGGGAGCGGCAGCAGGAGCAGGAGGGCAAGCGCGGTTCTCTTCATGGTACCCTCGACGCGGACGGACTGCTCCAACCCTCTAGGCGAGCAGGCGTGGGAGGCAACTCTGCCTCACTCCCACTCGATGGTGGCGGGGGGCTTGCTGGAGATGTCGTAGGTAACGCGGTTGATGCCGCGGACCTCGTTGATGATGCGGCTAGAGACCTTCTTGAGCAGCGCGTAGGGCAGTTCGGCCCAGTCGGCAGTCATAAAGTCGCTGGTCTCTACGGCCCGGAGTGCTACCACGTAGTCATAGGTGCGGCCGTCGCCCATGACGCCCACGCTCTTGACCGGCAGGAAGACTGCGAAGGCCTGGCTCGTGAGGTCATACCACGACCTGCCCGTTACCGGGTCGATGGTGGCGCGAAGCTCGGAGATGAAGATGTCGTCTGCGCGGCGGAGCAGGTCTGCAAAATCGCGACGGACCTCGCCGAGGATGCGGACGCCGAGGCCGGGACCCGGGAAGGGGTGGCGGTAGACCATCTCGCGCGGGAGGCCGAGCGTGACGCCAAGCTCGCGGACCTCGTCCTTGAAGAGTTCGCGGAGCGGTTCGAGGAGTTTGAGACCCAGCGTCTCGGGCAGGCCGCCCACGTTGTGGTGGCTCTTGATGGTGGCCTTCTTGGACTTGGAGCCGCCGCTCTCGACCACGTCGGGGTAGATGGTGCCCTGTGCCAGCCAGCGGGCGTTGGGGCGCTTGGCCGCTTCGCGCTGGAAGACCTCGACGAACTCGCGGCCGATGATTTTGCGCTTCTTCTCGGGGTCGGTGACGCCGGCGAGGTGGCCGAGGAAGGTGTCGCTGGCGTCGACGTGAATGACGCGGGCCTCGAGCCGGCCGACGAACATCTGCATCACGGACTCTGCCTCGCCGAGTCGGAGCAGGCCGTGGTCGACGAAGACGCAGGTGAGCTGGTCGCCGATGGCGCGGTGGATGAGCGCGGCTGCGACGCTCGAGTCGACGCCGCCGGAGAGGCCGAGGATGACCTCTTCCGAGCCGACCTGCTCGCGGATGCGGGCAACGGCCTCTTCCACAAAGTTGCCCATGAGCCAGTCGCCGCCGCAGCCGCAGATCTGGCGGACGAAGCGGTGGAGGATGGCGGCACCCTGGTGGGTATGGGTGACCTCGGGGTGGAACTGGAGCGCGTAGAAGCGGCGGCTCTCGTCGGCCATGCCGGCGATGGGGCAGCTGGGCGTGCTGGCCATGAGCTTGAAGCCGGGCGGCAGGTCGGTGACCTTGTCGCCGTGGCTCATCCAGACGCGGAGCATGCCGTGGCCCTGCTCGGTGGTGAAGTCTGCGATGTCGCGCAGGAGCTCCGTGTGGCCATGGGCCCGAACCTCGGCGTAGCCGAACTCGCGGCGGTCGCTCCAGGAGACGGTTCCGCCGAGCTGCACGGCCATGGTCTGCATGCCGTAGCAGATGCCGAGGACGGGGATGCCGAGCTCGAAAACGGCGGACGGTGCGCGGAGCTGGTGGTCTTCGTAGGTGGAGGCGTGGCTCCCCGAGAGGATGATGCCGCGGGGGTTGAGTTCGGCCAGCTTCTCGTTGGAGATATCGGAGGGATAGATCTCGCAGTAGACCGCAGCCTCACGCACTCTTCTTGCAATGAGTTGCGTTACTTGCGACCCGAAGTCGAGAATGAGAATTCCGTTCTGAAGATGGCTCATCGCTAGCCCATCCCCGAGCCGCCCGGCATCGACTTGTAGTTGGGTGCCTCTTTGGTCACGAAGACATCGTGGACGTGGCTCTCGCGCAGGCCGGCGCTTGTGATGCGGACAAACTCGGCGGTCCGCTGGAGCTCTTCGATGGTCCGCGCGCCGCAGTAGCCCATGCCCGAGCGGATGCCGCCGATGAGCTGGTAGATGTTGTCGGCGAGGGGGCCGCGGTAGGCGACCATGCCCTCGATGCCTTCGGGCACGAACTTGCGCGACTCGCTCACGTCGCCCTGCGAGTAGCGGTCGGCGGAGCCCTGACCCATGGCGCCGAGCGAGCCCATGCCGCGGTAGGTCTTGTAGGAACGTCCTTGATAGAGGACCTGGTCGCCAGGCGACTCGGAGGTGCCGGCAAAGAGGCTGCCGATCATGATGCTGCTGGCGCCGGCGGCGAGCGCCTTGACGATGTCGCCGGAGAACTTGATGCCGCCGTCTGCGATGACGGGGACGCCGTGCTTGGCGGCCTCGGTGGCGCAGTCGTCGATGGCGGTGACCTGCGGGACGCCGACGCCGGCGACGACGCGGGTGGTGCAGATGGAGCCGGGGCCGATGCCGACCTTCACTGCATCTGCGCCTGCCTCGATGAGGGCGCGGGTTCCAGCGGCGGTGGCCACGTTGCCGGCGATGATCTGGAGGTTGGGGTAGCGGGCGCGGATGGCGGCGACGGTCTCGAGGACGCGCACGCTGTGGCCGTGGGCGGTGTCGACGGCGACCACATCAACGCCGGCCTCGACAAGCGCAGCGAGCCTAGCTTCCGTGTCGGGCGAGACGCCGATGGCGGCGCCGACCAAGAGGCGGCCCATGCTGTCTTTGACGGCGCTGGGGTAGATTTCGGCCTGCTCGATGTCTTTGACGGTGATGAGCCCTTCGAGGTGGCCGGCCGCGTCGACGAGCAGGAGCTTCTCGATGCGGTGCTTCTGGAGCACCTGCATCGCGTCGGTGATGGCGATGCCCACATGGGCGGTCACCAGGTCGCGGGTCATCGACTCGGCGACGGTCTTGGTGAGGTCCTTCTCGAAGCGGAGGTCGCGGTTGGTGACGATGCCCACGAGGCGGCCGCCGTCGACGACCGGCACGCCCGAGATGGCGTTGCGCTGCATGATGGCAACAACATCGGCGAGGGTCTGGCGCGGCCCGACGGTGATGGGGTCGACGACCATGCCCGACTCGGACTTCTTCACCTTGCGGACCTCGGCGGCCTGTTCGGCGATGCTGAGGTTCTTGTGGATGATACCAACGCCGCCGTGACGGGCCATGCAGATGGCGGTGGCCGCCTCGGTGACGGTATCCATGGCCGCAGAGAGCAACGGGAGCTTGACCCGGAGGTTACGGGTCAGCTGGGTGGAGATGTCGGTCTCTTTGGGGAGAAAGTCGCTGTACTGCGGTACGAGCAACACATCGTCAAAGGTGAGCGATTCTCTGATCGAAAGCCTCGACATGGACGACCTCTGGTGCAAACGGACCGACGGGGCGGGCAGGTTTGCGGGAGGCGTTTACGCCGCGCGGAGCCAAAGTTCAACCACGACGAGGCAGGGTTCGATCCTACCCGTGTTCAGGAGCCGGAGCCGCTGCCCTCGCCCGAGCCGGAGCTGCTACCAGCGCCTGTACCCTCGGAG
>CANMDT010000221.1 GCA_947496715.1 Myxococcales bacterium
CCGCTCGCGGCGGAACTTACCGCGCCGAAGACCTGCCCACCTTCTTGCTTCGCGCGTTCGCCCGAAGTCTTTTGCCCACGCAATCCCCGCAGGTGAAAGACATAGAGGCTGCTGAACTCCTCCGCCAAACACTTACGCAGGCCGTCGGCACTGGTCGAATCCACCCAGCCCGCGTTGGTCACAAACCCCACAATGCCCCGCTCGCCAATCCGGTCACTCGCCCACCGAATCGCCCGGATGTAGGAGTCGTACAGACCCTTCTGAAGGTTCGCGTTGGACCGTGCGGCGTATGTGTTTGCAATCCGAGCATCGAGGCCCGGATAGGCTACATTCTGGTTGTCGTCGTTCGCGCTCCCCTGCCCAATCGAATAGGGCGGGTTGCCCACAATCACGCTGATGGGTGCCGCCATCTGACGCTCCCGTCGATCGCTGTTGTTGGCCAGCGCCTGCGACACCAGGTCGCCCTTCTCATACATCTGAAAGGTATCGGTCAGGCAGATGCCCTCAAAGGGCCGGTAGGCGCCCCCCATCTGCTCGTGATAGGCGCTCTCGATGTTCACCGCCGCGATGTAGTAGGCCAGCAGCACCATCTCGTTGGCATGCAGCTCCGAGGCAAACTTGCGCGGCAGGTCGGCCCGCTCGATGAGCCCGCTCTGCAGCAGCCGGGTGATGAAGGTGCCCGTGCCCGTGAAGGGGTCGATCAGGTGCACCCCCTCATCGGTGAGCCGCTGCCCAAACTCCTGCTGCAGCAGGTCGTCCACGCTGCGCAGGATGAAGTCCACCACCTCTACCGGCGTGTAGACAATGCCGAGCCGCTCGGTGAGCCGCGGGAAGGCCTTGCGGAAGAACTTGTCGTAGAGCTCGACCACAATCTTCTGCCGCCCCTCCGCATTCGTGATGCCCTCGGCCCGCATCCGCACGCTCTCGTAGAAGGCGGCCAGCGTGTCGGCCTCGGCGTCCAGGTTGTGCCGCTCGAGCTGCTCCACAATCGCCTGCATCGCCTGCGAGATGGGGTTGTTGGCCGCAAAGGAGTAGCCCGAGAAGAGGGCGTCGAAGACCGGCCGCGTGATGAGGTGCTGGGCCAGCATCTCGATGACCTCGTCGTCGGTCACGCTCCCGTTGAGGTCGTCGCGCAGCTCCTCGGCAAAGGCGTCAAAAGCCGCCCGCTCCGCCTCGTTGCCCGGCTCCCGCACGATGGTGGCGATGCGGGTGATGTGGGTCTGCGCGATGCGGGCGATATCGACGGCCCAGTCTTCCCAGTGGCGCCGGTTGCCGCACTTCTGCACCACCTTGGCAAAGATGGCCCGCTCCACGGCGCCCACCTCAAAGGCCATCTCGGTCTGCTGCGGCTGCGGCGGCGGCGACTCCACATCGCCTTGCCCGCCACCCGTGCCGATGCCGTTTGCGGCCCGCTGCTGCGGGAGCGGCTTGAAGGGGGCGATGTCGGCCACGGCGATGACCTCCATCTTGGCGGGGTCTTCGCCGGCCAGGTCGATGCGGTTGATCATGGCGTCGAACCGGTCGTCGTGGGAGCGGAGCGCCTGGAGCACCTGCCAGACCACGGCAAACGACTTGTTGTCTTGCAGCGCAAGCTCGGGGCTCACGCCGGCGGGCAGCACCACGGGGAGCACCACATAGCCGCGGGTCTTGCCGGGCGCCTTGCGCATGACGCGGCCCACAGACTGCACCACATCAATCTGGCTGTTGCGCGGGGTGAGGAAGAGCACGGCGTCGAGGGCCGGCACATCCACCCCTTCGGAGAGGCAGCGCACGTTGGAGAGGATGCGGCAGGTGTTGTCGGGCGTCTCGGCCTTGAGCCAGTCGAGCTGCTTGTCTTTCTCGGTGGCGGTCATGGAGCCGTCCACGTGGGAGGCCTCGCAGACGAGCGACGAGGTGTCGCCGGTGGACTTCTGGTACTCCTCGACGACAGCCGAGAAGATGTTGGCGATTTTCTTGGAGGAGACCTTGTGGATGCGGCCGCCCTGCTTGGCCTCGATGACCTGGCAGAAGGCCACGGCGCGGCGCATGGGGTGGTGGTCGTCTGCGAGCGTCTCGCGCTGCCCCTGCTTGGCGAGGGCCTTCCAGCAGCCGATGATTTTGCCGGCATCCTCGACCTTGATGGACTGGTCCTTGTCTTTGAGGAGCTCCATCGCGGCCCGGTTCACATGGGCCTCGTCGATGGCCAGGACGAGCACCTTGTAGTCGCAGAGCAGGCCGGCTTTGACGGCGGCCGAGAAGGAGATGCAGTAGAGCTCTTTGCCGAAGAGGTCGGGGTCGTCCATGGAGGCGAGGGTGGCGCCGAGCCGGCCGGCGGTGACCTTGGCGTCGTCGCCGAAGATGCGGGGGGTGGCGGTCATGTAGAGCCGCTTGTGGCCGCGGACGAAGGACTGGTCGTGGACGCGCACAAAGGCGCTCTCCTCCTGGCCCGAGAAGGTGGCGCCGGTGGTGCGGTGGGCCTCGTCGCAGATGATGAGGTCGAAGTCGGCGAGGAGGTGGTCCTTCTGGGCGCGGGAGATGACCTCGATGGAGTGGTAGGTGGAGAAGACCACGGTCATGGCGCCGGTCTCGTGCTTGGCGGCGACGGCGGCGGCCAGCTTGGAGGCCTCTGTGGTGGCGGGGTAGCGGAGCTCGTGGGCGAAGGTCTGCACCTCGTCGTCTTCGTTGCGCCGCTTCTTGCCTACCTCGGTGTCGGAGCAGACGGCGAAGCAGTGCATGGGTGTGTCGCTCTCCTGGCTCCACTCGGTGAGGGTCTGGGAGAGGAGCGACAGCGATGGCACGAGGAAGAGCACCTGCTTGCCTTTGCCGCAGAACTCCTCGGCGATTTTGAGCGAGGTGAAGGTTTTGCCGGTGCCGCAGGCCATGAGGAGCTTGCCGCGGTCGGCGTCGCGGAGGCCGGCGGTGACGGCGGTGCGGGCGTTGACCTGGTGTGTGCGGAGGCTCTTCTTGGGGCGGAGTTCGACCGGCTTTCCCGCGCGGAGCGAGGCCCAGTCGATGGCGCTCTCCTCGAGTGCGTAGCGGTCGATTTTGGTGACCGGTGTGGCCTGGTCGGCGCAGGCGCGGTCGGCGAGGTGGGACCAGTGCTCGTTGGTGGCGACGATGTAGCGCTCGGTGAAGACCTTGCGTCCCGAGGCGGGGAAGAAGGAGTCGATGTCCTCCTTCTTGAGCAGGTAGTCGTCTGCGTAGAACTTGCACTGGATGGCGGCGACGATGGTGGTTCCATTGGGGCCGGGGCCCGTTGCCACAAGGTCGATGCCGTCGTCGGTGGCGGGCAGGCCGTTGTCGCGGGCCCAGTCGCCGTAGGTCTGCACCTTCTCAAAGCGGCCTTTGTAGATGGGCTCCTGGCGGAAGTAGGCGAGGGCGACCTCTTCGAAGCGGGTGCCCTTGTCGCGCTCCGAGAGGTTGCCGGTGCGGAGCTGTTCGAGGAGCGCAGAGAGAGCAGACATGGAATCCCCATCGTGGTGCAGTTGATGGGGCGGTTGTGTCGCAGCGCGTGCGGTTCGTCAACGACTGGATGGACCGCCTCGGGCCGGGTCGGCGAAGGCGCGGAGGGGGGTGGGAAGGTGCGGGGAGGGTGGGGCGAAGCATGGCGAAGGCAGCGCGCGGGCGAAGGTGTTGGTACGCGTCGAATCGGAGGAGGAGCAACCAACGTCGGCACCCGACCCCGCTGCCGAAGCTCCGCGCTAGGCGAGCGCCGTGAGCCGTC
>CANMDT010000222.1 GCA_947496715.1 Myxococcales bacterium
GGCGAGCGACCGGTAGTGGGTCACACGGTCAGCATACTTCGAGGTCGCAGCCTCGCGCGCCCAGAGTTCAAACAGCCCAATCTGCTGCGGCCCCATGCCGTCGCCGATGAAGAGAATCAGATTGCGCGGCCGCTTCACCTCCGCGGTCGGCGCAGGCTGCGGTGCCTGTGCGCGAACAGGCGCGCAGGCTGCGAAGCCATTCACGAGGAGCATGGGGAGAGAGCATCGAATCATCCATCCAAACATCTTCGTCCTGCACACAGGGAGGGTCGCCAACGAGGCGCCATCGGACTCGCAACGCGGCTCCTTCGCAAGAGACCACCCGCATTGTCACCCGCCCGTCGCCTCACCCGCCCGTCGCACTGCCCGCCGCCATCCGCCTCTGGCTCATGGTCGACGGCTATCCCGCCGCCAGCACCACACTCTGACACCGCTGAGGTTGACAGAGTTGGCGCGAGGCGTGAAGCGTGGCCGCCACCACCACTCCGGAGCCCATCATGTCTAAGCCACTCGGCCCTTCGCGCCCCTCCAGCCCCAACCTCCCCGGCAAGTCGGGCGGCGGACGCACGGTCATTCCCACGGGCGCAAAGCCGGTGAGCGGCAAGCCGGCGGCCAGCAAGCCGGCGGGCGGCAAGAAGTGATGAGCCTCGTGCGCGCCACGGCCTGCGCTGCGGTCTCGCTGCTCGCTCTGGCGGCCTGCGACGAGGTGGCCGGACCGCGCGGCACGCCCTGCACCGAGGCGCTCATCCCGAACGCCTTCGCCTGGCGCTGGGAACGGACCAACCACCGCGTCTCACAGATCGGTTTCTCTACCGTTTCGGCGGTCGCCGCACCCTGCGCCGCCTCCACGCTGCGCGCCACCTTCGTAGGCGGCGACTTCACCACGGGCGCCTTCGGCGAAGACCTGCCGCAGCTCCGCTGGCAGGCGAAGCGCATCGTCGGCGATGGTACCACCTTCGCGGCCGCTACGGTCGAACTCACCGGCCGCATCGAGCCCGGCGCACCGGGCCAGCTCCGCCGCAAGGTCTCGCTCCGCGCGCTGGGCCTCGACGGCTTCGACCATGTCACCGCCCTCATCGGCGGCCTCCATTTCACCACCGCGACCACGGCGCCCGAGGGCTATCCCGCCGACTACAGCCCCGAGCTCGGCTACACCTCACGCGGCCTCCGGCTCGAGGTCGCGGCCGACCGCACAAGCGACGACGAGGCCACCATCACCGCGGAGGCCTGGCTCGAGCCGGGCACCAGCCCCGACCGCGACGACCTCAACCGGGCCGTCGCCTTCGCGGCCCAGGAGGCCACCGTGCAGGTGCTCCTCCTCGCGACCCAGGCGCCACCCGACGCGGGCAGCGTGGACTACACGCTCAGCTACCCCAAGCAGGCCATGCTGAACGACACCACGCAGCTCGCCCACGCCTCCGCCGCGCAGCAGCAGACAGGGCTGCCCTCCGGCGGCCCGGGCGTCGTCGGCTTCTCCACCATCCGCTGGGAGCTCGCGCCAAGCGCCGCCTGCGACGGCACCAACCGGTGCGACCTCGGCGAGAGCTGCACCGACGGCAACTGCTCCGAGCTTCAGGGCCCCCAAGGCTACTACCTGCGCGAACTCTCCGTCTCGGCAGCACCCGACGGCTCCGGCCAGTGGGCCATCGACGGCTACGCCACCAACGAGGCCCTCTTCGCCCCCTACGACGCGATGGTGAACCACTTCACGGGCTCCCTCCGCCACTTCCGCGGCCTCACGGGCGAGCCGGTCTCGGTGCAGGAGACGACCGCGACGGGCACCACCGACCTGCCGCTGCCCTAGATGTTCTCACGCTTCTTCAACGCCGACGACCTGGCCTCGCTGCCGGTCCTGCTCCGCGAGGTTGGGCTGCTCGACGCCCTCCGCGTTGGCGCCCGCGTGAAGGCCGCCGTCAACCGCGGAGAACCCTACCTCGGCTGGCCCGAGCCCGCCGATGCCAAGGAGCGCGACAGCCGCGCCCAAATCGGCGCCGCCATCCTGCTCTACCGCGACCTCACCCGTCTGCGCGGCGCAGACGAGGCGCTCCGCATCACCCGCGAGGTGGTCATCGAGGCGGCCTGCGCCCAGCTCCGCCGCCAGATCGGGCCACTTCGCCGCGAGATGCTCGCCCAGCTCTCCGAAGACGAGCGCACCCAGTTCGCCCAGGAGCGCGGCGACAAGTTCGTCAACGCCGACATGGTCTGGGGCGACATCAGCGCCACGGCCCTCTCCTTCACGGTCACCCGCTGCCGCTTCCCCGCCATCTGCGCCACGGCAGGCGTCCCCGAACTCTCCCCCGTCTTCTGCGCAGGCGACGCCAAGTTCTTCGGCACCATCGAACCCGAAGTGGAACTCCTCCGCGGCACAACGATTGCCGAGGGGGCGAGCGAGTGCGGGTTTGAGATAAGGTTTAAGCAACCCTGACCCAAAAACGACCACCACCCGGCCCTCTTGCGAGAACCGGGTGGCCTGGAGTGGAGGCGGAGGGATTTGAACCCTCGTCCGAAAGCGTTCCATTTGTGCGTCTACATGCTTGTCTCACGGATTGATCTTGTCCGAGCGGCCCCCGTGAGCCGGGTTCCCGAACCAGCGCCAGATTGATCTCACTTCCGCCTCTCCTCGCGCAGAAGAGTCGGTTGCCAGCCTTCTTTGGGTTACGCCGCGGTCAGCCTTATAGGCTCGGAACTGATGCGACGTCGCTTAAGCAGCGAGAGCGTACGAAGAGTCTTCGGCAGCTATTGTTTTTGCTGGTTTTTAAAGAGGCCACCAGCACCTCTACATGCAACACAAACTTCTTCACCCTCGTCGAATCCAGAACGCCCCCAGGTAGTCGTTCACATAGCCTTGAAAGAACCCTGCCAAGGTTGCCCCCAGCCCTCGCAACCTAACCACCCCCGCAGGCGATAGCAACGCAATCGCCGGCACCAGGCGAGCCATCGCTCAGCAGCGCCGTCTGCGCTCCTCAGCGCCGTCCGTGACGGGCCCGATCCATCTCACGCTTCACCTCGCGCTCCGCCGTCGCGTCCCGCTTGTCGTGCAGCTTCTTGCCCCGCGCCAAGGCCAGCTCCAGCTTGGCGTAGGGACCCACAAAGTAGAGCTCCACCGGGATGAGCGACAGCCCCGCCTCGCGCAGCTCGCGCCGCAACCGGTCGAGCTCGCGGCGGTGCATCAGCAGCCGCCGAACCCGCCGCGGATCGTGGGTGAACTGGTTGGCCTGCGTGTACTCATGCACATGCATGTTGCGGATGAAGAGCTGGTCGCCCTCGAACTGCGCGAACGACTCCGTGATCGACACACGCCCCGCACGCAGCGACTTCACCTCCGACCCAACCAGCACGATGCCCGCCTCGTAGGTGTCGATGAACTCATACTCAAACCGCGCCTTGCGGTTCTCGGCGATCCGCTTGCGTCCCTCATCCTGCTTACCCGACATGCGACCCCGCTCTCCGCTCGATGCCCAACGACCGCGCCGACGCATCGAGCGCCTCCACAAAGCCGCTGACCGTCTCCTCTGTCATCGTCGCCTCTACCGTGACACGAAGCCGGCTCGTGTCAACCGGCACGGTCGGCGGACGAATCGCCTGCACATGATAGCCCCGCGCAAGCAGCGATCCGCTCAGCGCCACAGCCCGCTCCGGCGCCCCCACCACGATG
>CANMDT010000223.1 GCA_947496715.1 Myxococcales bacterium
AAGGGAGAACTCCCGGTATGGGTCGCGCCCTGCACACTCACTCGCCATGCCACACGACCTCAGCCACCCTCGGCCGTTCCGTCCGCTCCTCGCCGACCTCATCGAGCCGCTGGTGCTTGCCGTGCCACATGCACGCCACGTCCCCAGGCTGTCCTGACCTCGCCTTAGCGACGATAAGCGAGCGGGTATCGTCGTCTGGATCGTCGGGATCGTGGAACGTAAAGATGATGTTCTGCGCGTCCTGTTCGATCTGTCCCGACTCTCGAAGGTCGCTCATGCGCGGCTTGATGTCCGTCCGCCCCTCCACCCCCCGATTCATCTGGGCAAGGGCGAGGACGGGCAAGCGCAGCTCCTTGGCAAGCGCGAGCATCGCCCTCGACACCGCGGCTACCTCCTGCTCTCGACTCTCAGCGCGGCCGATGCGGGCGGTAGCAAGCTGGAGGTAGTCCACGACGAGCAAGCCAAGCGGATGGCCCGCCTTGTCTGCGATCTGGGCAAGCTTGCGGGCGCGTCGCCTCAGCTCAAGGACGTGCAAGGCCGGAGTGTCATCGATCCAGAGCGGCAGCTGGTCGAGCACCTCCATCGCTGTCGCCATCTGCCGCCACTCCCCCGCGCTTAGGTCGGCGTGCAGGATGCCATCGAGGCGCACATGCCCGAGGCGTGCGAACTCCCGCATGGTGAGGTCAGCGCGGGCCATCTCCATCGAGAACACCCCGACGCCTCGGCTGGTGGCGGCGACGTGCGAGGCGAGTTGCATGGCTGCGGCTGTCTTGCCGGTCGCTGGTCGACCGGCCAGGATGGTGATCTGCCCAGGTCGAAGCCCGCCGCCGATGCGCTGGTCGAGGCCTCGCCATGGGGTGTGGACGACCAGCCGCGAGGCCTCCCCAGGGTCACGCTGCATCGCTTGGGTTTGGTCGAACACCTCGGCCGCGGTGAGCCCTACCCGCGTCCACTCGGGCCGGTCGAGCGCATCGCGGTGGCTCAGCTCGGATGCGGACGCATCGAAGGCCGCCAGGGTCTCGTCAGGGTCATCCCCGGCGCGAATGCGGTCTGCGGCATGGGTGAGCAGGTCGAGGGCGCCACGGCGCAGGGAATCGCGCACGATGCGGTCCAGGTAATACTGGGCTGCGTGGGTACTCGGGGCTGCGGCGGGCAGGCTGGTGACGTAGGCAGCGCCGCCGACCTCGCTCCCCCATGCGAAGGCCTCCCCCATGACGACCGCGGCCCACCCGTCGTGGGCGTTCGCATAGCGGGCGTCGTCGCGCAGTTCGCGCATCCGCACCCAAAGCGCTGCGTGTTGCGGCCGGAGCCAGTCATGCGGCACCAGGCGGTGCCCGTACTGGTCGAGGATGGTCGGGTCGAGGATGGCGCACCCGAGTAGGGCGCGCTCGTGGTCGTAGAGGGCGCTCATCGGATCGCCGCCAGTCGCTCGTTCAGTTCGACCAGCGCCTCATCCCATGCGCGGCCCCATGCCGCCTCTGCGTGGGCAAGGTTGGCGGTCACGGCGTCACGGCCACCGAGTCGCTTGACGGCGAACTTGAGGCGCATGGTATGGCGGGCATCGTCGCCCACGATCTCCCTGCGGTCGCGCGCCAGGCAGGCCTCTCGAACGGCGCGCCAGGCCTTGGCGTGGTCGGCGGCGGGTGGTGGCGTGGTCGCTTGGGCCGATTGGGCGGCCAGGTCGATGTAGGTCGCGCAGTTGTCGGGCCGCAGGTAGGTCTGCGGGTTGGCATAGCCGCCGGGCTGAAGGTGCGAGCAAGCGCGGCAGGTACGGGCGCCGCATCGGCATCCGGTGACCCATTCCACCATCGCCACGAGGTCCGCTTCGCTGTGCTCATTCAGCCGGCCGGCGAGCGCGGTGCGGGCGCTCTTGGTCAAGGTCATGGCGCGCGCTCCCTTTACGTTCCGCTTTCGGATGGCGTCGAGGGTGGCCCAGACCCCCGCGACGCTGCGATCTCGTCCTCCAGCCGGAACAGGCTCTTGAGCAGGTGCGGGTAGGCCTCCGTCAGCCTCGGGTCCGCTTCGATCGCGTTGCGGATCATCTGGAGGCCGGTCCTCGCCTGCATGTCCGAGTACTCGATCAGCGTCTGGCGGGCGTGGGCTTTGAGGGTCGGGGTTGGGTCCATGGTCGGGGGCTCCGGGGTCGGCGTTAGCCGACGTGTGATGGGTGTCGGGTGCTGGGTGAACAAGGGGAACGCGCGTGAGTTCCGCTGCTGTTCCATCGCTGTTCCGCTGCTGTTTCACTTCCTGCGATTGTTCGGCGTTCGCCCGTTCCGCTTGTTCCGCTGCTGTTCCGCTGCTGTTCCGCTGCTGTTTCACAGGTTCCGCCCTCCACCGCCACTCGCGAGCGGCATCGACCCACGCTGCGGAGGTCAGGAGTCGGTACGTTGCGGACGCCGACCATCCCCAACGGGCGGCCAGGTCGCGCACGCTCGGGAGCGACTGCTTGTACACGCCGTGCGCCGCAGCGTACCAGCGGAGGTCATGCGCGGCGGCATCCGCCGGCCAAGGCAAGGGCAGCACCGCGGCGATGTTTGGCCATGCGGAGTGAGGGAGGGCGTCGAAACTCATGGGGTCGCCCCGAACTCCCGATAGAGTTCCGAGTCGTGCGGCCGGTTGACGAAGCAGTCGGGGTATCGCTCCCGAAGCACATCCTCACAGCCCCACTCCCCGAGAAACAGCGTCCGCTCGCTGAACCGAACCTTGTTGAGCCGATTACAACATCCCCCCAAATCGTCCCAGATCATCGGGAACACCTTGCGAAAGGCAATCCCGTAGCTGGCCGCCCGCATCCACACGTCGCGCTCTGTGGGGGCGAAGATCACGACGGTGTCCGCCTCCATCGCCCGCGCCGTGATGCGTGCCCTGATTGCGCCGTGTAGTGTTGACATGGTTGAGTCTCCGATGTGCGGGGGGCGCTCTCACACGCCCCCCGCTGGTCTTGCCGGCCGCCATCGCGTCCGGTTGCCATCATCGAAAGCCTTGCACCGCCAGTGAGAGTTGCCGGTGCTCTGGAGAGTCTATGGGAACATCAGCCCGAACGCAAGGTAGATGATGGCGATCGGCACCGCGAGCAGCACGCCGACGACGAACTGAGCCGCGAGAAGGCGCAGGAGGAGGACGACAAGCTCTTCGATGGTGGGGACTTGGATGCGGGTCATGGGGCTACTCATGGGTGAGGGTGGTGATCGAAACGTCCACGCCCACCGCCCCGAAGCTCGGGGCGTACCAGCTCCACGCGACGAGCTGGACGATCCAGCGGTCGTCAGCGATGACGCCGCCATCTTGGAGCGCGTCGCATACGGCCTTTGTGATGTTGTCGAGGTCTTTTGTCGTGATGGCGTAGCAGCACACGCCCGCCGACCAGGTGAGCCTGTCAACGTGCGACGGCCTCGTCTTGGGGCGCGGGTGGAATACATGCACCTCCAGCGCGAGCGGCTGGCGAACGAATGCCGGGGCACCCTTGAGCGCCGCCCGGAGGATGAGCGCCGCGCAGCGCTTCCATGCGGCGTAGGCGGGGTCTTGGTAGCCACGGCCCGCGCTGAAGCGAGGACGCGCGAAGGGGATCGCGGGGCCGGGGATGGTGGCGAGGATGGTCACGGGGGAGCCTCCAACATCAAC
>CANMDT010000224.1 GCA_947496715.1 Myxococcales bacterium
CAAGGCCGATGACGGCGTAGCGGCTCACGATGCGCCACCCGACTGCGACCGCCGCAACCGCCGCAGCACGCGGGCCGGTACCAGCTCTGCCACCTCGTCCCAGGCGCCGGCGGCAGCCAGGCGGCGCACCTCCGAGCTGGAGATGTTGGGCAGCGCGAGCGGTGAGCCCTCGGCCGAGCCGGCCCGCCCGATGACCGCCACCGTGGCGAGCTGCTCGATGGTCTCCCACTCCTTCCACCGGTGTCGCTCCGCATAGGCGTCGCTGCCGACGAGCCACCAGAAGCGATACCCACGATGCGTCGCGTGGAGCGCCCGGAGCAGGTCGACGGTATAGGTGGTGCCGAAGCGCCGCTCGTAGTCGCGCACGCCGCCAGCGGGCCCTAGCGAGGCGACCGCGGCGCGGCAGAGCGCAAGCCGTTCATCGAAGTCGGCGAGCGGCTTGCCGAAGGGGTGGCTGAAGGAGGGCACCCAGAGCAGCCGGTCGATGGGGAGCGTCGCGAGCGCCCACTGGGATGCAAGGAGGTGGCCGAGATGGGGCGGGTTGAAGCTGCCGCCGAAGAGGCAGATGCGGCCGTTAGCGCGGGCCATGATACTCGGCGCGGCGGGCGGCGGTGACGGCTGCCAGCAGCTCGGCGGGCGTCTCAAGCGCCGCAGCCAGCGCGCTGAAGGGGGCACCTGCGTCGATGAGGCGGCGCGGTTCATCGGAGCCGAAGAGGAGGTCGATGGCGGGGATGTCGTCGACAAACTCGTAGGCGTCGCTCCGCCAGGCGAAGTGGTCGGGGTGGAGCCGCGCGATGGCCCAGACGATGGCGGCGCCCGTGAGGAGCGGGCGGAAGGCGTGACGGTCGGTCACATGCATCCCGAGCCCGTAGCAGCGCTCTTTGGTGAACTTGTCGAAGGTGGGAACGAAGGCGCAGCGGCGCCAGCAGACGCCGGGCAGCGGCAGCGACTCGAGCAGCGCCGCGAGCTCAGGCGCGTTGACGAAGGGGGCGCCAAACATCTCGAACGGACGGGTGGTGCCACGGCCTTCGCTGATGTTGGTCCCCTCGAGCAGACACATGCCGGGGTAGACCAGCGCGGTGTCCATGGTGGGCATGTTGGGCGACGGCAGCACCCAGGGGGCGTTATGCTCGTCCATCCAGAGGTGGGCGCTGTAGCCTTCCATGGCCACCACCTCGTGGTTGAGGGCCCATCCCTGCTGGCGGGCGAAGTCGAGGACCTCTGCCGTGGTCAGCCCGTGGCGCGTGGGCAGGTTGAGCCAGCCGACGAAGGAGCGGAAGGCGGGGAGGAGCGCCGGGCCTTCAACGGCATTGCCGATGGGGTTGGGCCGGTCGAGCAGCAGGCAGCGGACACCGGCCTTGGCGCAGGCCTCCGCCATGAAGAGGGCGGTGTAGATGTAGGTGTAGTAGCGGCTGCCCACATCCTGCAGGTCGATGATGACGAGGTCGAGGTCGGCGAGCTGCTCCGGCTTGGGGCGCAGGTCGTCGAGTTCGGCGCCGTAGAGGCTGACACTCTCGAGGCCAGTGAGCGGGTCGACCTCATGGCCCACGGCCTCCATATACTGGGCCTCGCCCCGGAGACCGTGCTCGGGCCCGAAGAGGCGGACAAGGTTCACGCCAGCCGCCAGCAGTGCATCGGCAGCATGCTCAAAGCGGGCAGAGACGGAGGCAGGATGACCGAGCAGCCCCGCTCGGCCGCCCATGGCACCGAAACAGGCCGGGTCGAGGAGGAGACGGTCGAGGCCCGTCAGGCAGGTTCGCCGCATGCTGGCTGATCAGCCTTCGGTGTTGCCGTCGGCCGATCGGCGGCCACGGATGCCACCAAGGCCCGAGACCACGCCCTGCTTGCCACCGGCGGCGGGAGCCTGCGGGCCTCCGACGAGGCCGGCCCATTCGGCGTTGCCCGAGGCGTCGTCGGAGTCGGGGTCGCCCTTGCCCTGCAGCTTGAAGCTCATGACGTTGAGGGAGTGCGACATGTCGGAGAGGTGGTTCGAATCTTCGACGGGCCACATGTAGTCGACCTTTCCGGCGATGACCTCCTGGATGCCCTTGGAGATCTCCTCGATGGGCTCCATGAAGTTCTTGATGATGACGAGGATGACAACGGCACCGACGAAGAAGAGCGCGAGGAGAATCCCAAGGAAGATGTTCCGGAACTGTCCGATGGGAGCCACCGCCTCGGTAACCGAGCCGATGACGAGGAAGCCCACCTGCGAAGTGCGGTCGGCGCGGCTGACGGCGAAGGAGGAGGGCATGACGAAGAATTCCTTGCCTCCGATGTTCGTAGAATACATGCCGTCGATCCCCTTGGTGGTGATCTCGGCAAAGCTCATCGCGGGTACGCTGGAATCGCTCCGCTCCTTGAAGTCGGCGGTCGTCAGGTTGCTCAGGAAGGCTGAGTCATCAACGCTCGAACCGCCGAAGATGATCTGGCCCTTGTCGCCCACGAAGTAGGCCACGTCGAGCCCATCGGGTGCATCCTCTTTGCCACCGTCGTTGGTCACGAAGTAGCCGATAATGGCGCTGCCGATGTAGTTCCCGCCGGCGTCGCGGATGGGTGCCGCGGCAACCTGGGCCATCTTGGGGGTCTGGTCGTTGTGGTCGCGCCAGGCGACGACATCGTGCTGGGTGCCATTGTCTTTGGTTAAGGCCACCACGGCGAGAGCATTGAACTTGGGCTTTGCGGCACCGAAGTAGTCGTCCATGTCAAAGCCAGCGCGAGCCACAACAAGGCCCTGAGCGTTGGTGACCATGAGCACGTCGGGGTCGCGGGCGATGGCAAAACCAGGGTCGCGCTCGCTGACAAAGCGGCCCTCGTTCTCTGCGCGTCGCTTCTTGGCCTCTTCGTTCCAGCTCTTGAGCAGCCTGAGCGCAAGCACATGCGAGGTGGCGCTGCAGGCCGAACCTGCGGCTCCCATTGGTACGCCGGTGGTGTCGACGGCGCGGCCCTGCGCATCGACGACCGGCTTCCCTGCCGCATCCACGGCGGGGGTCTGAGTACGGGCACCCGCGGTGAGCGCATCTTCGGTCATCGGGCAGCCAAACGCCTGCTCAAGGCCCGAAAGCGCAGCCACCTGCTCGGCGGTCCGGATGAGTGAGTAGTCGTCTACCCGGTTGGCCATGCGGACCGACTCGTTGCCAGACTGGACCTTCTTCTCCACCCGATCGGTGAGTTCTCTCGCAAGCCGATTCTGCAAGAGAATCGCAGACACAGCGAGGAGCGCCAAAACACCGAGAAGCACAGCGAGCAGTTTTCCACGCAGCATGTTCGAACTCCGAAAAGCGAACCAGAGAGATATTTAAGCCAACATCGGACCAACCTTACGGCAGAAGGTTCCAACCTGTCAAAGGTTCTCAGACGCGCAGTGGCTTTGCGCACACTCACGCGCGACGCGCCAAAAGTCTCGCTCTGGCCTGAGACATCTGACATGTCTGGGGCTCCAGGCAACAGTTACCGCACATCGATGCAGCGAAGCTCCAACGCTTCGCATCGTTACCGCGCAGTTGTCAGGCCGCTTGCTCGCTGTTTGACATCCCCGCCCACGGAAAATGCTCATGCGCCTGACCGCTCTCGTCCTCCTGTTCCTGCTCACCGGCTGCGGCACCGAAGTTCA
>CANMDT010000225.1 GCA_947496715.1 Myxococcales bacterium
CTCCCCGGCGTCCCGCCGTGGCGAGCAGCGGATGACCTCGCTCTGTCCGCCGATCGTGAGCGTCGCCGCGCCGGGCAGGGCGGCCGCATAGAGCCGATCCGGAATGGCGTGATAGACCACGCCGACGACCGGGTGCCCCTCCACGGCAAGCCCGATCATGACCGACCATTGGCCTGTGCCGTTCACAAAGTCCTTCGTCCCATCGATGGGGTCGACGAACCAGATGCGTCGCGCGCGGGCGCTGTTGTCGGCCGACTCTTCGGCGACGATGGCGTCGTCGGGGAAGGCCTCGGAGAGCGCCGCGACGATGAGCGTGTTGAGCGCCTTGTCGACGCTGGTCACAAGGTCGCCCGGCCCCTTCTCCTCCACCGCAAACCGGCCCTGCGATGCCGCGACCGCCTCGGCTCCTGCCCGCAACGCCAGCTGCGTTGCAATCTCCAACTCGCGCTCGTACATCGCCACCTCACGCCCAACGCTCCGAACGAGGCCCGCACCTACGATGGCCGCCTCAACGGGTCAAACATCGCCGCCGGGAAAACCATGACCTCGCCCGCTTCGCCCGATCTCACCCCCCGCCCGCCCTCCGACTCGCGCGTCTCCATGACCGAGCTGGTCTTGCCCTCTCACGCCAACGCGGTCGGCACCATGTTCGGCGGCACGCTGATGGCCTGGATCGACATCTGCGCCGCCATCGCTGCGCAGCGCCATTCGCGCGGCTGGGTCGTCACGGCCTCCATGGACCAGCTCGACTTCGACGCCCCCATCCAGGTGGGCGATGTCGTGAGCCTTACGGCCCAGGTGAACTTCGCCGGGCGCAGCTCCATGGAGGTTGGCGTCCGTGTGGAGCGCGAGGTGCCAACCGCAGGAGATCGGGTGCATGCGGCGCGCGCCTATCTCACCTTTGTGGCCATCGATGCGGCGGGGAAGGCTCGACCGGTGCCGCCCATCGCGCCGGTCACCGACGTGTAGCATGAGCGCTACGAAGAGGCCGGCATCCGCAAGGCGAAGCGGCTCGAGGCGGCCCATGCCCGCCGCCTCCGCGCGGTGGAGCGGGCGGCGCGCGGCGCTGCGAAAGAGGGCTGAGCAACAGGCAAAAACAAAGAACCCCTGTGCAGCGGGCTCGCGGACCTATCGGGCCAACCAATCTCCGATGCTGCACAGGGGCGGCGATGTCTGGGATCTCTCGATCGAGCATCGCGTTTCGCGGCCTTCCGCCGGTGTCATCACACCGGCCGTCGAGCCACGGAGCGGACCGCGTTTAGACGCGACCTCGATTGAAAGACATCACCTCACCGGTCAGACAAAGACAACAAGAAGAATCAGACACGGGATCACCTCCTTAACATGGCGGGGTTTGGTTTGCGGGATCCCTACCCGCACTCGTTGAGAGCGCGCCTTCGCTCCTCAAGAGGTGTGGAGCACATGCTCCGGGAGCCGAGGCGGTGAACCCCGACAGGTCATCGGCACTAGACCGATTGCATGACCTTCCGTATGAGATAAGGCGACCGATCGCAGCGCGCAACTGCAGCGCATCGTGTTCGCTCTCTGCCGCTGTCTACGCCGGTTTTCTTCATGTCTGAGCTCCCCCAACTGCCACGCTTCATGGTCGCCGAAGGTGTCATCGGCGTCGGCAAGACCACCCTCATCGAGGCCCTCTCCAGCAGGCTCGGCGCCCGCACCGTCTTCGAGGTCTTTGAGGAGAACCCCTTCCTCCGCGACTTCTATCAGGACCAGGCCCGGTACGCCCTCTCGACCGAGATGTTCTTCCTGCTCAGCCGCTTCAACCAGCAGGAGCTCTTCGCCCAGGAAGACCTGCTGCAGCGCCACTCGGTGAGCGACTACCTGTTTGAGAAGTGCCGCCTCTTCGCCGGGCTCACGCTCTCCTCCGACGAGTTCGCCCTCTTCTCTCGCGTCTACGAGATCCTGGCGCGGCAGGTGCCCAAGCCCGACCTCGTTCTCTACCTGACGGCCCCCGTCGAGGTGTTGATGGAACGCATCGCCGCCCGCGGCCGCGACTACGAGCGCTCCATCACGGCCGACTACCTGGCCGAGCTCGACCTGCGCTACCGCTCCTACTTTGCCAGCTACACCGATGCGCCCGTGCTCATCGTCGACACCACCCGCATCGACTTCCGCGACGCCGCGCAGCTCGAGCAGCTCATGGCGCGCATGGCGACGGGGCAGGGTGGCGAGCTCGACGCAGAGGCTCTAGGTCAGTTACCGCTCGAGCAGTTTGCCGCGCGTTTGGAAGTGGAGCGGTAACGATGTCCTACCCTGTTGTGGTCGAGATGGATCTGCGCGAGGCAACGAGCGAACTCCACATGGTCTGGTCCGATGGCCACCGGAGCCGGTTCGCGCTCACCTACCTGCGCGGCTGGTGCCCCTGTGCCCGCTGCCAGGGCCACTTCACCGAGAAGAAGGTCTTCATCCCCTCGCCGGGTGTGCGGCTGCTCGATGTGCAGCCGGTGGGCAACTACGCCTTCCAGCCGAGCTGGTCGGACGGCCACACGACCGGCATCTATGCCTTCGACTACCTGCGCGAGATTGATGCTGCGCCGCCGAGCGAAGGGCCGACGAATGCGGAGTGCCTCGCCGTAAAGTAGCCGGCGCGGTTCATGTTGGCGGGGCCAAAAACGGCGAACGCCGCACCCGTGAGGGGGCGGCGCTGACCAGCGAGCGACCGAGAGGTAGCCGGCGGATTAGTAAGAGAAGGTCTGGCGCAGAACTCCGCCGTTGGCCGCGGGGTCCGCCCCAATCCCCGTAAATCCGAAGGCAGGGTTCGAGAAGCCAGCAGGAGAGGTGATAGCATCGACATCTGCATTGCTGAGACCGACGTACACATCATACGCATCTGCCCGGTCTCGACCGATGTTTTCGCACCAAAGATTGCCGAGTTCGTAAACGACGATCTCATCGCCGTCGACGATAGAAACGGGCAACTTCACGATCACGTATCCGCCCTGGAATCCCAACGAAGTAAAGGTCGCCGAGGTGTCATTCGTCCCATCCGGCTCGACATCGTCGCTCGCGTTCTCCAGTCCATCGAGATCGCAATCAACCTTCGGCGAGTTAGAATCGGACATGGCATCATTCGGGCCGATCAACTTGCTGCTATCATTGTTGTCGTTACCAGCTGCGAGCTCCGGACCCTCAACAAACTGGATCACCTCGGACGCGAAGGTTTGTACCCCGCCCTTTGAAACCGCGATCGCGTCAATGTCGGGGCCCGGCGTGTTGGGTTCGTTCGGCGTTTCGGCCCCACGCGAACCCAGAGCAACGTAGACAAAGGAGGCGCACACACCGTCATCGCACTGCTGGTCGGCCGGGCAGATTGTGGGGTCGGTGTCGCAGGTCACGGCAGCAGAGCCTTCGCCCGAGCCCGAGCCCGAGCCGTCAGCCGGCGCCTCGCAGGTGCCCTCGAGCGTCGTTGCGTCGATGTCGGCGCAGACTTCGCCGGCTGCCGTGTCGCAGTCCGCATCGGTCGTGCAGGTGTCCTCGGCGATGTCGCAACCCGTGAGGAGGCTGACGGCGGCAAGCGAAGTAAGAATCGACAGTTGCTTCAAGGTCTTCATGAAATCCTCCCAGGG
>CANMDT010000226.1 GCA_947496715.1 Myxococcales bacterium
GCGCCGAGACAAGGTTGGTGACCTCGGCGCCAATCGCGCTCCGACTCGGCACCACAATGCCATACGAAGGGTTGCCTGCGGGGATGGCCGGCTCCACCATGATGAGGTGCTCGAACGGGGCGCCGGACTCGGCTGCGCGGATGGCTGCCACGGCGTCGTGCAGGAGGCTGTTGTAGAGCGGTCCGAGCAGCGCGGCGGGGCGCGACACCTCGGGCTCATTGATCACATCGTAGCCCGCCACCTCGGGCCGGCCCGCGAAGCGGGTTGCGACGGCGCTCCAGGTTGCGATGAACCGGTCGCGAATGCCCTCGCGATTGTCGTAGAAGGCGTTCCAGGCGTTGCGGACTGCGGGCGAGGAGTTGCGGTCGCCCGTGATGCAGGTGGAGGCGCCATCGGTGAAGACGGCCCAGGCCGGTGCGCCGTCCCAGCCCTTGGCGGGCGAACTCCCCTCGGGGCAGACCTCTCCCTCCGGCGTGAAGATGAAGGCGGAGTAGGCATCCTGGTGCATGTCGATGACGGTGTAGATGCCGCGCGATGTAGCCTTTCGAACGTAGCTGTCGATGCGGTCAAGGTAGGCCTCGCTCACCTCGCCGCGCACCGGCTCGAGCTGCGACCAGTGGACCACGAGCCGGATGACCGAGATGCCCGAGGCGGCCATCTCGTCCCAGTCTGCCGCGGTCGTCTCCATCGTTGGCGGACTGCCGGCGACACCCTGCCAGTACTCGCCGAGCGAGGTGACGTTGACGCCGCGGATGAGAGTGTCGCGACCGCGGTCGTCGATGATGCGGCGGTCATCGGAGGCCTGCAGCGGGCGGAGCGCGAAGGGCCAGGTTGTCTCGGGCTCGTAGGGCAGCCCCATGCCGGAGGAGCCCTCCGTGATGTCTGCGTCGTCACCCGAATCTGCGCTGCCGTCGGCCTCTGCGGTATCCTGACCGGAGCCGGTCGTGTCGGTCGCAGAGAGCTTGGAGGCGTCGTCCGAGCAGCCGGCCGCAAACAGCATCGCGAGGAGGGAGATGGGGCGGAGGAGGGCATGCATGGGTCGAGTCTCCGGTGGAATGGCTGCATGATAGGTGCGGTGCGGGGCGGGAGGGAAGGGCAGGCAGCAATTGCCTTCTTGCTCTCCGCCATGCAGCGATCTAGGCGGCAGAGGTCGTTACCCGCCCATCCTGTTCGAAGGAGCCATCATGATCCGCACCGCCTCTGCCCTGCTCGCCGCCCTCTGCCTCGTCTCCACGCTCCCCGCCGTCGCGCACGCCGGTGACGACTGCTGCCCCAAGGAGGGTGAGGCAGCCGCTGCAGAGCCTGCCGTTTCGACGCCCGACGAGGTGAAGGCTGCGCTCGCGGAGAAGAAGGTGACCCCCGTTGACGCCAATGGCCCCGAGACCCGCGCCAACTTCGGCACGCTCCCCGGCGCACTCCTCCTCGGTGATGCCGGCGTCACCGCAGACCTGCTCGGCGCCGACAAGAGCCGCGCCCTGGTCTTCTACTGCAGCAGCGAAAAGTGCGGTGCCGCCCCCGGTGCTGCCAAGGAGGCCATGGAGCTCGGCTACACCGAGGTCCGCGTCATGAAGGCGGGCATCAAGGGCTGGGTTGCCGCCGGCTTCGAGGTCTCGAAGTAGTCGAACGCTCCGCCCGTCGCGTGCATCTCGCCTAACCGTGCCTATCTCGTTGCCTCCCGCAGTCGCGGGGAGATGGCGGGGCGCGGGGAGGTGAGGGATGCGGAAGATGTTGCAGCGTGGGATCGTGGCTGGCGGTTTGCTCCTGTTCGGGGGCGAGTCGCAGGCAACGGCGGCCTCTACCTGTTCGGACTGCGAAGAGCAGACCGCCATCGTCTATCGGGATGGCAAAGGCATCACGCCCATCGCGGAGCTCTGGCGGGGTTGGGGCGGCCAGTGGGAGCGTCAGTATGAACTCGCCCGCGTGCCGCTGCTCGTCGATGGCGCGGTCTGGGAGCTGACCTCCCGTCCTGTCGACGTGCCATGGCTCGATTGCTCCTGCGTGAGCGAAGCCGCCCGCCGCGACGACTACGATGCGGATGCGCGCTGCACCAAGACCCGAACCATCGACTGGCCCGTGGCCGTGGGGCCGCTTCCCGGGCAAGAGCTTTCGCTCGCTGCGAAGCCGAGCGACTGCGGCGGTGAGGGAGGCTCCTACGCGCCGCAGTTGACCTATCTCGGTATCTTCGATGGGTTGGTCGCCCTCTCCGCGCGAGGCAGCAGCAACGGCTGCGGCGCCCATGCGATCGAGTGGGTTACCTTCGAGGCAACGGGGCTGCCGGCGGGCGGTCAGAAGCAGCTCTGGGATGAGCGTGAGGGCGCGCGCATCGCTGAGGCCGGCCAGCAGACGGCGGTGGCGAAGTTCATCGAACAGTACGACGAACGCTCCGCCGAGGAGATCAACGCGCTGCGCCTTGTGCCGATGGACCTCCGTGCGATGTCGGCTCGCTGGAACGAGGGCTACCTTCAGCCTGCCTTGCTGCTCAGTCGCGATGCCTGCTTCGCCTGCAGCAACGGGCTCTGGACCAGCTACACGGAGGCTGTCTGGGTCACAGCGGAGGCGCCGCTCCCGGCCCGCCTCGCCCCCTATGCGATGCTGGCCCCCGCGCTTCGGCCCCTCGCGGCGCTCGTCCCGGATGCTGTTGGTTTTGCGCTCCTGCCCGAGGCTACCTTGCCGCCAGAACTGCTCGCTCCAGCGCCGTCCGGACGGCAGCGTCGTGAATCCGCTCCCCGCGAATGACCGCTACCGCTCGTTGAATCCGCGACCGTCGAGGATGAAGGTGGAGCAGCCCTCCGCCCGTCGCTGCCGCGTCTCGGCCTGCTTGGCGCCCTTGATGTGCAGCAGATGGCTTCGACGGCGACCTGGTGTCAGCGCCTCCCACGCGGCGTGCAGCGCAGCATCCGCCGCGAGCAGCAGGGCAAGTTCCTCGGCCATCGCCATCTCCGGCGTGGCCACCCGCTTCTTCGCTCCCGCCCGCTCGAGCTGGATCGCCTCGTCGAGAAGCGTCACCAGCACACCCTGCTGCGAATGCACCTCTTGGAGCGAGCGGAATCGGAACTGGGTGGAGGCCTGCGCGTTCTCGCCGGCGCTCTCAAGAAGCCCCTCCCCTGCCTTGAGCTCGGCGCCTCGGAAGAAGGAGACGCCGCAGTGGTCCTTGAGCGCCAGCAGCATGGCCACATTCTTGCCGCCCAGCGTGTAGCAGGGGAAGCCCCACTTCATCTCTTCGGTGAGTCCCGAGGCGAGCAGCGTGGCGCGGAGCGCTACCAGCGGTTTGTTCCAGAGCAGCGCCTTGCAGGCGGGTGTCTTGAACTTGGAGCAGCGACCGCAGCCATCGGCGAGGAAGGAATCGGCGTTTGTGTTGTTCATCGTGCGTCTCGCGCGTGGGACGGTTTGCGGCGCGGGGAGGCCGGCCAAATCAGCGCTGCGACTTCGGAGCGGAACTCAGCCGCCGAAGAGGCCGGCACCCCACTCGTAGAGCCGCCGGAGCAGTTCAAACGCTGCAAAGCCGACCGCGCCGAGGTAGACGATGCTCGCGATGAGCGCGACGACAGCGCCCACCATGAAGAGGCCATCCTCCTCCCTCCCTGCG
>CANMDT010000227.1 GCA_947496715.1 Myxococcales bacterium
CAGTGCCCACGCAGGCCGACGAGACTCCCTGTGCGCAAGCAAACTCGAGCGCCAACTCATCGCATGCAATGTAGGCGGCCTCGGCGAGGTCAGCCTCGCTGCGACGCTGATCCCCGCCCCATACCTGCGCAGCTCCCTGTGCCGGGGACAGGGCCTTGATGCCCCAGTTCCACTCCTGGCCGAGCCGGCGGGCAACGGGAAGGATAAGAAAGTCGACCTCAATGTTGGCCATCGAGACCTCGCACTCCCGCTTTGCAGCGGCGCCGGCCATCTCGCGGAGGCAATCACTCACGGACTGCTGTGTGACGGCATCCTGATTCGCACGAAAGCCACCCGCCCGCACCAGTGCCGCTGTAAACCTATCGCGACACATCTCCATCGCATCCCGCTGCTCAGAGATCGCCGGCACGTTGACGAAGAAGGTCTGCACCTGCGCCTGCGCCCGGGAGGGCGCGAGAAGGCAGGCGAGCAATGCCATTACAGGCGCCAAACACCAACGGCAGGCCAAACCTCGTATCGAACGCTCGCTCTTCATCGCCGGTACTCCCCCGCCAACGCAATCTCGGCCGTCTTACTCGGCTAAGGGCGGCGCGGCAACGCTGCACCGCCGTACCCCTCGAGCAACCGCCGCCGATAACTGCTAGCGATTTATTACGGCGCGGTCCGCACAAGGCGAAAGCCGATGTAGTTGTAGGGAGTGGCCACCGGTCCGTAGAGGCGAGACGCGGCGCGTGCGAAGCGTTTGGGATTGTGCCACGACCCACCGCGAAGCATCCTGGTGAAGCCTCCGGCGGGGCCCGTCGGGTCAGTCACCGCGCCCGAGTACTCTCCGTACCGGTCGCCCGTCCACTCCCACACGTTGCCAATCATATCGTAGAGCCCCCACGCATTCGGCTGTTTCTGCCGAACCACGTGGGTGGACCCACCTGCGTTCTCATCATACCAAGCCACGCTGTCGAGATGTCCATACGTAGCCCCGGTTGTCCCCGCCCGCGCGGCAAACTCCCATTCCGCCTCCGTCGGCAGTCGGTAGCCCCTGCAGCCGAGGCCTGTAAAGGTTGAACCAGCGTAGCACTCCGGCACCCCCTCGCGCCTGCTCAAAGCGTTCGCGTACCCTACTGCATCATTCCAACTCACCTGCTCCACAGGGCAGTTTGCTCCACAGCTCTTGAACGCAGAGGGGTTGCTCCCCGTTATCGACTGCCACTCGCGTTGCGTCACCTCGGTGGCCTTCATGCAGTAGGCGCGCGTAATGGTGACCCTATGCTGGCTTTCTATGTCGTTCTGACCCTCTTCGCCAGTCGGCGAGCCCATCTTGAAGCTGCCCGGCTCGATGAGCACGTAACCATCGGAGCAAAAAAAACTTCCCTCTCGTCCCTTGCCCCTTCGTAACTCAATCTCAAAGGCATCAGTGCCGCCAGGCCGTAGCGCCAACCGCTCTGACCGGGCCACATAACCATCGCGTCTCACCTCCAATCTCTCTGCGGTGGGGGCCACTTCGAACACGTCTGTTCCCCCACTGCTGCGACCCACGCGCCGGCCGTCGACCAGCATCTCAGCTCCCATGATATTCACAGTGACGCTCAGGTGCGCAGGCAAGGCCGCGAGCCTGACGCCGCTGATTAAGGATGGGCGGTCAGCCCGAAGAACAGTCTCCTCCACCCGGTCGCGATAACCCTCCGCGCGCAGCAGCACCTGCCTGCGCCCGGGCGCGAGTCCCGACAACACGCCGCCGGTTCGACCTTGAGGCTGGCCGTCGATCACAATCTCGGCGACCGATGGCTCAACCATCTTTACCTCGAGTGTCGCCGTAGTGGAGCGAAGTCGGATGTCCCGCAACACCGCGGGCACACCCGCTTCGAAGGTAAGGGTCGCCTTGTAATCCGCGTAACCAGTCGCCTTCAGTGTCACCTCATGCCGACCAGCCGATATCCCGTCAATTTGATTCGAAGAATCCCCGGCCTCCTGCCCGTCAATCCAGACCGAGACCACTTCGGGAGTCGTTCCAAACACATCGAGCGCACTCAAACCGACGATAACTTGGCCCGCCTGCGTCACCGCACGGGCCGGAAATGCCGACCATGAGACGATGAGCATGCCAACGACCATGACGGCATGTCCGAGCCAACCTCGTCGAAGCCCTCTTGAAATTTCATCGCCCATTTTCACCCCTCTGGTCGGTCATGGGCTCCCAGTTACCCGCCACTCGGCGGCGCAGCAAGCACCCCGGTGGCGAAGCGCCGTGTGCGGCGGCGGAGAAAGGGGCGTCCGAGGCAACTGCGATTGATTCACGCCAACACCCAGCACACACGGCCAAGTTGCGCCGCCATTGAACCCGCAAACAGCCAGGTTGCGCCGCGGTTGAAGTCGCAAACAGCCAAGATGCACCGTCATTGAAACTTCAACCGGACAGGTCGGAGGGCAGAGGTAGGCGCCAACCGACCCGTTCTCACCCCTGCGGGCAACCTCCGCAGGGCTCACCGCCAACCCCCCAAGGCGATTCAGCCATCTCCGAAACGGATAGCGCCCCGAGCTGTTCGGAAGCGAAACGGACAGCGCCCCAGACTGTTCGCAGACGAAACGGACAGGCCGCGTGGCCGTTCAAACGCTAAACCGACAGGCCGCGTGGCGGTTCACTGGCTGCTTTCAGACCGAGTGACGCCTTGTGGCGTGTCAGAAGCAGCAAGGTGGCTCGATGAGTAACGCCCGAGGCATGCTAGACTCGTAGTTGGCAGGTGCCGGGGTGCCCACAATGACCCACCCCCTCCCTTCTTTCTACCTACCTGCGCATACCCACGGGGAAATCATCACCCGAACGGTGTGATGCGTCGTCAAGCTAGCCTAAGGCTGGCAAACGTTGCTTACGATTCATCTGGGGACTGCCATGAAGGTTCAACACCTTGCGTTGATTTTGACCACGTTCGCTTTCGCTTCCACTCTCGGCTGCGGTAGCGACCAGCCGCAGGTTGAAGCTGAGGCCGACACGACGGTCGACACTGCTATCGACACGACGGTCGACGATACCGCGCCCGCTGAAGACACGGCGCAAGACGACGCGGGAGGCGACTCCAATGTAACGGACGCGGTAGATACGGTGCAGACCGATACGGGTGGAACAGGTATTGTTTGCGCCACCAGCGCAGACTGTGACGCCGCCTTTTGCCTTCCCGTCGCACCGTCCGGCGAAGGTGTCTGCGTGGCAAGATGCGCGTCGATTGAGGATTGCGCCGGTGACGAGCGTTGCGTTCCAATTCAAGGCACCGATGCCGAGTCGGTCTGCGTGAGCGCCACGCTCTGCGTCGATATCGACGGCGACCTCGCCGGGTTCGGTCCCGGCTGCCCCTTCGCCGACTGCAACGACTCAGACCCAGCGATTCAGCCTGCAGCCTCGGAGGTTTGCAACGGGGTCGATGATGACTGTAACCTCCGAATCGACGACGGAATCACCGAGGTCGGCGACCGCTGCGACACGGGGTTCCCTGGCACATGCGCGGCAGGACAGTTCGCCTGTGCCGGGGAGCTCCGATGCGAGCAAATCGCTGCGCCTACCGGGGAGAGATGCAACTTAGCCGACGACGACTGCGA
>CANMDT010000228.1 GCA_947496715.1 Myxococcales bacterium
TGGGGTCTTCGACCGCGGTGTCATCCTCTACCGCGGTGTCGGCCGAGCCCTGCCCGCTGCTATCCTGCTCCGCCGAGGTGTCGCCCGTGACCTCGGAGGTTCGGGAGATCTCGGTGCCGCAGCCCGCAAGAAGAGCAACAAGCGAGAGCGATGCGAGACGAAGGGGGGTGTTCATGAAGGCCAAATCCGAAGGTGACACATGTGTCGCCAATGTGACGGATTGGGGGCGGATTGGCCAGCAGAAGCGACCGCCTCAGCGTACGATTTCGTTCGCAAGCCTCAGCGACGCATCGACATCTCTGCCGAGCAGCAGCAGGTGCCCCATTTTGCGACCGGCTTTCGCCTCCGCCTTCCCGTAGAGG
The DNA here is from genome assembly GCA_947496715.1 of Myxococcales bacterium. Taxonomy (GTDB): domain Bacteria; phylum Myxococcota_A; class Bradymonadia; order REDH01; family REDH01; genus CAIWGR01. The sequence continues at coordinate 363 of CANMDT010000228.1, forward strand.
TGGAGGTGGGCGTTGGGCAGCCCGAGGAGCAGCTCCCAGTTGGGCGTTCGGTCGAGCCAGAGGTCACCGAGCAGGTTCACCATGACGGCCGGCGTGAAGAGGGTCGTCTCTCCGAGCGGCAGCCCCATGACGCATCGCGCCTGCTGCTCGAACTGCGAGGTGGCGCAGGCACCAAGCGTGAAGTGACCCGAGTTGTGGGTCCGGGGCGCGATCTCGTTCACCAGCAGGGTGCCGTCCGGCAGCACGAAGAACTCCACGGCGAGGAGGCCTACGAAGCCGAGCCCTTCGGCGATCGCGCGGGTGACCTCTTCGGCGTTCCGTGCGGTCTCGGCGCTTACCCGTGCGGGCGCGATGGTAGTATGGAGGATGTGGTTGCGATGGAGGTTCTCTGCGATCGGATAGGCAGCGAAGTGGCCGTCGAGGCTCCGTGCTGCGATGCAGGAAATCTCGCGTTCGAAGGGGACGAAGGCCTCAAGGATGCAGGGCTGCTGGCGGAGCAGGGCGCGCGCCGCCTGGAGGCTCTGCGGGTCGCGGATGGCGACCTGGCCCTTGCCGTCGTAGCCCTCGCGTCGGGTCTTGAGGATGGCGGGTTGGCCGAGCCGAGCGAGCGCAGAATCGAGCGATGCAGCGTCGGTGACCTCGGCGTAGCGGGTGTGAGGCACGCCGATGCGGTCGAGGAGGCGCCGCTGGCTGAGCCGGTCTTGGATGACGCCGAGGATGGCGGAACCGGGGTAGAGCGGTCGTATGGCTTCGACCGCCTGGAGCACGGGCAGGGCGATGTGTTCGGTCTCGAGCGTCACCACGGTGGAGCGCTCGGCGAGGCGGACGGCCGCGTCGACGTCGGAGAAACTGCCGACGATGAGCTCGTCGCAGAGCTGCCCTGCAGGCCCATCCACGGTGGGGTCGAGTGCGATGGTCCGGTAGCCCATCCTGCGTGCTTCCAGTGCCAGCATGCGCCCAAGCTGACCGCCGCCAAGCACGCCGAGGGTCGCGCCCGGGGGCTTCATGGCTCGGGGAGCTCGGCTGCCAGCACAGCCTCGGTTTGAGCTGCGCGGAAGGCGATGATGCGTTGAGCCAGGGCCTCGTCGGCTGTGGCGAGGATTTGCGCGGCGAGGAGGCCGGCGTTTGCGGCGCCGGCTTCGCCGATGGCGAGGGTGCCGACGGGGATGCCCTTGGGCATCTGGACAATGGAGAGGAGCGAGTCGAGGCCTCGGAGCGCGTCGGACTGCACCGGCACGCCGAGGACGGGGAGGTGGGTCTTGCTGGCGCACATGCCGGGGAGGTGGGCGGCTCCGCCGGCGCCGGCGATGATGACCTTGATGCCGCGCTCGGCAGCCGAGGCCGCGTAGGCGAAGAGCAGGTCGGGGGTGCGATGGGCCGAGACAACCTTGGCTTCGTAGGCAACACCGAGCGAGCGGAGCATGGCTGCGGCGAGCTGCATGGTCGGCCAGTCGGAGGCGCTGCCCATGATGATGCCGACCCGAGGCTGGTCGGAGTTGGAGAGGTTGCTCTGGGTCACCGTGGTCACAGGGAGCATCCTCAACGAAGTCGGCTGTTGGAGGGAGCTGTCTCTCGCCGCGAGCGGATTCTCAAAAGTGGAGTCAAGGGGGATCGAACCCCTGACCTCCGCACTGCCAGTGCGGCGCTCTCCCAGCTGAGCTATGACCCCGGGAACCAAACAGCGGCACGCCACCGTCGGTAGGCGGGCGGCAGTAGCAGCGACGGCGAAGTGGTGTCAAGCAGAAATGCTGCGTCGGCGCGTGGGGGCAGGGCCGGCCGGGTTCGTTTGGGGCAATCGCTTGCGTCGAACCGCGAATGTGCCCATAATAGCGCGACGAGGACTGTTCCTCGGTGTGAGAGTCTGTTCCGTAGATGTGCACGATTGGAGACCACAGCCCATTGATGACCCGCCGGCATGTGCTGGCGGGGCTGGGTTCGATGACTCTGGCCGGGCTGGGGTGCGGGGAGTCGAAGTCGCAGAAGCCGATGATTTCATCGGTTCGTGCGGCGGTCGCTCCCTCTCCAGCGCCTGTCGCGCCCACGGTTACACTGCGTCGCGCTTGGGAGCGCGGAACGATGCAGAACGACTGGCTCAACACCAACTACAGTTTCTCGTTCGCCAACTACCGCGACCCGGCGCACATGGGTTTCCGGAGTCTTCGTGTGATGAACGAAGACTGGATCAAGGGGGCATCCGGCTTCCCTACGCATCCGCATCGAGACATGGAGATTGTCACCTATGTGATGCAGGGAGGCCTGCAGCATCGAGATTCCATGGGAAATGGGGGCATCATCACGCCCAACCTGGTGCAACGCATGTCTGCGGGCACCGGCATCTACCACAGTGAGTTCAACGCCTCGGAATCCGAGTGGGTCCATCTGATACAGATTTGGATTCTGCCGGACCGGCGTGACCACATACCGAGTTACGAACAGAAGATGTTTCATCCGCAAGAGAAGACCAACAACCTGCGACTTGTCGCCTCTCCCGATGGTCGGGACGGCAGCGTTACCATCAACGCCGACACACACCTCTACTCCGCCCTGCTGACCCGCGGCGAGCGTGTCGGCCTCGACCTCGGACCCGGCCGCCATGTCTGGCTGCAGGTTGCGACGGGCGATATCCGATTCCGTGGGCACGACCTGCAGGCGGGCGACGGAGCAGCCATCAGCGGCACCGACGCCATCGAGCTCCTGGCCACCACCGACGCCGAAGTGCTGGTGTTCAACCTGGCCTAGCCGGGCAGTGACATCCATTGCGCGAGCCGCGGCCCGACGAGCCGCGGGGCATGGCGCAACGCCTCCAGATCCTTGGAGCCTGTGAGCAGCATCACCGCGCGGAGCAGGTCCAGCGTCTCTTCAACCACCTCTGCTGCGCCGCCTTCGGGCTGCTCCCAGACCGACTTGAGGAAGGGGAGTGCTGCGCCGCCAAGCGTCGCGCCGAGCGCCAGCGCTCGGGCCACATCGTAGCCTGAGCGGATGCCGCCGGAGGCGATAACCTCCATGCCTGCGCGGGCACCGAAATGGACGCTCGCCGCGGTCGGGATGCCCCAGTCCCAGAGCGCCTCGCCGAGCAGCCTGCGGTGCGGCGACGCGCGATGTGCCTCGACGCCCACCCAGGTGGTGCCACCGGCGCCGGAGACATCGATCCGGGTCACGCCTGCG
>CANMDT010000229.1 GCA_947496715.1 Myxococcales bacterium
AAGGTACGCATCGAGGTGCGCGGCTGCGGCGAGCGCACCGAACTCCCTGGCTTCTTCCGCTACCAGGAGCCTGCAGTCATCCCGGGCGGAACCTCGGGCGGCGCGCTGCAGGGCGAGATGCGGGTCTCTGTCCTGGAGCTCGGCTCCAACGACCCCATCGAAGGGGCAACCGTCCAGATTGGCGTGCGCGAAGGCGAAGCCCTGGTCGCCGTTACCGATGCGACGGGGCGCCTCACCTTCATCGACAGCAGGCTCCGCGGGCCGCAGACCGTGACAGCCTTTGCCGCCGGTCGCAGCACCGAGAGCCTCGTCCGGGTCGATGCCCGCGACGTCACGCTCATGCTCAACCCGCTGCCGCCGCCTCCCTGCGAAGACCCGACCGACCCGGCCTGCGCGCCGCCTGCAGCCGAACCGCTCGGCACCCTCATCGGCTTCCTCACCGGCCTCGGCAAACTTGGTGTGCCGCCCGTCGGCCTCCAACCCGTCGCCATCGTCAGTACCACCCGCCTCTTTGCCGGCTGGGTCAACCCCGACCCCGGCCTCGAGGCCTTCCGCACCGCCGAGGGACCCTTCACCATCACCACCCGCGTGGGCGACTATGCCGCCATCGCGGTCTGTGGCTACGGCAACCTCGACCGCACCGTCTTCATCCCGCTCCGCCTCGGCGTCACCCGCGGTCTCTCCGCCCGCCCCGGCGGCGACCCCGTGCGCGCAACCATCGACTGTGACATCCCGCTCGACCGTCGCCTCCTCATCAAACTCTCCTCGGCGCCAGCCATCATCGAGGGCTTGATCCCCGGCACCTTCCCAGCCCAGTTTGCATCCCACCTCGCCTTCTCCTTCGGACCGGAGGGCTACTTCGAAGGGCTCCCCGACGCCCATACGACCGAGTCTGTCATCGCCGTCGCCGGGCTCCCCGCGCTCGACGGCGCGCTCCAGGATGTGCGCATCGACATCCGCGCTGGCGCTTATGCGGCGACCGGAACCGTACCGGCGTCGGTCGCCTACGCTACCGGCATCGCCAACTACGACAGCATGGTCATCATGCCAGACCTGCTTGGCGTCCCCCGCTTCGTGGTCCCCGCCGACACCGCGACCGAGCTCGCCGGCGGCTACGTAGAGTGGGCGCTCGGCGCCACAGAACGGCGTCCCGACTTTTACAGCATCTCGGCCAGCGCGGGGAACATCGAGTTCTCCCGCTGGAACATCTTCGTGCCCGGCGACCAGACCTCCTTCACCCTCGCCGACTTCCCCTCCTTCAGCGCCGCGCTCGGCGAAATCGCCGGCCCCGCTGCTCCCTCGGTCGCCTTCAACCTCTACCTGCGCGCCATCGATGTCGACCTCTTCGACTTCGACGACTTCACACGCCGCGTCTTCCGACAAGAGGGCTGGCGGGCCTCCGCCACCATCTACCGCAACCTCGTCTTCGCAGTCCCGACGCCCGTCGCACCCTGATCGGTTTGGTCAGTCCGGGCCGGGCTCGCTGTCGAGCTTAAGCCAGCCGCGCGCCGCCATCACCGCCACCACCGAGCCAGCCGCCTGCGCCGGATTCAGCGCGACCGTGTCGATGCGGAGGTCGGGCGCAGCAGGCGGCTCGTAGGGCGCGGAGACACCCGTGAACGAGGAGAGGTCGCCTCGTCGGGCCATCGCGTAGTGCCCTTTGGGATCGCGCGCCTCGCAGACCTCGAGTGGCGTCGCCACATGCACCTCGAGCCAGTGGTCCGCTCCGAGCCGGCCTGCAACGCGGGCCCGGTCTTCGGCGCTCGGCGAGACGAAGGCTGCCAGGACGAAGAGGCCTGCATCGACCATCAGCGCTGCCACTTCCGCCACCCGGCGCAGGTTCTCGCGCCGGTCCTCGGCGGTGAAGCCAAGGTCGGAGCAAAGGCCATACCGGAGGTTATCGCCGTCGAGAAGATAGGTGGCTCGGCCCTGTCGGTAGAGCTCCGCTTCCACGGCCGACGCGACGGTGGACTTGCCCGCTCCGGGAAGTCCCGTGAACCAGACCAACCCGCCGCGCTGGCCGAGCAGTCGGGAACGCTCGGTTGCACCGATGAGAGGCTGGCTCCAGACGAGGTTCGGATGCTCCATGGGACGACTCAGGCAGCGGGGCAGGGCGGTCGCACTTTACCCGTATGGCCGAAAGGGTTAGACCGCCTTCACCTTCGTGCGCAGAGAGTTCAACCATGGTCAAGACGCGTCTCTCCGTTTCGCTCCTCCTGCTCTCGCTCGCCGCCTGCGCGACCGAGCCCACCCCGGGTGATGGCCAGAGCGATACCTCCGTCGCCGATACCGGTGGCGAAGACACGTCGACCAACGACACCGCTGCAGACACGGGCACCACGTCCGACACCGCTGCCGATACCGCGCCCGATGTGGAGGTTGAGGCGCTCGATCGCGACGAAGATGGCATCGCTGACGCAGTCGAAGGCAACCTCGACCCCGACCTCGATGGCATCCCGAACTGGTCCGATGTCGACAGCGACAACGATGGCCTATCGGATGCCGTTGAAGGCATCACAGACACCGACGGCGACACCGTTCGAGACTTCCTCGACCAGGATGCCGACGGCGACGGATTTGGCGACAGCACCGAGGGTGTTGGCGATCCGGATGGCGATGGCCTTGAGAACTTCCGCGACCTCGACAGCGACGGCGACGGCCGCCCCGACCAGATTGAGGGCTCCAACGACACCGACTTCGACGGCCTCCCCGACCCCTACGACGCGGACGACGACAACGACGGCGCGCTGAGCCGGGCCGAGGGCGCACTCGACAGCGACAGCGATGGGCTCCCCTCCTGGGCCGACCCCGACAGCGATAACGACGGCTGGCTCGACGGCGAAGAGATCGACCCGCTCGGCCTCGGCAACGTGCTCATCGCGCCCGACACCGACAACGACAACGCGCCCGACCACGAGGATGTCGAGTCCGACTCGGACGGCATCCGCGACCGCGACGAGCGTGGCTGCGCCAACAACTCGAGCGAGCGGGCCAACCCCGACTCCGACGGCGATGGCCTCTCCGACCTGGTCGAGCGCGCCTTCCGCGGCCCCGACGACCAGAACCAGGCCTGCGACCCTGCCGAGGGAATCACCGACAACGTCGACTTCTTCTTCACGCTGCCCTTCAACGGCGACATGCAGCAGCAGACGCTCAACTTCAGCGCCGCCGTCCGCAAGGGCGATGTGGCCTTCAACATGGACACCACCGGCTCCATGGGCGGCTCCATCTCGGGGCTGCAGGCAAGCCTCCGCGGGACCCTCATCCCCCAGCTCGGCACCGCCATCGAGGATGTCGGCTTTGCCGTCACCTCGTTCGACGACTTCCCCTGCGGAGGCTGGGGCAGCGCGGGGACCGACTTCCCCTTCCAGCTCCGCCAGCGGATCACCACGGACCCCGTCGCAGCGCAGGCTGGCGTCAATCTGCTCACTACCCACAGCGGTAACGACATCCCCGAGTCGGGCATCGAATCGCTCTTCCAGATCGCGACGGGCAA
>CANMDT010000230.1 GCA_947496715.1 Myxococcales bacterium
GCAGGTCGAGGACCAGCCCCTTGAGCGGCGCCTTGTTCTCTGTCTCGAGCGCATCGATCGCCGCCCGGAGCTCGGCGCCGGTGTCCTTCTTGAAGCCGTCGAGCCTGACCGAGCCGTAGCCCGGCGTGAGCAGCTCGCCCTCGGCGGTGTTGGTGCGGACCACGTCGCGGGTGACCGAGAGCTGGAGCTTGGTGGCCTTGCCCTGCACCGTGCGGGTGAGGTCGAGCTTGAGGACAACGCCGGCGGGTCCGCGGAGCAGCCCTACTGCCTCATCGCGCGTCTTGCCGGCCATGGAGGCGCCGTCGATCGCGTCGATCCGGTCGCCGTCGAGCATGCCGGCGTCGATGGCCGGCCCGCCCTTGATGACCCGCTTCACCAGCACGCCCTCGGGGACGATCTCCATCTCGATGCCGACGCCCACATACTGGCCGTTGTTGTCCTCCTTGAGGCTCTTGAACTGTTTGGGGTCGTAGAAGGAGCAGTGGGGGTCGAGCTCCTTGACCATGCCGCGCACCGCTGCGCTGATGAGCTTCTCGGCCGGGATCTCGTGCACATAGCGGCTCAGGATCATGGCGTAGGCGGAGGAGAAGACGTTGAGCTTGCCGTAGCTCTCACTGCCCGGAGCCGCGTGCGCAGAGAGGGCGAGTGTGCCACCTACGCCAAGCGTGAGGCCCGTGATGAGCCCTGCGGCGAGGTAGCCATGGCGCGGTTGGAGTTTCATCGGTTGGAGGCTCGGGCGGGAGGCGGCTGGCGCCAGGGAGGGATGAGCTTGGGTGCTGTAAGCCGCGTTGGCTGGAACCAGCGGAGCGGGTCGATGGGGATGCCGGCCTGACGGAGCTCGAAGTAGAGTTCACGCTGCCCGTAGACGGAGCGCTCCCCCGCGGTGCCGAGCGGTTCGCCGGCGGCGACGGGCTGGCCGACAGCGACCGCAACGGCGGTGAGTCCGGCGTAGATGGAGAGGAGCTCGTTGCCATGCTCCACGATGAGCAGGCGCCCAAGCCCAGGCAGGGTGACCGACTGTGCGACCACGCCGCGGGCGCAGGCAACGACGGGCTCGTCGCCCTTCACAGCGAAGGAGAGGCCGGAGTGGCGTGCCTCGGTGGGGCTGCTGAAGCGCGGTCGCAGTCCGAAGCCGGCGTTCAGCGGCCGGTTGGCAATCGGTGGCAGCATTGTGCCGCGCAGCGCCTCGCCGGCGTCGGGCGCGGCGGTGAAGCCCGCCATCCGCTGAAGGCTGGCATGGAGTCGCTTCTCGGCCTCCGCCACGGCCTCTTCGCGCACGGCCTGGATCTCGGGCGCCTGGTTGGCGGTGGCCCAGGCGGTACGGGCCACAAGGAGCGCGGTCCGGGAGGCTTCGGCGAAGGGGCCGCCGATGTTCCCCACCCAGCGGTCGTCGGTGGTGCTCTCACCGGCGAGCATGAGGAGGGCGGTCAGCAGGGCGGCCGTCGCGCCGGTCATGGCTGGGCGCGGTGCAGCGCGCTGCTCCCACCGAGCGCCTTGAGCAGCGCAACGGTGAGCGAGATCTCATCTTCCGGGTCTGTGATCCCGCGATAGGCGCGGATGGTGCCGAGCCGCACCGGCTCCTGCCGCTCCACGCCGACGCCGCCGATCGCGACGGGCTGGTCGGTGAGGAGCGACGCGAGCGCATGGCCAACGTGCGCGCTCTCGTCGGTTGTGAGGCCGTCGAAGAGGTCGGGCGGGTCGAAGGCAGGCTGGTTGCCCGAGCTCGAGGGCTCAAGATCATTCGAGGTGAGCGCGCGGACGCCCAGCGAAGGGCTCCTGCTTGTGCGGCGCACTGCCTCGAACTCCGCTGCGGCAGCCTCGTCGGCCTGGCCTCCGGAGACCGCTGCAAACTGCCCGGTGACCTCGGCCTCACGGGTGGCATGGACCACCAGCTTGCTGTCGTAGGCGCCCTCTTGGATCCGCTTGTAGAAGGCCTTGTGCATGGTCCGCATCTGCTTGCGGATGAGCTCCTGCTGCTCCTCGAGCTCCTCGATGGCCTCGACGGAGGCCGCATAGGAGAGGGTCCTCGACTCGAGGATCGCGCCCGAGAAGAAGACCTGCGAGGTGATCTTCCGCGCCGCCATGCCGTGGTCTTCGGTCTGGATGTGGAGCGTCATGCCGAGGTAGTCGACATCGTTGTTGAAGCCCATCTGCATGGCATCATCCGGAGCGGAGAGAGACGAAGCACGATTCTACGCGAGCAGTTTGGCAGGGTGCAAACTCTCGGGGCTTTCAGTGCACGTCCACATGCTCGGCGACGGCGATCGGCTCGCCGAGGAAGCGCCCACCCGAGGCCTGGAAGGAGGCGGGATGGTCGGTGGCGAGGTAGGTGACCTGGGCAGGGCTGGTGCCATCGTTGCGGAGCCCGGAGCCATCGAGGAGCTGGCCGAGGGTCGCGGCGGTGTGCGGCCCCGACTCGTGGATGGGGAGCTCGGCGCCGAAGTCTGACCGCAGGCTCTCTCGGATGGCGTCGAGCAGGAGCGGGTAGTGGGTGCAGCCGAGGATAAGGGCGTCGGGCGGGCTGCCGGCGAAGAGGGGGGCAAGGTAGGTCCGGACGACCTCGCGGGTGACGGGGCCCTCGGTCCAACCCTCCTCCGCGAGCGGGACGAAGAGGGGGCAGGCCTGCTGGGTGACGCGGATGTGGGGCGCATCCGCGCGAAGGGCCTCCACGTAGGCACCGCTGGCGACCGTTCCGCGGGTGCCGAGCACGGCGACATGGCCGGCGGGGTAGAGCGCGGCGACGGCCTGCGCGACAGGGCCGATGACGTCGACGACGGGGAGTGAGATCTGGGCCCGGACCGCGCGGAGGCCGAAGGCGCTGGCGGTGTTACAGGCGATGACGATGGCCTTGCAGCCGCGCTCCTGCAGCGTGCGAGCGATGGTCACGCTGTAGCGCTCGATGGTCTCCGGCCCCTTGTTTCCGTAGGGGACGCGGGCGGTATCGCCGAGGTAGATGAGATGCTCATCGGGCAGGAGCTGGCGCACGGCCCGCAACACGGTGAGCCCACCGACGCCGGAGTCGAAGAGCCCGATGGGTCGGTTGTCTGCCACAGGCCGTTAGCGGGAGATGGGCAGGGTGTTGGGGATCTCGACGCCAATGGTGCAGGTGCCGTTGTCGGCGCCGAGCGAGTGGGTCGCGCCCAGCACGCAGAGCGGGTCGGGCTCGTCGGTGGCGCTCACGAGCGCTGTCGCCTGGAAGTTGCTGAACTGGCGATAGTCGCCCGAATCTCCTTCGGGGCGATAGGCGGCAAACTCAGAAATGTAGGGCTGATAGACGTAGGAGACGATGGGGCCGGTGACGGGGTCTCCGAGCCGGACGGGGACGATTCGTCGGCCCCACTTGAATCCGGCGCGGCGAGCGATGCCATCGACGACGGTTCCATAGGTGGGGGTTCCGATGGACATGGCGGCGCAGGAGAGCGCGAGCACCTCGGTGGAGAGGGAGTCGTTGACGGGGTTGAGGAAGATGTCGCGAGGGTA
>CANMDT010000231.1 GCA_947496715.1 Myxococcales bacterium
CCGCCTCCCGCGAGGTCATCCTCTCGGCCGGCGTCATCGGCTCGGCGCAGATTCTGCTGCTGTCGGGCATCGGCCCCGCCAAGCACCTCGCCGAGCAGGGCATCGCCTGCCGCGCCGACCTGCCCGTGGGCGAGAACCTGCACGACCACCTCTTCTTCCCCATGACCTTCCTCGCCCCGCGCGGTGGCCATGTGGGCACGCCATGGCACTTCCTCGCCAGCGTCTTCAAGTCGATGACCGGCCAGCCCACCTGGTTCAACCGGTCGGTCTTTGAGGCGCTCGCCTTCGTGAAGGCCGATAGCAGCTCGTCCATCCCCAACCTGCAGCTCCACTGCCTGCCCTGGGCCTACCCGTCGCCCAACCAGGATGCGCCCGTGCGGCCCACCGTGGACGAGCGGCCCGCCATCACGCTGTTGCCCACCCTCATCTACCCCGAGAGCCGTGGCACCATCCGGCTGGCGAGCACCAACCCGCTCGCGGCGCCGGTCATCGATCCCGGCTTCCTCAAGGCGGAGGCCGATGTGTCGCTGCTCATGCGTGGCATCGAACTCACGCGTGAAATTATGGCCCACCCGGCCATCAACGGTGAGCTCAACGGTGAGCTTCATCCCGGGCCCAACTTCTTCGACAAGGCTGCGCTCCGGAAGGAGCTGCCGAACCGGGTCTGCACCGTCTATCACCCCGTCGGCAGCTGCCGCATGGGCACCGACGAGCGGGCCGTGGTCTCGCCCGACCTCAGAGTGCGCGGCTTCGACAACCTTCGCGTCGCAGACGCAGCCATCATGCCCTCCATCATCGGTGGCAACACCAACGCGCCGGCCATCATGATCGGTGAGCGGTGCGCCGACTTCATCAAGGCCGCGCAGGCCTGATCTGCCTAGACCGCCGCCCGCCGGCGCCAGATGCGGGCGAAGAGCAGGGCTGCCAGCGCCGTGATGGAGGCCAGGCCGAGGCGCCAGGTCGTGGGGCTCTCGTGCGGTGTGCCGACGATGGTGTACCAGGTCGCGGCGGACTGGCGGACGACCTCGTCGGTGAGGGCGAAGGGCTCGTCGAAGTCGGTGGGGCAGAGGTACTCGAAGCGGGTCAGTCCGGTGATATCGGTCGAGAGCTGGTGGCAGGGGCCGATGGGCTGATGCAGGCCGGTGCTCCGGTGGTGCTCCGGCACCGAGAGCAGGCCGATGGCGAGCAGCGCGGGGAGGTAGATGGCGAGCATGCGTCGGGCGAGAGCGTCGGCCGGGTGATGGTGGGCGTCGGGCTTGCGGAGCAGCGGAGGCAGCGCGAGCGCGGCGTAGAGGGCGAAGGCGACCGTGACGGCGATGGGGCCGGGTGTGCCTCCGTCGAGCTGCTGGAGCAGCGTCATCTGCACCATCATCAGCGCGGTGGAGAGGCCGGCGACCTTGAGGAAGCCGCGGGCGAAGGCGTTGCGGTCGAGCGTCTGGCGGCCGCGCAGGGTGTGGTCGATGAGCCAGGCGAAGGAGCCGGTGAAGGTGAGGACCCAGAGGGTGCTCGAGGAGGGGGCGCCGAGAATGCGGAAGGCGATGGGCTTGTCTGTGTCGTGCCAGGTCCACCAGAGGAACTTGGCGCCGATGATGTCGTAGGGGGCGTAGAAGAGGGCGGCGGCGAGGCCGGCGAGCGCGGCGCCGGACCAGCGGGGGAGGTGGAGGTGGCGGGCCGAGATGGTGGGCCAGTACATGAAGGAGAGGTAGACGCAGGGGATGTAGAGGGGCATGCGCGGCGTGAGCATGAGGGTGCCCTGCGCCTGCCAGAAGTTGTCGACCAGCGGCAGCGCCATGAAGATGAAGTCGTTGGCGGTGCCGGTGATGAGGGCGGCGCACCAGATGAGGAGGTGGTCGCGACCGCGGGCCTTGGCGTGGAAGAGAGCGACCAGGGCGGAGGTGATGAAGAGGAGCTCGCCCAGCATGAAGCTGGGTAGGTTTGCCCACTGCGTGAGCGGGTTGGCGAAGTGGTGAAAGTCAGGGGGCATGGGGCGGCTCTACGGGTGCGCCTTTGCCGCCGAAGGTGGTCTCGTCGTAGCGGCGGTGCTCCTGCCGATCGGTGCCGTGGAGGCGGTCGAAGATGGCGGAGTGGTGGCCGTAGTTGCAGTGGAAGAAGACGTGGTGGTCGTCGTGGAACTTGTTGCTGGTGTGGAAGGGGAGGGGCCAGGAGACCTTCACGCCGGAGTGGTCGATGGCGCCGATGAGGTAGGTGTAGAGGATGACGGCGACGTAGACGCCCCAGTGGACGGGCAGGATGAAGGCGCAGGCGAGGAGCACGCTCTGGTGCATGATGAACTCGACGGGGTGGACGGCCGTCATGGTGAAGATGGTGGGGGCGATGAACTTGTGGTGGTGGCGGTGGACATTGCGGAAGAGCCAGCGGCCGTGGAGGAGGCGGTGGCTGTAGTAGAGGCCGGCGTCCATCATGAGGGCGAGGAGGATGCCGCTGACGGGAAGCCACCAGAGCGGGTAGTCGGTGGGCTGCATGTAGAGCATGCTGGGGCCGCCGCCGACAACGTAGGCGGCGAAGGAGCCGCCGATGAGGGCGCCGAGCAGGATGTTGCCGGAGCCGAGCCAGAAGCCGCGGCGGACGGTGGCGTCGTCGGGCATGCGGTTGGGCTGGATTTTCCAGTGGGCGGCCTCGGCGCGGCGTCGGTTGTAGAAGTGGTAGTGCACCGCGCCGCACATGCCCCAGTAGGTGACGAGTGTGACGGCGATGGAGATGCCGACCATGGTCAGCCAGGAGGCGAGTGTCAGAGACATGAGGACTCACGCGGGAGGTGGGTTGGGGATACCGAGGTGGGGCGGTGGGGGCAACCAGCGTCTGCGGTCGGGCGTTGACCGCGCGCGGGTATGAGGGGTAGTCGGTCGGGCGTGCTACAATTGGAGGTTGTGATGGGTGCAGCGAAGTGGAGCGGATTGGCAGCGGTAATGTTGCTGGCTGCATGCGGTGAGGATGCGCTGACGAAGTCGTCGGAGGACGGTAGCGGCGGCGGCGACACGGGCGCGTCGGTCACCGATGCAGCGGATGTGGCCGACGGGTCGGCGACCGACACAGCCGTGGAGGACAGCGGCGCTGGCAGCGGCGACACCGAGCCGGCTGACACCGAGCCGGCCGATACCGATTCCGACGCGATTGCCGACACAGCGGCCGATACCGCGGCCGACACGGGCGACGGCGGCGGCGGGTCTGACACGAGCGGTGCAACCGACACCAGCACAGATGGCTGGCTGACCTTCGACTGCCACAACGAGTTCATCTTTGGGGGTGCGCCGGCGGAGTGTGGCGTGCGCTCCTGCGCGTCGGAGGGGCAGGCGGCGTTTGGTCGCGGCTTTCCGCGCGAGATTGGTGGCCCCTGCGCGGCCTTCTTTGCCTGCGTGGCCGCCTGTGACTGCGCGGCGGGCGACGATGTCTTTGAGAACCCCTGCGGCCAGGCCTGCGGCGCCACC
>CANMDT010000232.1 GCA_947496715.1 Myxococcales bacterium
ACACAGCGATTCGAACTGCTCGCGACCCGCATCCTCGAAGAGAAAACCGCAAAGTTCACGGAACATAACGGCATCAACCTCGCGCAGATTCTCGACCCCTTCAAGGAGCAGCTCCAGGTCTTCAAGACGACCGTCGAGACCACCCACAAGGAGGCCATCGAGAAGGCCGTCCGCTTCGACGAACAGGTGAAGCAGCTCCATGCCGCCCACACCGGCCTCTCCACCCAGGCCGAGACCCTCTCCCGCGCCCTCACGGGCGGCTCGACGCAGAAGCAGGGGCAGTGGGGCGAGCTAGTGCTCGAACGCGTCCTCGAGGCCTCCGGGCTCCGCAAGGGACACGAGTACTTCACCCAGTTTTCCGACAACGCCGAGGGCGACGACGGCGTCGACGAGCGTTTCCGGCCCGATGTGGTGGTTCGCCTGCCGGACGGGCGGGACATCATCGTAGACGCCAAGGTCTCGCTCAACGCCTACACTCGCTTCACCGCGGCCGAGGAGGAGGCAGAGCGCGAGGTCGCCGCGAAGGCCCATGTGGCGGCGGTCAAGGCACGCATCGCCGAGCTGGCCAGCAAGCCCTACGACCGGCTCAAGAAGGTCCGTTCGCTCGACCTCATCTTCATCTTCCTGCCCGTGGAGCCGGCCTACATCTTGGCCGCGCAGCGGGAGCCGAGCCTCTTCGAGGATGCCTTCAAACAGCGCATCCTGATTGCAGGCCCGACGACGCTCCTCGCCATGCTCCGGACCGTGGAGAGCATCTGGCGCGTCGAGCGTCAGAACCTCAACTCGGCACGCATCGCAGAGGCCGCCGTGAAGATTTACGAGAAGCTGCAGGGAGCCATCGAAGACTTCGACAAGGTTGGGCGACAGCTCGAGAGCCTCCAGAAGTCCTACAGCGACGCGCGGGGCAAGCTCTTTACCGGCAACGCCAACCTCATCCGGCAGGGCGAGCAGATGAAGAAGCTCGGCCTCAAGTCCAAGAAGGCGCCGTCGGCGCAGCTGCTCGCAGAGGCCGGGGCCGAGGAGGAAGAGGAGGCAGCGCTCGATGAGGCGGAGTCTTCCGTAACGGAGGAGTAGTGCGGCTACGCCTCGGGGCTCGAGGAGCGCAGCCCATGCTCCAGCTACGTCGCCGAGGCAAGCAGTGGCGCCCCGCTCGGGGGGTGGGGCAAAACGAACAAACCCGAATGACCTCGGGGGACATTCGGGCTGTTGCGGAGTGGTCAGGGAGGGAATTGAACCCCCGACACGAGGATTTTCAATCCTCTGCTCTACCGACTGAGCTACCTGACCGTGCGAACGGACGGTGGGCGCTTAGTGGAGCCCACTTGGGATGTCGACAGCGCGGCTGCTGATCGCGGTTGAAAACGGAGGGACGGTTGGGTAGGGGGTGAGCGCCCTCATCCGTCTGCGATGATTGGGGCTGGTTCCTAGACCTGCACAACGCGAGTAGTTCACATGTTGCGAAAGGGTATTTGGACGCGCCGAAGGGGCGCATCGGCAGTGACCGCCGCGATAGCCGCGATGGCGCTTTGCCTCGTGGCGCTGACCGGTTGCAAGCCATCGATCTACATCTCCTCGGACCCGGCAAAGTTGGGCCAAGTCTACTCTACCGGTGCACTCCCCTTTGAAGGAGCCTGTGGCGTGAGCGACGAGTCGGGTGTCCGCATCCAGTTCGCCATGACAACCACCGCGCCGGCGCTGCCCATCCGGCAGGGCAGCAAGCTTCCGCGGTTCGAGGTGAAGGTGCCTGAAAACTTCAACGCGGCCAGCGTGGATTTTGCGGCGCTGGCTGAGTCGCCGAGCAACCGCGCGGTTATCTATCCCGCGCCTGACGTCGAATGCGCCACCGACGCGGACTGCAGCAACGGCATGCTCTGCGACCTCCGCGCACGCGCTCAGACATCGGGCGACACCACCCGTGTCTGCCAGCTCAAGACAACCCTCGGTACGATCACGGCTCGTCAGTTGGTCGAGACCCGTCCGCCGACACGCTACACGCACGATGTGCTCATCCTCTACTCGAATGGTTCCACGATTCTTGGCGCGAACCCGAATGGCACCTCGAATCCCGCTCTCCAGAGCGACCCGAACGAGTCTCGTACTTCGTCGGCCTACTACCTGACCTCGCGGTTGGCGCAGATCGCCAACCTGCCGAACGACCTCGACGAGTCCGTGAAGGTCTGCGTTGGCTACTTCAACGAGCCCACAGGTCTGACGCTCAAGCTTCTGCCGGACGGTTCCACCCCCGATACCTGCTTCAACCGCGTAGACGGCGACGTGGTCAATGACATCCAGCGCCCCAACCCGGTCGTCGATGGCCTCTTCGCGCAGGTCCAGAACACCTCTCAGCAGGGCCCCCGCTCGAACTACGGCGTCCTCATCAACGGTGCCTCCATCCTCGGCGCCGCTTCCAACAGCCGCAAGAAGCACATCGTCCTCGTCACCGATGGTCGCGACGATGGCTCGAACCCAAACACCGAGAACTTCGACACCGCGGTGTCGGCGCTGCTGAGCACCGGCGCGCAGGTTCATGTGCTGCAGCTCGACTACCCGGGTGATGGTGGTCTTCGTAGCCCCTCAGGCCCCATCGACCACCTCGCCCAGATCGCCTGCCAGACGGGCGGTAGCTATCAGTACCTCTCCAGCCCCGACGCCTTCGAGTCGGCCTACTCCGCCATCGCGAACAACATCGCGGGTGGCTTCGAGTTGGGCGTGGTTGTCGGCGGTTTGGGAAGCCTGCCTGCCGGCACCTACCGCGTCGCGACGACCATGGCGGTCACCCTGGGCGATGCCCTCGTTAACAAGGGCGTCAAGTCGGTAGACTTCGCCTACTCGGCCGATGGCGACAACCGGCTCACGCTCTTCAAGCGCGGCCCTGAGTTCTGCTCGACTGGTGTGGGTGGTGAGCCGGCCGACGGCTGCCTCTGCGTCGAGGGTGTTAACGACTGTCTGAAGTGCACCGCTTCGGGCGAACCCGACCCGGAAGGCTCGGGGGCTTGCCTATGAGCCGGTACCAACTTTCATCCCTGTTTCGGTTTCGCCGTCCTTCGTCCCCCGATTTCGTTCGAGAGGAGAGAATGCATCTCTTGACCCGACTGGCTGTTGTTTTCTCCACGGTTGCGACCGTGGCCTCTTTTCCGCTTTCTGCCCACGCCCAGGAGGGCGGAGAGGAGGCAGCTACCGCGCCCGCCGCGCCCCTGGCCTCCGAGTCTGACGACAAGGCTGAGTTCTGGGCGAAGCAGCGTCAGGTGCGGGTCATCCAGCGCCGCCTGTTTGAGAAGGATGGGCAGACCAACCTCACGCTCGGCGTGGGTATCCTCCCCAATGATCCCTTCCAGACCTACACGCAGGGCAACCTCCGCATCGGTCACCACATCACCTAATCGCTG
>CANMDT010000233.1 GCA_947496715.1 Myxococcales bacterium
GGCGCTGCCGGAGCTGTTGGCGATGACCTCGTCGCTGTCTTCGCGGCGGCACATGGTCACCACGCCGGTTGTCTCGGTGAGGCCGTAGGCGGTGAGGACGGTCTCAAAGCCCAGCTCGTTGCGCATGGCGTGGACCAGCTCGACGGGGACGGCGGCGGCGCCCGTGACGGCAAGGCGGAGCGAAGAGGTCTTCCAGCTTGCCCGGTCGGGGTGGGCGAGGAGCATCTGGTAGAGGGCCGGCGGGCCGGGCATGACCGAGATGGCGTGACGGTCGATGGCGACGGCCGCGGCCTCCACATCGAAGATGGGGAGCGGGTAGATGGTGGCGCCGCGCAGCAGGCAGGCGACCCAGCCGGCCTTGAAGCCGAAGGTGTGGAAGAAGGGCGGGACGACGAGGTAGCGGTCCTCTTCGCGGAGGCCGACGACGCTGGCCCAGGTCTCGAAGACGCGCAGGGTCTGGCTGTGGGTGCAGAGCACCCCTTTGGGGCGGCCGGTGGTGCCCGAGGTGAAGAGGATGTCGGAGAGGTCGCTGCCCGAGAGCGCCTCGTACCGCTCCTTCAGCGCGCTGGGGCTGCAGCCGGTGGCGCGGCCGCGGAAGGTGGCCCAGGACTCGACGCGGTCGGCAGCGGCGGTGTCGTCGAAGGAGACGATGCGGCGCAGGTGGGGGAGCTCGGCGGTGGCCAGCATGGCGGGGTAGTCGGCGCCGAGGAAGCCGGCGGCGACGAAGGCATGCGAGGCGCGCGCGGTGTGGGCGATGTAGGCGGCCTCGGCCTGCTTGAAGCGGGTGTTGAGCGGGATGACTGCGCCGCCCGCGAGCTGCACGCCGAGCGCTGCGACCATCCATTCGTGGCGGTTCTGGGCCCAGATGAGGGCGCGGTCGCCGTGGCCGAAGCCGTCTGCAATGAGTGCGGCGGCGACTTCGACGGTGTCGGCCCAGAGGTCTGCGCGGGAGAGGACGAGGTCGCCCTCGACAAAGAGGGGGGCGTCGGGAGCCGCGGCGGCGAGGCCTGCGAGCAGGTGGGGGACGACGGCTGCCGACGCGGGCGGGGAGAGGTGGCGGTGCATGGCAGGGCTCGCGGCAGGTCGCAGGGCGGGTGCTCCCTTGCGGGAGGATTGGAACATGTTCTAGCCTACGAGCAGAGGTGGTGTCACCCAAACCGGCAGGGAATCCGATGCACTTTGGCTTGAACGATGATCAGCAGTCCATTTGCACCAGCGTGCGCCGTTTTCTTGTTCGCTCGGGCGAGCTGAAGGCGGCGGAGGCCTGTTACGAAGAGGGCACAGGTGCAGAGATCTGGGCCGGTCTGGCGACGGAGCTCGGGCTCGGCGGCCTGCTGGTCGGCGAGGAGTTTGGCGGCATGGGGCTCGACATCGTGACGCTCGCCTCGGTGATGGAGGAGCTGGGCCGTGTGGTCGCGCCCGGGCCCCTGCTTGCGACGGCGCTGGGTGCGATGGCGCTGGGCGAGGGGCGGAAGTCTGCTGCTGCAGCGACGTGGCTTCCTCAGATCGCAGAGGGCACGGTCGCCGCCTCGCTGGCCTACGAGCCCGATGGGCGTGCAGGGCTCCGCTGGTGGATGGAAGAGGGTCGCATCCGGCTTGAGGGCCGTGCCGGTCAGGTCATCGAGGGCGCTGCTGCCGGCGTGCTGGTGGTTGCTGCGAAGGGCGACGCGGGGACACTTCTGGTTGCACTGACGCCCGACCACGAGGGGGTGGAGGTGGTGAACCGTCCGACGATGGATCGGAGCCGCAACCTGGCCATGCTGGAGGTGAACACCTCGGTGACCGAAGAGGCCGTGATTGTGGGCGCGGAGGGCGGCGCCGCGGCGCTTGCTCGGGTGCTGCAGCGGGGTTCGATTCTGCTGGCTGCAGAGGCGCTCGGCGGCGCCCAGCGCTGCATGGATATCAGCGTGGACTATGCCAAGGTGCGGGTGCAGTTCGGTCGGCCGATCGGCTCCTTCCAGTCGATCGCCCACAAGTGTGCCGACATGCTGGTGAAGGTGGAGTCGGCCCGGTCGGCGGTGATGTATGCAGCGTGGGCTGCCGACAGCGGCGGCGACGACCTGCTCTCTGTGTCGAGCCTGGCGAAGTCCTACGCTGCGGAGGCCTACTACCGGGTGGCGGGCTCGATGATCCAGGTGATGGGCGGCATCGGCTTCACCTGGGAGCATGAGGCCCACCTGCACTTCAAGCGGGCGCGGGCCAGCCAGCAGCTGTTGGGCTCAACGGAGCACCACCGCGAACAGCTCGCGGCGATGCTCCTCGACGAGGCCTAGCGGCAGTAGCCGTAGCAGACCGAGCAGCTCGGGCAGCTCGGGTCGGGCAGGCACTCGGTAGCGGCCGAGCAGAAGGTGCCGCGCGCGCAGTCGGTGTCGGAGTAGCAGCCGATGAGGCCGGGCGGCGCGGTGCCGCATTCGCCGTCGTAGGCGACCGCCACGTGGGCAGAGCGGGCGTTGCAGGCGTTGCTGTAGGTGATGCCATCGATGCCGCAGACGGGCAGGTAGATGAAGGAGCAGAAGTTGACGCTGCAGGCGTTTGATTCGCAGACGAGCTCAAGGGCGCATTCGTTATCGACGGTGCAGGGGTCGCCCTCGGTGCCGGGAGCGAGGCACTCGCCGTCGTAGGCGACGGTGGCATGGGCGGAGCGGGCCTCGCAGCTGTTGCCGTAGGTGACGCCGTTGGTGCCGCAGACGGGGGCGTAGATACGGGGGCAGAGGACCGTGGAGCAGCTGCCCGCCTCGCAGACAAGGCCGATGTTGCACTCGCTGTCGGTGGTGCAGGGGTCGCCGTCGGTGCCACCACCGCCGGCGAGGCACTCACCGTCGTAGGCGACGGGGATGCCGCGGCATTCGGCATCGGGCACACCACAGATGTAGGTGACGCCGTCGGTTCCGCAGACTGGGTCGGCGACGAAGCAGTCAACCAGACACATGGGGCGGCAGAAGTCGCCTGCGACGTCGCAGACGAGGCCGCCGGTGCAGTCTGCATTGGAGCTGCACTCGCCCGTGCTGGGCACGCAGGTGCCGCCGCCGCAGTCGTCGGTGCAGAACCAGCCGCCGGCTGCTCCGCAGGAGCAGGCGGAGGGGGAGCAGCCAACCGAGGTGTCGCAGGTCTCACCGAAGCCACAGCCGGTGACGGAGCAGCCGGCGGGGGAGGGTCCGCAGTCGCTGTTGGGCACGCAGGTGCCGCCGCCGCAGTCGTCGGTGCAGATCCAGCTACCGGTTTCGGCGTCGCAGGAGCAGGCGGAGGGGGAGCAGCCAACCGAGGTGTCGCAGGTCTCCATGAACCCACAGCCTGTGGTGCTGCAACCGGCCGGCGAGGGACCGCAGGAGCTCGGGGCGCTGCAGCGGGCAAC
>CANMDT010000234.1 GCA_947496715.1 Myxococcales bacterium
CCCGTCGGCGGAGTGCTGCGGGACTGAACGGACTCGATGCCTCCACTTTGGTGCTGCAGGGCACCCATTCTGTTACCATCCCTCCATACAGCTCGCGGCAGCGCGCAAGGATGCGTGGCCGGTCCTCTTCCGTTACGCGGTCCCACTGTGTCACAATGCCGAGCACGTGCGGGCGGTGTCCGCCGAGCCGTTCCAATGCGGAAGCAAGCATCTCGAGCGAGTCCCGTTCATCCACCTTTGTCGCGTGCACGCACCATAGGACAACGTCCGCCCGACCGAAGAAGTAGAGGAAGGGGTCGTTCAACCGGAGTTCCAGCCCCTCTGCGCCGTAGAGGCTGATTCGCTCGCGAGCTACGTCTCCCCGGTCCTGCAACAATCCCGCGGTATCAACCAGCGACAGACCTGGTGGTGGCCAGGCAACATCAACATTCCACACCACGTCAGTAAGGTTCGTGCGTTCGAAGGTGCCATCCTGGTTGGCATTGTCCTCCGCCGGTTTGTGGCGTTCTTTCTCTTCTCGCGCTGCGACTACGGGATAGGTTCGCTCCGTTCCATCTCGAAAGCGGAGCGTCCCTGTTTCCGAACTCGATTTCGAGAAGATATCGATGGTCCATGATTTCGGAACACGCCCTACATCGGCGAGGTCGCGACCTAGCATACTGTTGATTAGACTTGATTTCCCAGCCTTTCCGCGGCCCACGACCATCACCAGTGCGGGCGAGGCTGCATCGAGTTGACGGTGGCGAAGACGCTCCGCTGCTTCCGAGAAACCGTGCTCTGCAGCGGCGGCACGAAGCGCAGCGTAGAGACTCGCGATTTCTCCGAGAGAGGTCGGAATCTCCGTCGGAAGGTTTGCGATTACGCCCCCGGGTTGACCGACAGCTACCTGGCCGACGGTGCGCTTCTTCATGTGCTGGTTCATTCGTTGACTCGCCGCTTCATGTCACAGGGTGGCTGCGCCTGGGCAGCCTCAGCGGTAGGGTATCGCGTGAGGCCCCACTGTCGCGGTTCGTTCCGGGTCTCTGGCGTCAGGGGAGCGCGCGGCGCGGCGCCAGTGAATCCTTGAGTTCCTCAAGCTTCGAGAGAAGCGCGGCCGCCTCGGTGGAAGATGCGTAAGGATGTCCGGCGGCTGCAATTTGCACCGCTCTCTCTTGAGATTTGGTATCGATGGTCGCACCGAGGCCTGCGGAAAGAATCGCCGAAGTCGCCGAGCGGATGGTTTCATTCACCCATGCCTCTGCGGCAGGACGAGTCGGCGCCTTCTGTCCCTGCAGCCAAGTCTTCACTCCCCAAGTTGCGAGCGCGCCAATTCCCAAAATCGGCAGTCCGATGCCCGAGAGTGCCATGCCCGCGGTGATTGTCGGAGCTGCTGCTGCCCACACGGTGGCACCTGCTGCCGTGAGCAGCGACGTCGCCATTCCCACCTTCATCTCGTGCTCCCCCGAACTGCGTCCGCCGCCCACAACCATCGCGGTGGGGGAGTGTCCGTGCATCGCGCGAGCAAGCAGTTCAGCCGTGTTATCGGAGAAACGAGCACCCAGGTCACCCTTCTCCGCGTAACGCGACCACGCACGAAGTTCTTGCGCCTCGATGCGTTGAAGCGCCACGGTTAGCACCCGTCTCATGTTATCCGAAGCGAGTGGGTCGGCCCCGATGATGGCGACGGGGCTCACGGTATCTCCGTGCTCTTCGAAGCCGGCAGCGAGACGGGACACGGCGTCGGAGCGGTTCGCGAACAACGACGAGCCCACAACTTCGCCAACCAAGTCTTGGAGTTCATGCGCTACATGGGTTGCGACGGAGCGAAACTTCTCGACATCATCCTCGTAGGCCTGCCGCTGCCAGCGGAGGTCGGCGATTTCTGCTTCGAGGGCTATGCCGAGGGTGTCTGCAGCGGACCTGAGCAGTCCATCAGCAGCTTGCACGCGAAGACCGAGGGTCTGCGGAACAGCCGCACGGATTCGTGCCAGCAACGCTTCTGTCCGGAAGGCATGAAGCGGGCCGGAGTTCTCCGTTGCGTTCGACGCGAGCGTTGTGAGTCCGATGACCTCCTGCTCGGCGACTTCGGCCCGCCGCGCCACGTGCGCTGCAATCTCCGGAAACTCCTCTTCAGGCTCATCCAAGAGATCGACCTTCGTAACGACGAGAAGCGTGGGGACACCGGTTCGACGAAGCTCACGAACGAGCTCTGCCGAACGGATCTCGCCCACCGACTCAAGGTCGCACATCCATAGAACGAGGTCGACGAGTTTCAGCGCGTCGCGCATGCGAGCTTCATTTTCGCGACTTGCGCCGAGTCCTGGCAGATCAACGAGCGTGAATCCCGAGGGAAATCCTACCAGGCCGACCTGTACGGCGACGATCGAACGTTTCAAATCGCTCGTCCAAGCGCGTGCCTCCGTCTGTGCGACGAAGTGTGCGAGCGACATCTCTTCCGGTCCGGTGTTCTCACGAATCAGGGTTACGGCGTCTGCAGGGGCCTCTCCGTACACAGCCACCCATCCAGTCATCTCGAGCGCATCGACCGCCGCAACGCTTCTTCCCGCAACGGCGTTCACAAACGAGGACTTTCCTGCGTTGAATGCGCCCACCAGGCCCACGCGGAGTCGGTCGTCGCCTCGGTAGGCAGACTCGGCCAGAAAAGCTGAAACGCTGGCCACGGCGGCCTTCATCATCGGTGACGGAACATCACGAAGTTCCGTCGTGGCGCTCACAAGTACCTCTCGCAACTCCAACATGGCCCCTCCCTCGTATCCGCTAGGTGTGGGCGAGATAGCAGCGCAGAGCCCCGCGCTCAATCGCCTTTCGGCCGTCGCCGCAGGAATCCGCCGCCTTTGAGAACGGGGGGAGCAAGCGGTTGCCTGGGACGGTGAAACCTCCAAGCGCAGTTAGGTTGTTGAACCGATTCACGTCGGAAGTGGCCACTAGCCGGCGAACACTAAGGCGCGAGCATTTGCCCGCGGCGGTTGCTGCTGCGGTAAGGGCGCCCCAGCGTTGCCGCGCCGCCCTTAGCCGAGTAGAGCGGTCGCGGTTGTGTTGGCGGGGGAGGACCGGCGATGAAGAGCGAGCGTTCGATGCTAGGTTTGGCCTGCCGGTGGTGTTCGGTCGTTGGGCTTGCGCTACTCTGCAGTCTGCTGAGCGCATCGGTGTCGCAGGCGCAGGTACAGACCTTCTTTGTGGCGGTTCCTCTGACGCTGAAGGGCGAGGAGCGGGAGGCCTATCAGGAGTGCGCCGAGCGGCTGAATGCTGCGCTGGTGAACACGGGTTCGTTCAGGGCGAATGCCGATGCGGAGGTGGATTGGCTGCTGATGCTCTCGTCGCGC
>CANMDT010000235.1 GCA_947496715.1 Myxococcales bacterium
AGGTGAGTTCAAGCCTTTCCGCCACGAGAGCAAAAACCCTAGTATCCTCTTCGCGGCCGATTTGGACGGCGACGGCGTAGTCGAGTTTGTGTCGGAAACCCTTCTATCCCGCCTCCGCGACGGCGACCTCGTGCGAGACGGGGAGGTGTCGCACTGGGTGCGTTGAAGTGGTGCGTTTCCCCGCGCGGGCTCTCATGCACCCGACCATTGCGAGCTGCTCACCGGTTGGTCCGTGCTCTCTAGAACACGTTCTAGCCGCGATACACCTGCCCGCGGACGAGGTAAAGCAGAGAGGGGTGTGGGGAGTTGGCGGTGGTGAACCGAACGGCTAGACGGCAGCTCGGAGGGGAAGGTGAAGCGCCGCACCCTCGCACGTCAGACGGCTGGGCAAGCCACGCAGACGAACCACACGAAGAGGGGAACCGCTATGTCTTCTGACCAATCGCCAAAGAAGCTCGCTTCCGACGTCTTCTCGGACGCGGTCAATCAAATCCTCAACGAGCTTGAGGCCTCTCTGCGCGCCTCTCTCCCGGCCGCTGCAGCCGAGATTGCCGTGGTCATCATGCGTCTCTCGAGCATTGTGTTTGTGTTGCCTCCGCTGGTCCTCTTCCTCTTCGTCGAGACGTTCGGTCCCATCGTCAGGGCCATCGTCGAACCATTCTTCCTCGTCGCGAGCGCGATCTTCAGCGCGTTTTTCTCAGCGAAACCAAACAAGCGAGACTGATTGGCGAATCCGTCACGATGTGGGCCCGACAGCGCGGCATCCGAGACAAATGCGGGAGAGTTGGTTCAATGCCCACTCGTCAATCGAAACGCCCCACGCTCACTCTTTCCTGGCCCCAACAGCGCGCAGAAAAACAGTCAGCGGTGTCCTCAATCACCCCCACCGACAACGAACCCAACCCCATCGTGGACTGCACCTATCGCCCCGGCTTCGACGGACCGAGCGCGGTCGGATGGAGTGCCATCGTACGCTGAATCCGTATCGCTCAGCAGGCGCATCAAGCGCGCGTCTGAGGCGCACCAACCTGGAAGAATCCGCGAAAGCGAAGGCCCGCGGGTGACCTCCGAATCACCACCCTCTCCTCTACCTTCGAGTCCATACGAATGCCTTCCATGCGCCAGACCATTCCACTCCTCCTCGCCCTCCTATGCCTGCTGCCCGCGTCCGCCTTCGCCCAGCCCTTCTGGCCAGACCCTGACGATGCCTATCCCTACGCGGAGGAACCCTACGAGGCCGACCCCGAAACAAACTACCGCCCGACCTTTGAACCGACGCCGCCCCTCGTCTGGCGCGACCCCCGCGGGGGGACGCAGACTCCGAACGTTGGGAGATTTCCTCAGCAGCAATCAACGAGCGCGGCTGTTTCGCTCGCCGAGGCCGACCTCCTCCCGAACTTCGAGTCAGCGACGCGGCGTGGACAGGTAATCCTGACTGTAAGCCTGAAGAACGAGAGCAGCACCACGCTCTCAAACCTCTCATTCACCATCGGAATCACCGACCGCCACGGGCAACTCATCGCCCGCGAATCCTTCTCCGGCAGCTACCGGGTCGTCTTCCCGGGCAGCACCGCAAAACTCGAGCAGACCGTCGTTCGCTTTCAATGCGGCCCGCGAATCCCTGCCGAAACCTGCGCCATTGGCCTCGCCCCGCTGGACCTCGCCCTCTGGCGTGCCGCACAAGAGGGCGGCTGGCGCGTTACGGCGGTCACGGAAGAGTGCGTTCGTGAGCCTCGGTGACCGATCCGCACCCAAACGCTTTGCATCGCCCCCTCATCCCGCGCGGCTGGGTCGCTACCTCCAACGCAGACGTGGACTCAACCACCGATGGCATCTCGAACAAAGTCGGATAAGAGACCCTCTCCGTAGTGGTAAGACCCCATGCTCGGCAGATTCCGCCTCTCCAAATCCGCTGGTCGGCAGCTCCGCGACCAGTCCCGCGCGCTCCACTGCACCCTCTGCGTCGCCATGCGTGAGACGGGCGGGCGCCGGCTCTCGCTCGCCCTCTCCTACGAGGCCGAATGGCTGCTGCTGCTGGGGCTGGCGATGCGAGGACCGCTCCCCGAGCGGCAGCGCAACGCGACCTGCACGGGGGTGCCGCTGCTGCCGGTTCATCGCCTCGAGGCTCCACCCGAGCTCCTCACCCAGGCCGTTCACCTCTCGGTCTGGCTGGCGGCCTGCATGCTAGCAGACCACCGCATCGACGGCGACCGGCGCGGTGCTGCCGACCTGCTCGGCGGATTCGCCATTCGAGACGAGCTTGACCGCTCGCTCGCCGCGCTAGGCATCGACCAGCGCAGCCCCCTCCACCCCGATGCCCTCGCCGCGAAGCAGGCCGCCAGCTCCGACCTGAGCGGCTACCTCGCCGCCGAGCGCAGCCGCATCGGACCGGCCTGGGCCTTTGCCATCCTCGCGGTCGCGCCGAGCAGCGAGCCATCTCCCGCGCTGCGAGCATGGGCGGCGCAGCTTGGAGGCCTGCTCTGCGACCTCCTCATCCTCGAGGATGCCATCGAAGACCGTGCGGCTGACCTCAAGAAGGGGCAGCCCAATCCGCTGCGAACCGAGGCCGACCTAGCAGAGGGCCGGAGCCTGCTTGCCTCCTCTATGTTCGCTGCGGTAGTCTCGCTGCGGAACGCGCCAGTCAGCATCGACCCCAAAGGCCTCGAACTGTTGACCGCGTTGCTGACACAGACCGACGGAGGGGAGAACGCGTGACAACCGACGAAGCACTCAGCCTGCTGCGACTCAAGCGAGGCGCCTCCGACGAGGAGATCAAACGCGCCTTCCGGAGCGAATCGCAGAAGTATCACCCCGACCTCTATGCCACCCAGGCGAGCCACGTGCAGGAGGTGATGCGGGAGAAGTTCCAGCAGATTGCCCAGGCGCGCGACCTCCTGATGCGCTCTGGAACCTCCGGCCCATCGAGCTCCACCTCGTCGTCCGGTTCTGCTTCGAACAGTTCAAGCGGCGGATACCGTTCCACCGGTGCCCCACCCGACATCAACGCGACCGGGGAGCGCGTGCAGACCCTTCGGCACCAGCGTAGATTCCCCGATGCGCTCCGCGAACTCGATGTCTTCATGGCCCGCCACAGCCTCGATCGAAACATCGACCTCCTCCGCCTGCGGGTCCAGATTCTGGCAGACGCAAACATGGATGCGGAAGGAGTCGACACGCTCCTCCGCATCCGCGCCATCGACAGCTCCGTCGGTCGTAATCCCCACTTCCTCGAGGCACTCGCGACGGGCCAGGCCGCCTCGCGACAGTTCGACGCTGCGCTCCGCACCCTCGGCGAGC
>CANMDT010000236.1 GCA_947496715.1 Myxococcales bacterium
TCTGCGTGAGCGACACCCGCTCCTGCATTGCTCCCAACGCGACGGCGGCGACGGAGACTTACGCGTCGGGTGCCTGGGGCACCTGCACCGCAAGCGCCTGCGACGCGACCTACCACATCGAGTTCGGCGCCTGCGCGAGCGACACCCGCTCCTGCTCCATCGCGAATGGTTCAGGCACGCAGAACTACGCGTCTGGCGCCTGGGGCACCTGCACGCTTGTGCCGGGCAGCTGCACCACCGGCTACCACACCAATGGCAACGCCTGCGAAGCCGACGTCATTGGCTACTGCGCCAACCTGTCGGCCACCACCACGGCGACGCTCGGCGATGGCCCGAAGACCATCTACGGCGAACTCTTCATCGCCAATGCCACCAACGCGTTGGGCGCCTACGCGCGGAGCAACGTGAAGTTCCAGTACGGTTCGGGCGCGACGGGCAGCAACGCCAGCGGATGGAGCAACTGGGTTGATGCAACCTACGACTCCGAAAATGGCAACAACGACCAGTACCGCGCAAGCGTCGCCGTGCCCTCAACGCCTGGCGCGGCTGACTACGCCTTCCGTGCCTCCACGAACGGCGGAACGACCTGGACCTACTGCATGACGGGCAACGCCTTCAGCACCACCTACGATTCGACCAAGGCCGGTGTCTTCACGACCAGCGGCGAGACCATCGACTTCTGCAACACGCAGTTCCCGACCACGATCAACAGCAGCGTGTCGACGTCGAACACGGTCTACGGTCAGGTCTACCTCGCGGGTAAGACGAACAGCCAGGGCACGCAGTACACCGGCAACGGCAACCCGGCCCACCAGTCGGGCAACATCCGCATGCAGTTCGGATATGGCTTGGATGGCACTGCTCCTTCGGGATGGGCCACCTGGACGTCGACCGGGGTCAACTGGAACGCGGGATCGGGCGGCAACAACAACGACGAGTACCAGATTGATTGGACCACGCCTGCAGCCACCGGCCGGTACGACTACCTGTTCCGCGCCTCGGGCGACGGCGGCGTCACCTGGACCTACTGCGACACTGACGGCTCGACCACGGGCACCGGCATCAACGCCCCCGGCGACAACCTCAACACGTCGGGCACGGCCTACACCATCGATTACGGAAACCTTCAGTTCCCGACCACGCTGAGCGCCATCAACGGCCAGACCACCACGATCTATGGTCAGGTCTACATCGGGGGCGGCACCAACACGACGAGCTCTCAGTTCACGGGAGGCGGCAATGTTGTTGCCCAGTTCGGCTATGGCGCGGCGAGCTCTGCTCCAAGCGGCTGGACCACCTGGACCTCGACCGGGGTCACTTGGAACGCGACATCGGGCGCCAATAACAATGACGAGTACCAGATTTCCTGGCTCGCGCCGCCCTCCTCGACCAACCTCTCCTACGGCTGGCGCTACTCCGGCAACGGCGGTGTGACCTGGACCTACGGCGGAACGGCTGGCGTCACGGCCGCAAGCTCCACGACGGGTTGGGGCGCGGCCACGATGAGTTGCCTGCTGATCACCGAGTACCTCGAGGGTCCGAGCTTCAACAAGGGCGTTGAGATCAAGAATTGCGGTTCGGCCAGCCTCAGCCTGAACGGATATGTTGTGGGAGTCGCTGTGAATGCGGCGACGACGCCGGCGACCGCCATCGCGCTCACGACAACCACGACGCTGGCCTCAGGGCAGGTCTATCGGGTGTGTAACACCTCATTTACCACGACTTCCGAGCTTGGCATGGCCTCGGCCTGCGATCAGACCTCGGCGTCGGCCACTTGGAATGGAGACGATCGTCTGGCGCTCTACAAGGAAGGGAACGCGACGACTGGGTATCAGACCGGAACGGCAGATATCCTGCTCGACGCCTTCGGGGAGTTTGCCGTGAGGCCTGCGACCAACATCTGGGGCGACATTTCGGTCCGGCGCGCGAACTGTGGCACCTACTTTGGTGCTACCACCTTCCCCACGCCCGGTGCGACGGGTAGCGCCTATGCGGCTGCCGTGGCCTACACCGCCGCGTCGGCGTCTGCTGGCAGCCCGGTTGCTGGCATCACGGACTTCGGTGTATCGACCCTGACCTGCCCCTAGGCCAAGCGTTTCCGGTCTTCGCGCCTCTGCCGCGCCCCCTTGGGGCGCGGTTTCGCGTTTTTGGAGGCGGCCACGATCATTGTCGTCATCGTCATCCGTGCCTGTCGAACCACCAGACCGCTGATGCGTTGGGGGCTGCTGCGCGAAGCCAGTGCGCGGCATGGCGAAGGCTTTCGTGCTGGCGTCACGCACTCAACAGCACGTTCGGGGCCCAACGCCGATGGCTGCCATTCGGTGATCGAGCTAGCCATAGGGGCGCTCCTCACACGCTCGTCCGCACCGAACGCGCCTCATGGTCGTGAAGGGCTCCGATGTCGCCCTGCTAGACGAGTGACGAGGAGCAGTCGCTACGGCTGTTTCCGCGACTCCATGAGGGCCGGGATGGTCTGCGCCAGGCTGACCAGCAGGCTCTTGGGGATGACCAGGCGGAAGACTGCCTCGCTCTTCTCGCGCCGCCAGGTGGTCTTCTCGAGCGGCGTGGAGAGGCCGAAGAGGAAGAGGGCGGTCTCGTTGGCTCGGATCATGCGGGGCCAGGCGGCGATGAAGGCGTCTGCATCTTCGGGTTTGTTGAAGACGAGGCGGCCGTTCACGACGGGGTCGCGGTCGGCCGAGACAACGAGGTGGGCGGAGTCGGGGAGCGGCGTGTTGCCGACGCCGGGGAGGCGGAAGCGGGTGAAGCCGCGGGCGGTGAGGTCGACGGCTGGTCCGAGCGCGCCTGCGCCGCCGAAGTCGGCGATTTCGAGGAGGCCGGCGATCCAGCCGTCTGCCTTGATGGGCGGCTTGCTGTCGCCGATGGGGGGCTCGGGCACCGCTGCTGCGGGCGGGATGGGCGGTGCTGCGGGGGGCAGGCCACTGCCCTCGCGGATCTCGAGCTGTGGCTGGGTGGGGCCCGTCTGCCCGCCGAGCTGTGGCGGGGTGAGCTTGGGCGAGAGGCGGGGCAGGGTTGGGGTGCCGTCTCCGGAGCCTTCGGGCTGTTTGGCCCGCTCGATGGCGCCCTTTACCTGGCCCGGGTCGGGCGCGCCGTCGAGCAGCGGCGCCATGAACTCGGGGCGGGTGAAGATGAAGAGGCCGTCTGTGGGGATGAGGAAGAGGCGGGGGTCGTTGATGCGCGGCGCGACGAAGGGGCGACCGAAGAGCCGGCCCTCCTTCTGCTCCCAGGTGACGCCGCCGGGGATGCTGGCGGTGAGGGTGCGGACAACGGCCTC
>CANMDT010000237.1 GCA_947496715.1 Myxococcales bacterium
CCGTCAGCCGCGCGATGAAGCCCTCCGCGATCGACTCCTGCACCAGCAGCCGTCGCAGCGTCGTGCAGCGCTGCCCCGCCGTCCCCACCGCCGAAAAGAGCGCTGCCCGCAGCGCCAGCTCCTGCCGCGCGCTCGGCGCCACGATCATCGCATTGTTGCCGCCAAGCTCCAGCAGCGAGCGGCCCAGGCGGCCGCCGACAACCGCGGCGACCCGGCGTCCCATCGCCGTCGAACCCGTCGCCGAGACCAGCCGATAGACCGGCGAAGCTGCGAGCGCCTCGCCCACCGCAGCGCCCCCGTAGAGGCACTGGCAGAGCCCCTCTGGCGCACCCTCGCGCAGGCAGACCTCTGCAACCAGCTCCATCACCGCCTGGGCGCAGAGCGGCGCTTTTTCCGACGGCTTCCAGACCACGCTGTCGCCGCAGACCAGCGCCAGCATCGCGTTCCAGGCAAAGACCGCCATGGGGAAGTTGAAGGCCGTGATGACCGCCACCGGACCAAGCGGATGCCACTGCTCCATCATCCGGTGCTGCGGCCGCTCGCTCACGATTGTCAGGCCATAGAGCTGCCGCGACAGGCCGACCGCGAAGTCGCACATGTCGAGCCACTCCTGCACCTCGCCCTCCGCCTCGCTGACGGTCTTGCCAACCTCGAGCGTGATGACCGCGGCCAGCGCCTGCTTCCGCGCCCGCGCCTCGGCACCGATGGCCGCCACCAACCTGCCACGCGCCGGCGCAGGCACCAGCTGCCAGACCGCAAAGGCCGAGGCGGCCTGCGCTTCCGCGGCCGCAATCTGGGCCGCGTCGGCAACCTCGACCTCTGCCAACAACGCCCCATCCATGGGGCAAAAGCTACCGATCGCGGCGCCCGTGCCACGCGGCGACGCACCGCTCCAACCGGCCAACCGCCGCACCGCTCCCGTCGCCATCTGCTGCTCCATGATCAGGCTCCGCTCCCTGTGCCAACCATCGCGTCCGGCGCCCCGATGCGCGATGCAACCCAGCGCTCGATGAGCCGCTCTGCAAAGTCGGACGAGACCACAATCTCGTCGCCGCTGAGCCTGTCGGCGGTGTCGGTGGGCAGGTGATACTCCCGCGGCACGCTCGTCCGTGCATCCACCCGGGAGAGCGCGACGGCCGCATACCCGAGGCCGGCAAAGATGGCCGCATCGCTGCCACCGACGGGCACCGGCAGCTTCTTCATCGCAGCGAACCGGCCATCGCTCGCCGCAACCGCTTCGATGCAGCCAACGAGCTCCGGCGCGACGGGCGTGATGAACATCTCGCCCTCCTCGAGGTAGCGCAGGTCGCCGTTCGAACAGCCGTCGAGCACAAGGATGAGCGTGCTCTCGCGGGGCCATTCCGCCTGCCTGTCGCGGGCCAGCATGGTGGCGCCGCCGAGGCTCGCCTCTTCGCAGCCCGTCGCCACAAAGTTGTACTCCACCCGTGGGTCGCGGCGCGCAGTGAGCCGCTCTGAAAGGATGGTCATCGCGGCGATGCCGGAGAGGTTGTCTGCGGCGCCCGGGACAATCCGGTTGCGGAGCACCACATCGAGGTTGCCGAGGGCGGCGAGAAGCGCCGGAACCGTGAGCGGCAGGGCGAGCCACCAGGGCAGCAGGCGTCCCGTGGCAGCCGCAGCCAGCTCCGCCGCAGCGAGCGCAAAGAGCAGGTAGGTGACCAGCGCCAGCGGCTTGGTGATGGGCCCCTTGGCGCCGCCCTCCGCCATGCGGGGCGAGAAGATGAACCCCGTGTAGGCGGTATCGGCGTGGCAGGGGATGACGACCCGCAGGAGCGGTTCCCCGGTGGCCGGCAGCCGTGCGATCAGGTTCTGCGACGGCCGCCACGGGAGCAGCCGCCGGAGCGCAAAGGCGCGGTGGGTCGAGTCCAAGAAGTAGGAGGTCGCGACGAGCAGATGGAGCAGGCCGCCCACGAGCGGCTGGCCGAGCCCTACCCCGGTCGCGACCACGGCGAGGCCGAAGTGGAGCAGCAGGTTGGCGTAGAGGTGGGTGCCAAAGGAGAAGCGGTGCCACGACACCTCCAGCCCCTGCGCGGTGTAGCGCTCTGCGAGTGACTGCTGCAGCCCGAGCTCATCGGGGCTGGCGGGGGCGCGGCGGGGGAAGCGGGCGGTAAGGTCGGCAATCCAGGCGACGACGCGCGCGGGATGGTCGATGGACGGCTGCTGGGTCACGGGCTCTCCTCTTCAATGTCACCGGCGGGGATGGCCCCGGGGTCGAGGCGGCGGGCGAGCCGGTCGACCCAGCCGCCATAGACGGGATGCTCTTCGTAGAGGAGCCGCATGTGGGCAAGGTCGGCGAGCGACTCCTCCTCTGCGCCAGAGGCGAGGCGTGAGACCGCGCGGGTGAGCAGGGCACCCACATGGGCGCCATCGGTGGCGAGCGCCTCGGAGGCCTTGGCAACGGCCGCTTTGGCCTTGCCTGCATGGCGCAGCGATTCGGCCTCGCACCAGCGCGCAAGCCCGAGCGGACCGTCGATTCCGGCCGCGACCGCCGCCGCCATCGCAGGGAACTGCTTCTGCGCTCCGAGCGCGAGGGCGTGGACGGGAGACCTGGCGGGAGCCGTCCGGGCCAGCAGCGCGAGCAGCGGCCCGTCGCCGCGCAGGTAGGCGACCGAGGTCATCCGCTGCAGCCAGGCGGTGGGGATGCCCCAGGTGGCAGCAACCGCCTCGAAGCCGTCGCTGTCGCGGCTCCACTCCGCTGCACTCGCGCCGGCAAGCGAGGCCACGAGCCGGACCCTGGTAAGGTCGCAGCCCGGCTCGAAGGTGGCGGGGAGCGCGGGCATCGGAAGGCCGTGGAGCGCGGCAACGGCGATCGCAAAGGCGAGCAGCGCAGGCTGCCGGCCGGTCATGGGGAGCGAGGCTGCATCGGGCTGCTCTCGACGGGAGGCGAGCCGGTGCGACGGTATGGCCAACTCCAGCGCCCGCCACTGCTCCAGCGCGGCCAGATCCGCGGCCGACGAGGGCATGCAGCGGGCATCGAGGAGCGACGGCAGCAGCCCCTCGGCGGCCAGCAATCCCCGCACCAGCTCCTGCGATGGCGTGGCACCGCGAGCGCCCTCACGGGCCAGACGCGCCAGCAGCCCGTCGAGCTCGGTCGCCACAGACTGCCCCACCGTTCCCTCCGCGACCGAGGCCGCCAGCAGCGCCCGCTCGAAGCTCAGCTCATCGTCCTGCAGCGCAGCCACAGCCGCCGTCGCCCGCTCCACGATGGGCCGCGAAGGCGAGGCGATGCTGACCATGCCGAGCGCGCTGCCGAGCCGT
>CANMDT010000238.1 GCA_947496715.1 Myxococcales bacterium
AAGAAGACAGCCTGCGGGCCGCCGATGAGCTGCGAGATCTGCTCCCGCTGCAACCGCCGGCGCACCAGCTCGGCCCGCTCCTGTGTAGCCGCTGCAACAATCCGCTTGTAGTCGAGCTCGGCATAGGTCAGCGCTGCAGCCGCCTTCGCCACCTCGCCCCCCAAGACCACAAGCTCCTGGTAGAACTCGTGCTCGTCGCGGTCGAGCCGGATCTCCTCGATCAGCTCCTGCGCCACTTCGACGCGATGGCGCTCCTTCATCAACCAGAGGTCGCGCACCCCTTCGAGCGCATCATGCTGTGCCGGGAACTCCAGCGCCAGACGCGAGATCTCCAGGTCGATCTTGTCGATGCGGGTCTCATATTCCTCGTTGAGCCGGTTCGCATCGGTCTCCGCAGCTGCCACCCTGTTATCAAAGTTCAGGGCTGTGATCTCCCGGGTGGTCGCCGCAGCATCGGCCGTTATCGCGGCTGCGGTCGAGATAGTTAAAAGGGACATGCGAAGGCTGGCGCCGGCAACCTGGATGGCGCAACGGATGGGAGACAACACATCAGCTGCGAAGCCAACCATTTTCGGCGGGCACTCCGATATCGCGGTGGTGATTCTTTTGGCGAAGTCCGCGAGCCGATCCGTGGTCGCGGAGATGCGATTGAAGACCTTCTCGGTGATGAGCAGCTTGCCTTGGATGCTGGTCGACGTGGTTCGAAGTTCATTAACTGCCGTTGCCGCGACATTTATCGCATTTTGCTGGTCTGTTTCTTCGATAACCGACTCGTCGACCTTGGCCTGGATCTTGGCATTCGTGCCACCCCGCGCCGCGCTGAGAGCCACGTAGGCCGCCTCCACCGCCTTAATCTCCTTCACCCGGTCCCCAACACGGGCTGTCTTTGCGGTGGCGAAGGCCTGATAGTTCGCCTTGAAGCTATCGCGCTTGGCGATCATCGCAGCTCTCACATCTACCATGTTGCTCGCGCTGGCCGCCGCTTCGGAGATGCGCCGCACCGCCAGGCCGGCCTCCGACGGCGTGTTGATCGACTCGTAGTTGACCTCCTTCGGCGTGCGACGGAGCGGGTTGCCCTTCGGAACCTCAAAGCCGCAGAGGCCACCCTGCCAGGCGGTGTCGCAGGAGGCATTTGCAGCATCGTCGGGGTTGAGCGGATTGCAGTTCCGCGGCAGGCCGCAGAGCGCCGCAAGGTTGCGCTGGCTCTCCGACACCGCGTTGTTGAGGTTGATGTAGAGTTGCGTGTTCCGCAGGTCGTTTTCGAAGAGCGTCGAGAGCAGCCCATCGACCTTCGTCGAGGCATCGGCGATCGACTCCAGCGCCGTCTCACGGCGCTGCGCCACCACCCCCTGCGCCGCCTGGGTCGGGTCGAGCGAGGAGGAGATCGCCACCTCGCCATCCCGGGCAAAGAGCAGCTCGTTGAAGGAGAGCGTAAGCGCCTCATACCGCAACATCAGCTTGCCCAGCCCCGTCGCGATCGGCGCAGCCTCGGCTGCCTTGCCCGCCTCCTGATGGAGCTGGATGATGACCGCCGCCGACCGGTAGAGTTCACCCAGCTTGGCAGCCAGCTCGGCTGCCTTCGCCCGCCGCTCGTTGTCGAGCCGGTAGATCTCGTTCCACCGCTGCGCCGCGAGCGCGATCGCATCGGCGGTGGAGGTCCAGCTCGTCACCATGGAGATGAGGAGCCGGTCGCGCTGGTCGATGGAATCGAGCGTGTCGGGCACCCGGCTCAGGAAGGCAAAGGCTGCCGGCTGCAGGTAGCCGCGGAGTGCCGCCTGGTTGGGACCCACCACCTTCTCCACATACTCGCTCATCAGGTTGGCGTTGAGCTGCGCGGCAGCCGCGCTGGTGATGGCCGTCGAGCCGTAGTTGGCGTTCTCGAGCCAGTCGCGGCGCAGGTCGGTGTCGACAAAGAAGGCGCCCAGCTGCGGGCCGCCCGTGGTCTCGAGCAGCAGGTTGCCGAAGCTCTCCCAGAGCCGCTCCTTGTCTGCGGAGTAGCCGCTGGGATGGGCATCAAAGGCGTAGGCCTTCCACTGGATGGCGCAGTTGGCCTCCGGCTTCGGCACGCAGAGCGAGATGGTGCCCGCAGCGCACTCCTGCAGGAAGTCCTGGAAGCTCTTGCCCTCGTAGAGGTCGCCCGCAAGGAGCCCCGCCACCACCTCGGTCAGCGTCTTGCTCGGCGTAGCAACAGCCGAGAGCCCGTCGGAACAGGCGAGCCGGCCGGCGGTGGAAATCCGCTCGTCGCACTCGGGCAGCAGGTCGGCGGCAGCCATACAACCGGCGCTCGGCGCAAACTGCTGCAGCACCGGCGCGGGGCTGTTGGCCGTGACGCCGTAGGCTGCGTCTGTCGTGTCGGGCTGATCGCCCGTCTTCTTCATGGAGAAGCTGCCGCCCAGCAGCACGTCGGCAACGATCGGCCCACCATTCGAGTCTCTCGCATCGTAGAGACCCGTCCAGGTGTCGGCGACCGAACCGGTGATGGTGCGGTCGCTCTCCACCTTGAGCTCGAAGCGGAGCGACCGCTTCACCTGGGTGGCGGCGAGCTCGCCGAAGACCTCCGCAGCGGGGATGTCGTAGGCGTTGACGAAGGTGGTGGTCCAGTAGCCCACGGCCGTGTCGAAGACGAGCGGGCGGCGGACCTCTTTGGTCAGGTTGGCGGCGGGGATCTGCGAGAGGGCGACCGGCGCAAAGAGCGCTGCCGCGTCGGCCGGCACCACGAGGAAGGCGTTGGAGACGTCCGTGCCGAGCGCGCCCATGTCTCCATGGATGCCGAAGGAGATCGGGATCTCGGTGCCGAGCCCGTCGAGCCGGAGGGTGCCTTCGTAGCGGCCTGCGACGGTGAGCACCGTCTTGAGGATGAGCGGCACGGTGCCGATGGGGGTGATGACCTGTACATCGACCTGCCCACCTTCGGTGGCCATGAGGTCGTCGTAGCCGACAGGGAGGGTAATGGTGTGGTCGGTGGCCTCGTCGTTGATGACGACGCGGCCGTTGAGCTCCGGCATGGCGGCGGAGTAGAGCCGGTAGGCGATGCCGCCGCTCTGCGAGGTGTCTGTGCTGGTCCGCAGCGTGAAGGTGACCTCGGTCGCGCCCGGCGCAACATCGATGAAGGTCTGGGTGGGTGTCAGGAGCTGGACGGCGCCCATGCGGGTGACGGGCGGCGCGAGCGGCAGCCGGCTGGCGATGCCCTTGGGAAGATCGGAGACAGCCTCGCAGCGGCCGCGGTCGTCGCAGATGCCGGAAGCGCAGTCGGCGGCGGTCTC
>CANMDT010000239.1 GCA_947496715.1 Myxococcales bacterium
CTGGGCAGGAGGAGGCGCGGCTGATTCACGCCGGCGTGGCTCACACGATTGCGTCGAGCCGCACCCGCCACCTGGTCATCGACATCGGCGGCGGCAGCACCGAGTGCATCGTTGGTCGGGGCTTTGAGGCGGAGCTGTGTGAGAGCATCTCGATGGGCTGCGTGAGCTTCTCGCTCCGCTTCTTCGGCGATGGAGAGCTGAGCGCGGGCCGGTTCGACAAGGCTGTGCTGGCAGCAAAGCGAGAGATGCTGGCGGCCCGTCACCGGCTGCTGGAGCAGGGCTGGCGGAGCGAGGTTGGCTCGTCGGGCAGCATCGGTGCCATCGACGAGGTGGTGCGTGCCAACGGTTGGGCCACGAGCGGGATTACGCTGGCCTCGCTGCAGAAGGTGCGGGCTGCGCTCGAGGCGGCCGGCCGCACCGACAGGCTCTCGATGAAGGGTCTCAAGAGCGACCGGCATCCGATTATTGCCGGCGGCGTGGCCATCCTCATCGCGCTCTTCGAATCGCTCGGCATCAAGCGGCTGCAGTACACGCAGGCGGCGATGCGCGAGGGTTTGCTCTACGAGCAGATGGGGCGGTTGCGGCATGACGACATCCGCGACTTCACCATTCGGCGCATGAGCGAACAGTATCATGTGGACGAGGTCCAGGCCGGTCGTGTGGAGGCGCTTGCCGTCTTCCTGCGGGAGCAGGTGGAGGGCGCCTGGTCGCTCGAGAGCGAGGAGGCCTCGGAGCTGCTCACCTGGTCGGCTCGTCTGCACGAGGTGGGGCTCTCCATCAGCCATTCGGGTTACCACAAGCATGGTGGTTACCTGTTGGAGCACTCCGAGATGCCGGGCTTCTCGCGCGACGAGCAGGGGGCGCTTGCGCAGCTGATCCGTTCGCATCGGAAGTCACTGGCAGACAAGAGCTTCGAGGCGCATAGCCGCGATGAGGCGGAGCTGCTCCGGCGTCTCTCCGTGCTGCTCCGGTTGGCGGTACTGCTGCATCGGGAGCGGGCAGAGGAGCCGGTGGTGCTGGCGGGTGCGCGGGCCCGGGGCAAGACGCTGACGCTGACGTTCCAGGCCGGTTGGTTGGCAGCGCATCCGCTGACGCTGGCCGACCTGGAGGGCGAGCGTGAAGAGCTGCGTGCGATCGGCCTGAAGCTGGTCTTCGCCTAGGGCGCGGTCGGGTCGAGGAGCCAGGCGAGGCGGCCGGGTAGGCGGGCTGCCCAGGCGGCTTCGTTGTGCACCGCGCCTGGGATGATGGTGGTGGTGATGGAGGCCGCATCGAAGCCCGCCGCGGTGAGCCCCGTGACGGCGCTGTTCATCGCTCCGATGAGCTCGTCTGCGTTGTGGTCGTAGACGACCTCCGCGTCGCCGTAGTCGAGCGAGAAACGGATGGGCGCGATGCGCGGGTGGCTTGCGGCGTAGGCGGCGAAGTCGCCGCCCGTGATGGAGGCCAGCGTGGTGGCGGAGAGGCCCATCACGGCAGAGAAGGTCTCCTGGTGGCGGAGGGCGGTGACGAGTGCGGCGAGGCCACCGCGGCTGCTGCCTCCGACGAAGCTGTTCTGCCGCTCGGAGAGGGTGCGGTAGGTGGCATCGATGTAGGGCTTCACGCGGCCTGCGACGAAGTCGGCGTAGGCTTCGGCGAGCGGGGTGCCGGTCTCGCAGCCGACGGCGCCGGTGAAGGGAGTGTAGTCGCAGGAACGGCTCGCGGCGTTGTCGAGGCCGACGATGATGAGGCCGCTGTGTGCGCCTTCGAGTTGCCCGACCCAGGCGGCCTCGTCGGCCTGCCATTCCGTGCCGAAGGCGGCGGTGGCGCTGTCGAAGAGGTTCTGTCCGTCCTGCATGTAGAGGACGGGGTAGTGGCGCCCGCTGGTCGCATAGCCTGGCGGCAGGAGGATGCGGAGGGTGGCGGTGCGGCCGAGCTCGGGTGCGTCGAAGTCTGAGAGGATGCGGAGGTCGCCGATGGCGGTATCGGAGGGCGCGGCATCGCTGCCCCAGGCGCGGATGAGGACCGCTGCTGCCCGCGTTGAGGCAGGGAGGGTACGGTTGTTGGCGGGGCCGCGGAAGCCGCTCTCCTCGCGGGACCAGTCGCCGGTGGTGAACTTATACTGCAGCGAGGTGCTGCCCGAGAGCGGCGTCACAGTGGCCTCGAAGAGGCCGAGCGGGCCGACGGTCATGGGCGTCTGGGTCCAGCCGTTGAAGTCGCCGGCGAGGTGGGGCGTGCCGGTCGGTGCGGCGGCGACGATGAGGCGGGTTGTGTTGGCGGGCTGGTCGTCGCGGAGGCCTCTGCTCGGGTCGTCCGGATCGACGTCGTGGGCGTCGTCCACATGGTCGCCGTCGCGGTCGCGGTCTGCGCGCTCCGCTGTCGCGCTGGTGTCCGCAGAGGTGTCCGCAGAGGTGTCCGCAGTGGTGTCCGCAGTGGTGTCTTGGGCCGGGCTCGGGCCATCGTCAGCGCTGCCCGCGGTGCAGGCTGTGAGGAGGAGCAGCAGTGCGAGGGCGAGGCGTTGAGACACAGGCGACCGATGATGCGAGATGGTCTGCGCATTAGTGTCCCTGTGGCGGATTGTCAGCCGCCGAATGGGCAGAAGTCGGCAGTGCTAGCCGCGCACGGCTGAGTTGGAGTAGAGGTCAGCCACGCTGCTGCGGGTGGGGAGTTCGTCACCGGCGCGCGGATGCTGAAGAGGGTGCGAATGAGACCATGTGTGGTGCTGGTAGACTACGAGAATGTGCAGCCAACCGAGTTCGTGGAGGTCGCGCAGGCCGGCTGTCACGTCTGGTTCTTTGTCGGCTCTTCGCAGAAGCGGGTCTCGACCGATCTGCCCGATTTTATAGCCCGTTTTCCGACGCAGTCCCGCTTCATCCGCATGGACAAGCCGGGCAAGAACTCACTCGACTTTCACATCTGCTACTACCTCGGCGTGGCGGCGCATGAGCGGCCCGAGTGGCTCTATGTGCTGATGTCGAAGGACACCGGTTACGACCCGCTGCTGGCCCATGTTC
Source organism: Myxococcales bacterium (assembly GCA_947496715.1). Lineage (GTDB taxonomy): Bacteria > Myxococcota_A > Bradymonadia > REDH01 > REDH01 > CAIWGR01. The sequence continues at coordinate 2,988 of CANMDT010000239.1, forward strand.
GGACGGAGGGGATGCATGCGCAGCGGGTGGTGACCATTCCGCAGCTGCATGCGCTGCTCGGCATTGGCGGCCTGTCGCGCGGAGAGGTTGGCGAGGTGGCACCGAAGGCTGCTCCGCGCCGGGCGCCACGCGCACCAGCCGCGGTGTCTGCGGAGACGAAGGCAGCGTTTGCGCCGAAGCCCGCACCGGCTCCCAAGCCCGCGCCCGCGGCTACCCCCAAGCCCGCGCCCGCGCCTGCTCAGGCTCCCAAGCCTG
>CANMDT010000240.1 GCA_947496715.1 Myxococcales bacterium
GCCGGGCGCGGGAATCGCTCCGATCGGGACGGTAAGGTAGAGGAAGTTCACCGTGGTCGCGTCGGTGATCATCGGCAGGGAGATGATGAAGTCTGCGCCATCGATGCCGGAGATCGCGCCGATGGCCTCGGGAGCAATCGGCTGCCCATCGAAGCTGCCGGCGACGGTGCCCGAACCGGCCGCGAAGGCGTCGGGGACATCCATGGTGCCGAGCGTGGTGGCGAAGGTGCCGACGATCTGACCGGCAGGGGCGAGACAGATGGTGCCGCGCAGGTCATAGTCCCAAGTGGGCGCCGTCGCATCGAGTTCCTCCGTGACGAAGGCCCGCTGCCGGCGGATGAAGTCGAGGAGCTGCATCTGATCGTCCGCCTGCAGCGCGGCCTGCTCCGCGCTTAGGTAGGGGGCGATGCGGGCAGCGTCGGCGGCGACCTTGGCGGTCAGCACCTCTTCGTTCCAGGCGGTGTCGAGGAGCCTGCGGAGCTCGCTGCGGTAGCGGGCCTGCGCCTCGGGGTGGCCGTAGAGGCGGCGGGCGATGATTCCGGTGGCGAAGACGGAGCGGGGTGCCAGCGCATCTTCGAAGAGCAGGTAGGGGCGGCGGAAGGTACCGTCGGGGCCCCACGGGATGAAGCGGAGCCGCTCGTCGCCCTCCGCCGCGTAGACGAAGAAGTTGTTGGTATCGCCCGTGTAGCCGTCCCAGTGGGCGGTCAGCACTTCGGCGGCCCAGAAACGGTAGAAGCCCTCGAGGTCCATCTGCGCCTCGAGCGCGGCGATGAGTTGGTCGTCGGGTACCGCGGCCGCGGCCGCGAGCCGGTCGATGGGGCCCTGGTAGGGCGTCGATTCGTTGGTATTCTGCTCGAAGGTGCCGTCGTAGGGCTCGCGGAAGTCGGAGAGGGTGCCCTCGTAGAGCCAGCCATTGTCGTCGCCGAAGCGGAGACGGAGGAAGGACTTTCGGACGCTCTCGACGTGGGTGTAGATGCCGAGGTCGCGGCCGTTCACAGTGACATGGGCGTAGTTGCAGCGCGGGGCGGGCACGCCGGCGGCGCGGAAGACCTCGTAGGCGAGGCAGGTGCGGAGCGCGGAGTCGTCCTGCTTGTTGTTGTTCAGGGTGAGCCGCTCGAGCGTGTGCCAGGTCCGGTCGGCAACGTTGCGGTCGAGGTCGAGCAGGAGCGAGGGCCGGTCGCTGTCGAGCGAGCCGAAGAAGCCCTTCTTGCGGATGCCGACCTGCGCGAAAGAGGCGCCGTCGAGCGAGACCGTGGCCTCCTGCCAGCTGTAGGGCGATGGCTCGGGCGCATCGAGGCAGTCGGCGCCGAACTGGTTGAGCCCGGTGCGACCCTCCGCGCGGAGGGTATCCCAGTCTGCCTCCGGGAGGTTGATGACCACCTCCAAGATGCCGCTGCCTTCGAAGACCGCCGCGACCTCGGCGGCCTCGTCGGGGCCGGCATCGGCGGAGGTATCGGCTGCGCCGCTTCCCGAGCCATCTGCAGCGTCGGTACCAGCATCGGAACCAACCTCGCCGGAGCCATCAACGCCGGCATCCGAGCCGCCCTCACCGGAGCCCGAGCCGCCCGTAGCGTCACTCGCGCCGGAGGAGGTGCTGTTGCTGTCGCACCCTGCGGCGACCGCCGCGAAGAGGAGGAGCGCAACGAACGGCAACAGAAAGCGGGGACGGGGCAACTTCATACAGGACTCCAGCAGGGAACGGTCGCCTAGGCTACCGTTACGACGACGCCCGACCAATTTTCTGGTTCCGATGGCTGTTGCACAGCGCGCGAGAGACTTCGCACTATCCCTCTCGCCAGCCGAACACCATTCCCGTGGTTCATCGCGCCGATGCGCCGAAAGGCTCAGCGCGAGCTAGCCGCGGCCGGCCCACCAGAGCCAGAACCGCATGCTCCACCGGGTGGTCATGCCCATCTGGTGGGTCACGATGTGGCCTTCGCGGTCGAGGTAGAAGGTGGTGGGAAAGACCGAGATGCCCCACTGTCGCGAAACGGAGTCGCTCCCGCGCAGCACGGGGTAAGTGAGGCCCCGCTCCTTCACGAAGCGGCGGAGTGCCGCCCCATCGTCGCCATCTTCGGCGACTGCGAGCAGGACTGCGTCGCCGCGCTCCGCCTCCACCGTGTTCAAAGCGCCGAACTCCTGGCGGCAGACGCCGCACCAGGTGGCCCAGAAGTGGAGCATGACCGGCCGTCCGCGGTAGTCGGAGAGGCGGTGGAGGTTGCCCTGCAGGTCGCGCAGGGCGAGGTCTGGCGCGGGGGTGCCATCAGCAGCGAGGTCGCGACCGCGCCACGCCTGAACCCCGCCGACGACCATGAGCACGAGCGCGATCTCTCCAGCGAAGCGGAGCAACCGGCTCTGGCGAAGTCGCGACAGCAGGCCGCGCGCCGCTGCCTCGCCACCCTCGCCGCTCTGCTGTTGGTCTTCCTCGTTACCCATCGAGTCCGCCTATCAGTCAACCCGTTGAGGGGCTAGCGGCGGAGGCTCGGTCGCGCAGCGCGTCATCGGCTCCGCAACGATTTCGCTTGGATTCCCGCCGATCTACGCGGATAATCTTGCGCCTCTTCTCCCCAGTTCAATGGAATCAGCCATGGCTTCAGTCGCATTCAAGGCCCTCTCCCGTTTTGGCGGGCTCTCGGCCGCGGCCCTCTCGCTTACGCTGCTCGCCGCCTGCGGCACGGATGCCCCTGCCTCGGGTAGCATCGTCTGCAGTGCGAGCGCAGACTGCCCCGATGGCAGCGTCTGTGACAACAACTTCTGCGTCGCCTCTACCAATGTGACCGACTCCGGCGCGAGCGACACGGGAACGGCCGAAGATACGACTCTGGATTCCACGGCCGATACGACCGCCGACACCACTACCGACACGACGCCCGACATCGACCCGGCGCTCTGCGGCAACGGCGTCATCGACGGCGCCGAGGCCTGCGACACCGCCATCGCCGCCGGCCAGCCCGGCGCCTGCCCCACCAGCTGCGACGCCGGCGCCTCCTGCACCACCGTCCGGCTTGAGGGCACCGACTGTGCCACAGCCTGCGTAACCGCGCCTCTCGCCGAGTGCGTGAACGGCGACGGCTGCTGCGGCGATGGCTGCTCGGCGGCCGATGACGACGACTGCGACCCGGTCTGCGGCAACACCATCCTCGAGCCCGGCGAGCTCTGCGACCCGAGCGAGAGCTGCCCCACCCAGGCCTCCTGCGCCGACAGCCCCGCCTGCCCGGCCGAGACGGTC
>CANMDT010000241.1 GCA_947496715.1 Myxococcales bacterium
CTGCCAAGCTTGCGGCCGCGCAGGGTGGGCCGCGCGACCTCGTCTCGCTCCGCCGCAGCCTTGAGGCCATTCCCGGCCTCCGCGCCGCGATGGGGGAGGGCGAGCCACACCTGGCCCGCTTCGCCGCCTCCATCGACGACTGCGCCGACCTCGCCGCCGCCATCGGCGCCTCGCTCCTCGACGAACCGGCGCTCAGCATTGCAGAGGGCCCCATCATCCGGCCCGGCTTCTCCGACGACCTCGACGAGATTCACCGGCTCACCACCGATGGTCGCTCCTGGATGCTCCAGTATGAGGCCGTCGAACGCGCCCGCACCGGCATCACCTCGCTCAAGGTCCGCTACAACCGGGTCTTCGGCTATTACATCGAGATCACCAACGCCAACCGCGAGGCGGTCCCCGTCGACTACCTCCGCAAGCAGACCGTCGCCAACGCGGAGCGCTACATCACGCCCGAGTTGAAGGAGTATGAAGAGAAGCTCCTCACCGCCGACAGCCGCCGCATCGACCTCGAGACCCGCCTGCTGGGCGAGCTCCGCGACACGCTCGTCGCCCGTCTGCCCCGCCTCAAGCGCTCCGCCGACCTGCTCGCAGACCTCGATGTGCTCGCCGGCCTCGCCGAGCTCTCCCACCTGCGCCGCTACTGCCCGCCGCTGCTGACGGCCGAGCCCGGCATCGACATCCACGAGGGGCGCCACCCCGTCGTCGAGACCATGGTCGAGGGCGAGCGCTTCGTCCCCAACGCCACCCGCCTCTCCCACGAAGACCGCATCATCATCCTCACCGGCCCCAACATGGCCGGCAAGAGCACCGTCATCCGTCAGGTCGCCCTCATCGTCCTGCTCGCCCAGATCGGCAGCCACGTGCCGGCCGCTTCGGCGACCATCGGCATTGTGGACCAGATCTTCTCCCGCGTGGGCGCCAGCGACAACCTCGCCAAGGGCCAGTCCACCTTCATGGTCGAGATGAGCGAGACGGCCCACATCCTGCGCAGCGCAACCGCCCGCAGCCTCGTCGTGCTCGACGAGATCGGACGCGGCACCGCCACCTACGACGGCATCTCCATCGCCTGGGCCGTGGCGGAGTATCTGCACGACAGCGTCGGGGCGATGGCCCTCTTCGCCACCCACTACCACGAGCTCACCGAGCTGGTTACCTCACGCCCCGCCACCCGCCACTGCAGCGTGGCGGTCCGCGACACCGGCAACGAGGTGGTCTTCCTCCGCCGCGTGGTCGACGGCGCCGCAAACCGCTCCTTCGGCATCGCGGTCGCCCGCATGGCCGGCCTACCCGAGCCCGTCGTTGCCCGCGCCCGCCACCTCTTGCAGGGCTTTGAGGCCGACGGCGACGGCTCCGCTTCCGGCCCCATCATCCGGCGCGGCAAGCGGGCCCAGGCCCACTCCGGCCAGGTCTCACTCTTCGATGCCATGCCGCCCGAGCCAACGCCGACCGTCCATCCTGCGCTGCTCGAACTCCAGGCCCTCGCGCTCGACACCCTCTCGCCGCTCGAAGCGCTCCAGACCCTCTACGCACTCCAGAAGCAGAGCCGCGGGCGCGGCTAGCGGGTGAGGTCCTTGCACTGGTCCTGCGCGTGGGCGAACAGCAGGTCGATGGACTTGAGGTCCAGCTCGCGGAGCTCGGTCAGCTGCGCCTGCTCCCGCGCCGTCAGCGACTCCTGCTGCAGCCCCGTCTCCACCTCGGCGAGCTGCCGAAAGAAGACCGCGAAGGTGTCTTTCACAATGCTGCACCGGTTGGCGCCGCCATCAAAGGTCTCGGCCAGGTGGCGCTCCAGCGAGAGCGCGTGGAGCTCGAACTGGCCGGCACGGTGGCGTGCGAAGAGGGCCTCCACGGGCGTGGTTGCCTGACGGGCCATCGCCGCCGCGCATCCTGCACGCTCGCCGTCAGCACGCTGCATCATGGCGGTGATCTCCGCTTCCGTGCGCTGCTTGGGGTCGAAAGCCCCGAACTCCTTGAGCATCGTCTCGCAGGCCACCACCTGTTCCGGCGAGCCGGGCGGCGGCGGGAGTGCCTCGCGCGCCGCCCCTCCGCACCCCGCGAGGAGTGTTGCGAGCAGGAGCAGCCTCATTCTCCGCTCCCGCTGGAGGCGCAGTGCGTCCCCTGCGCGAAGACAAAGAAGCCGGCGGTCCGGTTTGCCTCCTGCGCGACCTTCTCGCCCAGCCCCTGCATCGACTCGGGCAGGGTGGCCTCGTCCACCTTCTTCGCAGCATCGAAGAGCGGCCGCAGCTGGTCGCCGACAAGCAGGCCACGCTGAAGCGTGCTGCAGGTCTGCACCATCTCCTGCTCCGAAAAGTAGGCCTGCGCCGCCAGCCGGTACATCTGCAGCCGTTGCAGCCCGAGCCCGGCGCGCAGCACCGCAGCCTCTGCCTCAGGCTTGTCGGCCGGCACCAGCAGCAGCTCGCAGCCGGCATGCTCCTCCTCGAACGACAAGAAGGCCGCCACCGTAGCATCGGCCTCGCCCCAGGCCTGCGCGATGCGCGGAAGCTCCGCCACCTCGTAGCAGCGCTGCAATGCCGGCGACGGCGCCTCTGCCGCCTCCTTCTTCACCGCCGCTGCACTGGCGCCGCAGCCCGCGAGCAGGAGCGCCAGCACCGCGGCCAACCGTCTCATCGCTGCTCCGCGAGCATCGCCATGTGCTCGGCAGCGTTCTGGACATAGTGCAAGGCTGAGAGCGGCAAGAAGGCTATCTCCCCCTCGCGGAGCTGCCGCACCACGCGTGCGGGCGCTCCCATCACCATCGAGCCGGCGGGAATCTGCGTGCCAGGCGTCACCACCGAACCCGCGCCGATGATGCAGTCGTCGCCGATGACCGCGCCATCCAGCACAATCGCACCCATGCCCACCAGCACCCGGTTGCCGATGATGCAGCCGTGGATGATGGCGCGGTGGCCGATGGTGCAGTCGTCGCCTACCTGCGCGAAGTGGTTCCCCGAACTCACATGCACCACCGTGCCGTCTTGCAGGTTGGTGCGGGCACCGATCTCGATGGTTTGAACGTCGCCGCGCAACACCGTCTGATACCAGACCGAGGTGCCGGCGCCGAGCTTCACCTGGCCGATGACGACCGCGGTGGGGGCGATGAAGTTCGTCGCATCAAGCTGCGGCCTG
>CANMDT010000242.1 GCA_947496715.1 Myxococcales bacterium
CACCCTCGACCCGCGCCGCCGCGCCACCCTGCATCTTTGCGGCGGCGCGCATGCTGCGGATGTGCTCAGGGGTGGTGCCGCAACACCCGCCGACAACCGCAACGCCCAGCTTCAAAAACCGGCGTGCATAGACACCGAAATACTCCGGGGTCGCCATATAAATCATGCGGCCGTCGACCTTCTTCGGATAGCCTGCGTTCGGCAGCACAGAGATGGGTACGCCTCGTCCGACCATGCGCTCCGCAAGGGCGAACAACTCGCTGGGGCCGTCTGCACAGTTGACGCCCACTACATCGGCGCCCGCTGCACGAAGCGCCTCCGTTGCCTCTTCGGGCGACGCACCATCCTCCGTCGCGGCATGCCGGAGAAAGGAGATCTGCGCGAAGATAACCGCCCGCGTGCGCGGCCGAACCGCCCGCAGAACCGCCTCACACTCCGCCAGCGTCGGGAAGGTCTCGAGCACCAGGCCATCCACGCCGGCTGCAAGCAGCGCGTCCGCCTGCGCCAACACATCGTCCACCGCCGCAGCCCGTCCCGCTGCGTCGAGCCGGTCCCAACGCTCGCCACTCGGGCCAACCGCGCCGACCACGTAGGCTCGGTCACCCGCGGCGCGCCGCGCTATGGCCACCGCAGCAGCATGGATCGCGTCGTGGCGCTCCTCCAGCCCGACCTTGCGGAGCCGCCGCCGGTTGCTCGCAAAGGTGTTCGTCTCAATAACCTCTGCACCTGCATCGAGGTAGTCGCGATGGACCGACTCGACGAGATCTGGATTGGTCAGATTGATACCGTCGAAGGACTGATGGATGAACTGCCCGCGTCGGTACAGTTCGGTGCCCATCGCGCCGTCAAAGACCAGCGGGCCCGCGCCCAACCGCTCCCGCAGTGAAGGCCTCTTCACGCCTGCGGGATCACTCATCGCGGCTCGACCGTGACGACAATCGCAGCAGCAGCAGCGATGGCCTTCTCACGCGCCTCGAATGGGTCAGCGCCCTGGCAGACCACCACGCCCATCCGCCGGTAGGCCCGCGCCTCGGGCTTACCGAACAAGCGCACCTTCACGGTCTCATCGACCAACGCCTCTGGCAGCCCGGAAAATGTCGGATTGTCGCCGGCGACCGGCGCCAGCACCACCGCCGACGCGCCGGGAGACCTGAGCCGGATCGCGTGAATCGGAAGGCCGAGCACGGCGCGCACATGGAGCTCGAACTCGCTCATCTCCTGCGTTGCGATGGTGACCATGCCGGTGTCGTGCGGGCGCGGGCTGACCTCTGAGAAGTAGACCTTGTCGCCCTCCACGAAGACCTCCACGCCGAAGAGCCCGTAGCCGCCAAGCGCCTCGGTAACCTGGCGGCCGATCTCCTGGCACTGCTCCAGCACCGTCTCCGATACGGGGTGCGGCTGCCACGACTCCTGGTAGTCGCCCCGCTCCTGGCGGTGGCCAATTGGCGGGCAGAAGAGGGTGCCCTCGTTCCGTGTCCGCACCGTCAGGATGGTCAGTTCGTAGTCGAAGTGGATGAAGCCCTCGACGATGACACGCACCTGCCGACCGCGGCCGCCTTCGAGCGCATACTGCCACGACCGCTCCAGGTCGTCTTCCGACCGGGCCACGCTCTGCCCCTTGCCCGAGCTCGACATGACCGGCTTTATGACACAGGGAAACCCGACTGCGGCGGCTCCTTCGCGGAGCTCCTCGAGCGTCGACGCGAACCGGTAGGGGCTGGTCGGGAGTCCGAGCTCCTCCGCTGCCAATCGCCGAATCCCCTCCCGCTCGAGGGTCAGCGACGCCGCCCGCGATGACGGAACAACATTCCACCCCTCTCGCTCGAGCTCCACCAGCGTGGCCGTCGCGATCGCCTCGATCTCCGGCACGATGTAGTGCGGCCGCTCGAGCTCGATCACGCGGCGGACCTCGGACCCATCGAGCATGTCGAACACATGGCTCCGGTGGGCAAACTGCATCGCCGGCGCACCCGCGTACCGGTCGCAGGCGATGACCTCCACGCCAAGCCGCATCGCCTCAATGACAACCTCGCGGCCCAGTTCACCGGAGCCAAGGAGCAGCATCCGACGGGCACCCGCGGCGCCGGGGGTCCCGAAGGCAAGCGGTAGAACGGGCGGAGTCGCGGTCATCAAACACCTCAGCGTAGGAAGTTGCGCCAATCTTCTAGACCCAATGCGGGTAGACCTTCAATCACCAATCGCCGACAACAGACATCTGCGGTCGCCGTCGACATCATCTCGCCGCGCGTGGTAACGTCTCCGTTCATTCCCCGCCTGCCGAGGTTCACGATGCTCTCCAAGTCGCTTGCGATGCCTCTCTTCCTGCTCCTCGCCGCCTGCGCAAGTGACGAACTGCCGGCCCTGATCGACGCCGATGCGACAGACGCCGCTCGCCCCGATCTCGGATCCGGGGATGAGGACACCACGCCCGAAGACACCACCGTCGCAGACACCACCGTCGCAGACACCACGCCCGAAGACACCACCCCCGACGACACCGCCGTTGCAGACACCACCCCCGACGACACCGCCGTCGCAGACACTACCCCCGACGACACCGCCGTCGCAGACACCACCCCCGACGACACCGCCGTCGCAGACACAACGCCCGATGCGCCCGCCGATCGCTGTGATGCCGGCATCCGCGTCACCGTCTCCGTCGACCAGATCGCGGCCGATGGCGCCTGCTCGTTGCGTGAGGCTGTCCTCACTGCAAGCGGCCGGCCTGCAAACGCCGACTGCACGGCCGGCTCCGAAGCGGGCCTCGTCACCCTGCCCATCGGCACCTACGACCTCACCATCGCAGGCGCCGGCGAAGACCTCAGCCTAACCGGCGACCTCGATATCGCGGGCAGCGTTGCGGTGCTCGGCTGCCCGAGCGCCATCATCGCGGCGACCGGTCAGGACCGGATCTTCGACCTCCCCGCCTGGGATGCACTCGAACTCAGCGGTCTCGAACTCTCCGGCGGTCTCGTCACGGGCGAAGGCGGCGGCGCCGTCCGCGCCAACGGCTCCTTCACGGGCTACGACCTCACCTTCCGCAACAACCGGAGCAACGGCGG
>CANMDT010000243.1 GCA_947496715.1 Myxococcales bacterium
GGCGGCTCTGGCGGTGGGAACGAGACGGGTGCGGCTGTTGATACCGCGGTGGGCGCCGATGCGGCAGAGGATGGCAGCGGCGAAACGGACGCCGATGCAGGATCGGGTGCCGATGCCGATGACACGGGTGTCTCTGACACAGCCGATTCCGGCTCCGGTGACACGAGCGACACGGGTTGTACGGCTGCCTGTGAGGCCGGTCAGACCCGGTGCGCCGGTGCCGAGGTCGTGGAGCGCTGCGTGGCGGACGCCGAAGGCTGTGCGGCCTGGACGGCCGATCCCGCATGCGGAGCTGGCGCGCGCTGCGAGGCCGGCGCCTGCGTCGAAGCCTGTACCGACGAATGCGCCACCGGCGGGCTCGGCGAGTGCGACGGAGGCGGCGTTCGACTCTGCGGAAACTTCGACGGCGACAGCTGCCTCGAGTTCTCGCCCACCGAGCCCTGTCCGACGGGCACCAGCTGCAGCACCGGTTTCTGCAGCTCGACCTGCACCGATGAGTGTCTCGCCTCCGGCAACTTCGATTGCAGCGGAGACCGGGTCGTTGTCTGCGGCCAGTTCGACGCCGACAGTTGCCTTGACCTCTCCACCGAAACGCTCTGCGTTGCAGGCGAGAGCTGCATCGCAGGCGCCTGCGTCCCGAACAATGTCGCCCCGATCGCCGCCGCAGGCGCCGACCTCACGGGCGAGGTGAACCGCGACATCCCGCTCGATGGCTCCACCTCCTACGATCCCGACGGCGGCGTTCTCTTCTACGCATGGGGCTTCCTGTCTGCACCGCTTGTCGGCACCTTCGGCATCGTGCCAACCGAGGGGCCACGGCCGGTCTTCCGCACCTCCGAGCCGGGCAACTACCGCATCGGACTCACGGTAACGGATAGCGGAGGGCTAACGGCCAACGACACGCTCGACATCGTGGTCACCCGTCCCGTTGTGAACCTCCCGCCCGTCGCAGTCGCCGGCGCAGACCAGACCGTCACGCTCAACACCGCGCTCCGCCTCGATGGATCGGCCTCGTTCGACCCGGAATCAACCGCGCTCACCTACCGCTGGAGCATTGTTTCGCAGCCCAGCGGCGCCGGCCTCACCATCTCCTGCGCCACCTCCGGCTGCTCGGTGACACTGGCTGCTTCCGGCGCCTATGTCTTCCGCCTCACGGTCACCGACGGCGGCGGCCTCACAGCGACCAGCTCCGCACCCTGCCTGCTCTTCTCGGAGTAGGTGGACGGCGTCTCGAACAACCAGGCCTTCGAACTCTACAACTGCGGCACCGGCACCGTCGACCTCGCCGACTTCACGGTCTGCCTCTTCACCAACGGCTCGCTGCTTTGCACCACGGCAGCCTCCTTCACAGGCACCCTGACTGCGGGCGATGTCTTCGCCGTCTGCAACTCCGGCGCCGACTCGGCCGTCTTGCCCGCGTCGCGCTGTGACGCCTACTCGCCGGCGACCAACTTCAACGGCGACGACAGGCTTGTTGTCTTCGAGGACCCGCTCCGCGACCGCCGCATCGACACGGGAGACAACCTCCTCGACGCCATCGGACCGCTCGACGGCCCCCTGGTTCCGCCGCTCGATGCAGCCGCCTCGTTGCAGCGCTGCAACCTTGCCCCCGCGCTCGCCGTGGGAGATTGGAGCTACGGCGACTGGTTCGCGCCCAACGCTCTCCCCAACGACTTCTCCAACATCGGCATCCCGCCCGTTGCCACCGCCTGTCCTTCGGCTAACAGGCCGCCCGTGGCCGTGGGCGGCGCAGACCGCGACGCCTACGTCGGCGACGTGGTGACCCTCGACGCCAGCGGCTCCTACGACCTCGATGGCGACACGCTCTCCTACCGTTGGACAGCCGTCACGGCGCCGGCAGGATACCCCCTCCCCACGCTCTCCGGCACCGGCGCGAGCGTGAGCTTTTCGCCTTCGGCGGCAGGCAGCTACCAGTTCTCCGTCACCGTTACAGACGGTCGCGGCGGCTCCGACGCGCAGGTCGTCACCATCCGGACCTCCATCTTCAACATCGCCCCCGTCGCCATCGCAGGCGGCCCCGCCGTCGCGGCCCCCTCGACCACCGTCTATCTCGATGCAGCCTCTTCGTATGACCCCAACGGCGACCTGCTCACCTACAGCTGGAGCTTCGACAGCCTGCCCTCCGGTAGCTTCGCCTCGTTCTCCAGCACGACCTCGGTCTACCCCACCTTCTACGCCGATGTCCTCGGAACCTATGTGGTGCGACTCACCGTGCGAGACCCCGCCGGATTCACCAGCTCCGACACCCTCACCATCAGTGTTCAGACGACGAGCGGCTGCCTCCGCATCTCGGAGTATCTGGAGGGCACCAGCCTCAACAAGGCGGTGGAACTCCACAACTGCGACACCCCATCAGCGAGCCTTTCGGGCGTCTATCTCTGCGTGATTACCAACTTCGGGACGACCTGCTCCAACAACATTCCTCTCGCCGGCACCGTGGCTGCGGGAGACACCCATGTGGTCTGCAACAGCGGTCTCACACTCGGTCTAGCCTCCTTCTGCAACCAGACCACGGGAGCGCTTAACTTCAACGGCGACGACCGTCTCTTGCTCTACCGCGACACCGACGCCACGGGCAGCTTCTCGGTCTCCGACGAGGTGCTCGACGCCTTCGGCGAGAGCGCCGTCGTGCCGCTCGATATTGTGCCGCCGTGGGCCAACCTGACCTTCCAGCGCTGCAACGTCGCCGCCTACACTGGCACGGGCACCTTCGTGCTAGAGAACTTTTATTCGGTCGCTGCCATGGACGACTACGCCGGCTTCGGCATCGCGCCCACCTACGCCGGCTGCCCATGATAGTCGGCCGTCTATCGGCCCGCAGCCCCTCGCTTCCTTTGCAGGCGGCTCACTTTCGTGGCAGACTGCCGCTCCATGTTTCTCTTCGATTGACGGACCCCCGATGACCGCGACTGCCTCCTGGAAGGACAGCATCCTTCTGCCCAAGACCGACTTTGCCATGAAGGCCGACCTCGCCAAGCGGGAGCCGGAGCTGCAGAAGCGTGGGGAGACAGACCGGCTCTACCACCGGCTCC
>CANMDT010000244.1 GCA_947496715.1 Myxococcales bacterium
CCAGATGGACGAGGAGCCGGGTGTGATGGCGGTCGTCACGCTGTCTTCAAAGTCCTCGAAGAGGCCCTCGGAGCCCACGCCGCCGCAGCGGCCGCCAACGCAGACGTCGGTCCCACCGTCGCAGAGCGTGCAGTCGGGCGCCGGTGCGTCACAGGCCACGCAGCTGCCGCCGGAGAGCACGGAGATGCCGCAGGCGTCTGCACCGCAGGCGTTGGAACTTCCAATGACGATGTCGTCGACCCAGACGGTGTCGCTGCCGCCCGCGCTGGCCGCATCCTTGGCGTAGCTCCAGGTGAGCGTGTGGAGGCCGGCCGTGAGGGCTCCCTCGAAGCGGGTCCAGACGCCAAGGCCCGACCAGCGGCCCTGCTGGACGCCGTCGACCGAGAAGGTGAGGTAGTCGGCGTTGAGCTCGCTGCTGGTGAGCAGCCAGAAGGAGTAGGACTGGCCGGGGCCGGCCGTCACCGAGAGCGAAGCGGAATGGGTGGTGCTGACGGCCGTGATAGGCGATCGCAGCGAGGCGCCGCCAGACTGCCGGTTGGTGGTGTCGACGAACCATGTGTTGCCCGACATGGTGAAGGGGGTCGTCGCGGTGGAGCCCTCGAAGCCGTAGCGCTGGGCGCCCGAGATGCTCTGGCAGGTTCCGCCGCCGCAGAGGCCGTCGCCCGCAGCGCCGCAGATGGAGCAGTCGGCGACGGGCTGCGGCTGGCAGCGGCCGGCGACGCAGGAGGCTGCCTGGCAGTCGCTGAAGTCGGTGTCGCAGTTGGTGCCGTCGTCGAGCGGGACGGCGGAGCAGACGCCGTCGATGCAGGCGCCGGCGTTGCAGGCGTCGTCGAGGCCGGGGCAGGCTGTGCCATTGTCGACGGGGAAGCCGGTGCAGCTGCCGTCAACACAAGCGCCCACATTGCAGGGGTCGTCGGCGCCGACGCAGTCGGTGCCGTTGGAGACGGCCTGCGGGGCGCAGCGGCCGGCGGCGCAAACGCCCAGGTTGCAGTCGGTGGGGTCGTTCTCGCATGCGAGCCCCTCGAAGGAGAGGTCGCAGGAGACGCAGGCTGTGCCGTCAAAGACCGAGTCGCCGCAGGCATTTCCCGCGCACCGGTTGCCCGCGTCGGCGATGGTGATGTCGTCTATCCAGACCGCATCCGAGCCCACGGCGCCGCTGCCATCCTTGCGGTAGGCGAACTCGATGGTGGTGGCGCCGGCAGGCAGCGGACGGGTAACCTGGGTCCAGGCGGTGTCGCCGCTCCAGGTGGTGGCGTCGTCGGTGCCGTTGATGACGAGGAAGAGCTTATCGAAGCTCGATTCGCTGCTCGTCCGAAGCCAGAAGGTGAGGGTCGAGGCACGATCGAGCGTGAGGCTCAGCGTCGCACGCGACCGCTGGCTGTCGGCGATTGTCCCCGACTTCATCGCGGAGGTTCCGCTGTGGGGGGCGACGGTGCTGAGGGCCCAGGGCGTTGCCCCCTGCATGCGGAAGGCGGCGAGGTCTGCGGCATTCTCAAAGCCGTAGGCCAGGTCGCTGCTGACGCCGCCGCAGAGGCCGCCGGCACAGAACTCAGCGCCGCCGGCGCAGGTGGTGCAGTCGGAGAGCGGCGTGATGGCGCAGGTGCCATCGGAGCAGCTGCCCACGGAGCACTCCGAGCCTGACGCACAGGTGGTGCCGTTGGCGACGGGGTTGGCCACGCAGGCGCCGCCGGTGCAGCTGTTGCTGCTGCAGTCGCCGGCGTCGGTATCGCAGCTCAGGCCCTCCAAGGAGCTGTCGCAGAAGAGGCAGGTGGTGCCGTTGAAGATGCTGTCACCGCAGGCGCCGGCCGCGCAGCCGCCCGCTGCCCCATTGGCGATGGAGAAGTCGTCGATCCAGACCGCATCGGAGCCCGAGGTAAGCGAACCGTCCTTGCTGTACTCCAGCTCCACCGTGACCGACCCCAGCGGTAGCGTGCGGACGACCTCCGTCCAATCCACGATGCCCTGCCAGGTCGTCGCGTCGACCGTTCCGTTGATGAAGAGGCGGAGCCTGTCGCAGCAGCTCTCGGTGCTGGTCTTGACCCAGAAGCGGAGCTCGCTGTTTGCGGCCGAGACGGTCGTTGTGAACCGGATGCGCGAGGTTGCACTGTCGGCCGTCGAACCCGAGCGCAGGGCAGGGGTTCCGTCGTGGCCTTCGGCAGTATCGGTCGTCCAGCGGGCGCCGGTGACAGAGGTGAAGGCAGAGGCATCGGCGCTGTCGGTGAAGGTCAGCGTGGTGGTGCCCGAGCCGCCGCAGACACCGCCGCCGCAGAAGTCGGTGCCGCCCGCGCAAGGTGTGCAGTCGGGGACCAAGGTGGAGCCGTCGCAGACACCAGCGCGGCAGGTCCCCACAGCGCACTCCGAACCGGCGTTGCAGCTGGTGCCGTTGGCAACGGGCTCGGGGATGCAGGCGCCCGCGCTGCAGCTTCCCGCAGTGCAGTCACCCTCCACGGTATCGCAGGATGCGCCATCGGGCTGCGGCTCACAGACCACGCAGGAGGTGCCGTTGAAGACACTCTCGCCGCAGCCGTTGTCGACGCAGCTCGAACCGGCGGTCGTGCCAAGGTCGAGGTCATCGATCCAGACCGTATCGCTGCCAGCATCGAGACTGGTGTCTTTGGTGTAACTAAACACAAGGGTGTTCCGGCCGACCGGCAGCGGGCGGATTACCTCCGTCCAGTCGACGATGCCCTGCCAGGTTGTGGCGTCTGCGGCGCCGTTGATGGAGAGACGGAGCTTATCGCAGCAGCTCTCGGTGCTGGTCTTCACCCAGAAGCTGAGCGTGCTGGCCGAAGCCGTGTCGACGGTGATCGTGAGCGTGCTTGTCCCACTTGCGGCGATGTCGCCGGCGCGGAGCGCGCCGATGGCCGTGCGTCCCTCAGCCCCATCCCAGAGCCAGGGCGCGGAGCCGCCGGTGGTGAACTCTGCCAGCTCGGTTGCGTCGTCAAAGGCGTAGGCCTTGCCCGGCGGCAGGCCGCCACACGCGCCACCGGCGCAGAAGCTGCCGCCTTCGCAGGGCGTGCAATCGGG